>NZ_JANUXM010000001.1:0-14112 GCF_024814475.1 Pantoea sp. B623 | reverse complement strand
CAGCACAACGCGCTTGCTCGGAACCGGAACACCGTCAAAGATGCCTAGCTGAGTGATCAGAAAGTTGCGGCGTGGGAATGCTGCAAATAGTGGGGTAAAGTCAACACGTTCACCGCCAACAAAAATAGAGTTAATAGCCATTATAGTTATTATCCTTTGAAATTAAGAAGTGTAGAAAACTTGGGTTTGGAAGCCCTGAGATTCTAAGAAAGCAATACCAGCATCACGATCAGCATCGCTAGAGAAGTTAAGGTTGTCAGTTTTCAGACAAACCAGGCTACCCATATTAGGTGCGCGGAGTACGTTAACTTTCTTAAATGCGCCGTCAGCGATAACTGTTGAAGGTTCTACAACTACAAAAGCCTCGGTATCACCAGTTGCCCAGAGTTTACCTTCTGAGGTAATTACATCACCTGCTTTTAGATCAACTTGGGGAGTGAGTGCCATTGCTCGGACTGCGCCGTAAGAATCGGTTGCATATGAAACAATGTCGGTAAAGCTTCGAGCGGTTTGGAAAAACTCGCTTAGGGTTGCTACTGCCATTAGATTTTATCCTTTGTATTGTTTAGTACGTGCTTCAATCAGTCTTTCAATGGCTGATTTAGGGGCAACGTCTGGAATGTTTGGAGTGATAGCGGTGACGCCTTTCTTTCTGGCTTCTAATACAATGTCGTTTGACTCAGAAGGA
This sequence comes from Pantoea sp. B623, assembly GCF_024814475.1. Taxonomy (NCBI): domain Bacteria; kingdom Pseudomonadati; phylum Pseudomonadota; class Gammaproteobacteria; order Enterobacterales; family Erwiniaceae; genus Pantoea; species Pantoea sp. B623. The sequence goes on along the minus strand of NZ_JANUXM010000001.1, from coordinate 13,424 downwards.
CAATCAACAAATAAAGTGATTGGAACCTTTCCAGACTGAATAGATTTTTTAATCTGCTCGATCTCTGCGTCTGTTGCATCGGTATGTTTAGAAAGAATGTCTAGTGCATCTTTGCTAAGACTTTTGTTTATAGTGGTGAGGATTTTCTTTTCCGTATCTGGACGATTCAGAATTACCATTGTTTCCCCTTAGCAGATGCAATAAAGTCTTCTGCTTCTTCCGGTTCAACGATGTTAAATCCCTTTTCTTTAAACTCGTTTTCAATCTCTGCCATTACTTCTAGGTTATCTGCATTGGTTGCAATAACTGAGGTATAGACAACGAGATCTTGCACGTATCGTTTAATCAACGTAGTGCTGATCTGTACCTTTTCCATTTCGGTTTTCCGTAATGTCTAAGTAAAAAAATAGCCGTACTATGACGGCTAAAGAGGAAATACTTTTTAATGCTTAGTGAAACACCCTCCACGCTTGCGCGTGACACTATGAAAGTGTTTCGACACTAAGGAACTAAATATGAAATAACTTTTGCGAGGTCTATTTCACTAAGCATTAATGAGATATGTTAGCTTTAAGAAAACCTCTAGGAAGGTTTTCTCTACACAACGATTTTTCAAAAGGAGTTGAGATCTTTATGTCAGAAGATTTCTTAAAGCTAACAGAAAAAGTATTTAAAGAAACCGCTCGTTGCAGTTTCGTATCTGACCGACACTTAGCAGAAGTGACCAACTTCTTTAAATACTTCTTGAGGGTTTGGGAAAGAGCAAGAGACATTCAAAAAGGAGGATACTTGCTGAAGGTATCCGAACCTTATATCTAAATAATTTAGCGGAATTTATAAAAAGGTAACATTGATTAACTTCGATTAAACCTTGTTTTCTTAATAAAGGACGCCAATCCTTTTTGAATATCTCTCGCCGCTCTTACCAACGATCCGCATCGTTGTTAGGAAATAAGTAACCGGCTTATCCCCTAATTCTTATAATACAACGATAAAGGTAAAAAGTCAACATTTATTTTCGGTTTTCCGAAAAAAGTTTTCATTCTACGAGGTGCATCGCGTACCAGCGGATCTCTGCTTCCATATAATCTAAAACGCTCTTTTGCACGTTCACTAATCCGGTGATTTCTTTAATGTCGTCTTCGGTTAGTACCTTAAACATATGGCTAATCTGTTCTTTATACTGACCAAACAGAAACAGGAGTTTCTTATACTCTTCAAAAACATCATCAATGCGTGCTCGGGTAGGGCGCTTGTAGACGAAATCCGCATAGGCTTGAAGTGGTAAGATGTATTCTCGATCAAAGTGTTGTGATAGGTCTTTTAACTTGCTATTCATTTGTATCTCTTTTTAAGTAGTTCCCGAACGGTGACGGGTGTCTTATTAATCTTGATTGTCTTTCGTGGGCGGTAATAGACGCCGCTGGAAGCCGTCAGAATCGATTTAACGTCTTGGGCTTCCTGTTTAGTGAGTGGGGCGCTCGGGGCGCTCTCCACTTCACACAGTGCGTATGCTTCGCTGTCTAACCATCGCTGAGTGATTTCTTTATCTAAGAAGGTTACAATCGGCTTGCTGTATTTCCCTGTAAAGTCATATTCAACACAGCGGGAAAGGGTTGTTAGTGATCCCTTAATATCCATAGGTCGCGGTGTATGGAAGTCTTTATACATTGTAAAAAACCTTCCTGAATGTCGTTTGCTTAGTGGGGCGGGGTTTATAAATCACTCCAGCCTGGCTAAGCAGGGAAATAGTTGCTTCTTCTTCTTCGGTAAGTGCTGGGCTTTCTTGTTCTGCAATTTCCATTACCGAATAGCTCAGGGGAATAGCTGCAATAGCTCGTTCTCTTTCGTATCGTGCAAGTAGGATTTCATCGTATACGTTCTTCACCTGGTGAATATGCATAGCTGAGGCTGGATAGCGTCCCTCAATCTCATCAAGGTAATCATCAACCTTAATATATTTTCCATCTACAAGATGAAACGCTTCTTTGTAGCTCTCATAAACACGGTCATTAACCAACACATCTTTAACGTGCTCCAGTTCTTCAAGTTGCTGCGTTACAGTGTCAACGTTCGCGCCGTGATTCTCTACAAACTCTCTAAACCCTTTCAAGGTATCTTCCAGTGAATCAGAATCATCGTCTGTGTACGGCATTCCAAACTCTACATAGAGATTGAATAAACTGTTGTTCTGAGATTTGGAAAGGCTGAACTTTGGTTTATATGGCTGCTCAATCTCATAGTTACGCGTCAGGATTACAGCACTCATATAACCACGATCCAGATATTGCAGGGAAATGATCCCTACTTTCTTCATTGCTTCCAGGTAATATCTTGCTGTTGAACTGTTGGTGCTTGCCTCTTTAGCTATCTTAGAGATATTAAAATAATCTGCTGTCTTTTCTAACACGTCCAGGATGTTGCCAACGGCATATAATGCCGCTGATCCTGTTTCTACTTGCTGTTTGTTATCCAGATTTCTAATAATCATTGAATGGGCCTCACTTCATCTTGTGCAAATTGAGCTAGCAGGTTTTTAAGGTATAATAGATCCTGTACGCTGCCATCCTGCCCACGCTGGGCAAGTGAATGTAAATAAAAGTCGAAAGTGTCAAATGCTTCAACGCCTGGCTTACCATTAACACCGGAAAGAATAGTTAGACACTCAAGCGCGCCGCTCATTAAATAGGTTGTGTACTGTTGTTCGCTAAAGCTCATTATTTATTTTCTCCCAGGGTTGTTACAAAGCGGTGCATCTGTCCATCTACAACGGCAACGGTGATATATAAACCGCCGTCAATGGTATGGCTTACTTCAATCTCTTTCGGGTAGAAATCACCGATCAGGGCTTCTAAGCGCCAGTTGTGATAGGTGTATGCGTTAAATGGTGTCATTCTGAGTTCCTCTTAATCGTGTAATGTCATATTTATGTCTGCCGTTCACCTTGCGTGTAATAACACCTGCATAGGTAAGTTGCTGGAAGTACATTTTAATAGTGTTGTATTCGACGCGGTGATATTTGGCTAAGCGCTCGTAGTTGATAGTGCGCGTTTCGCCAGGTGCAATAGATTCCACTAGGGCGCGTACTTCTTCTTTTGCTGAGGCTTTGGGGAATGCCTTCAACCTGCCAGATGTGACGCTCTTAACCATATCTGCAAGTGCCAGCGCTGCGGCTGGCTGGTTTGCATCAATCAGACGTTGCTTAATGTCGATCAGGCGCTTGATTAATGCGTCTTGCTGGGACTTATCCAGCATTCCACGGCAATAGTTTTGTAGATCAATAAGTGTTGTTGCTAACTCCTGCACTGCTATATCTCCTCTGATAAATTTCGCTGATTAGCTTCGTTGCAGTCGGTAACAAACAACCTTTCTCAATCAGCATTAAAATGGCGTCTTCCTCATCGTGTCGGATGATGTGACGTGTTGTGTAGTCCTGGACATAGCTATTAACTTTCGCGCTTAGTTCTTCGCGGTTGTCATTACTGGCCCGTAAATCCTCTAACACTGCGCGGCTAGCTGGCGGGTAATCGTCATACTCTCCAACTTCTTGCACGTCAGGCTTGACAACAACAGGTAAATCGTTTAAGATCTTATCTGATTTAAGATCTTTTGTTGCTTGGGCTGGCTCTTGATTTCTCTGTGGTGGGGATGTTTCAAGCGCTGGCCTTTCTTCTTTCTGCTCGGTCACTTCACCAGTGAACGGATTATAGAATCTGGCATCAACTAAGGTTCCATCCTTCAATTTCTTCTCAAGTAAGAAAGTCTCTGGCGTCAGAGGCTCTACAGCCCATCTATTAGAAACGCCCTTCTTACTGTGTACCCTGACAAGCCCGATAGCCTTTAGTGTTTTCAGTGCTCGTTGTAGGCTGCTGAAACTGACTCCTAGCGCGTCTGCTAGCTGGTCTATATTGTCGTGGTAGGCACGTTCTTTAGATTTAATGTCCGGCGATGTTAAGAAGTAGTCTTGTCTGGCAAGCATTTTGCAGTACAGGAGTTTATCTAACGGGGCTGGGCTGATCACTTCACCTGTGGAAAGGTTGGTGATTTGTGTTGCGGTTTGTAGCTGGTCAACTACGGGGGTGTAACTGTAGTGCTTAGTGTCAATGGTCATTAATGGTTAGTTCCTAATATATCTGCGTTGCCGCATTCCTTTTAAAATCTCCCACCGATAGAGTGCTGTTTCATACATAATTGCCAGTTCGTAACTTTCGCGGTTACGCGCAACGGCCATACGTGAACGAATTAACTTTTCTTCCTGTGGGGCTGGGTGAGTCTTTAAGTAATCGACTACCTGTTCAACTGTCGTGAACTTCTGGCGTCTCTGTTGTTTCATTGTAATGTTCTCCAATATATTATCTCCCTAATTCAATAATACCACGGGTCGCCGATGGTGTCAACCACTTTGTGCAAGTTATTTCAAAGTAATTTCATTATTAGGGATCGTTAGATTAACACTATTTTTATGAGGTTGTCAAATTATTTACAAACAACACAGAAGCTCACTGTAACGCATTCTAAGAGGTTTTAGGGGTTAAGTTAAGGAAACGTATTAGGAAGCCACTCAGGAGGGCTTAGAATCGCTCTGGTGAAGCCTGATTCTGAATAGTGCTATAAGATCTTGTGCTGTGGAGACTCTCCACCCGAACGGGCAGCACATACGCTTATACAAAGAGCCTGCACTCACCAGACTAAGACAGACATACAAACTTTAGTTTGTTGTTTGTTGAAGGTTGGAGTTAGGGCAGGTTTGAACGTGGTAGCGTAGCGTGACAGGTTCTTACCCATACTGGCATAGCTTCGCTATTGCCGTAGGCATTGCACGTAGTAGATGATCAGGAAGTATTTCAGCGGGTAGCTGAACGAGTACAATCAAAAGCCAACGGTAACAACCGCAGGCTATCTGTTGACCTGTTACGCGGCAGCGTAAATATATTCTAGGCGGTTATCCCGCCTAAAGATCATTTGGCTACGCCAACAAACCAAAGTCTTTTTTCTTTTAGGTTTTTAGTTAGTTGTTTCTTTGATCCCTTAAATAATAAAATCTATTTTACTAGAAGGTCATTTTGACCGGTAATAAAATGTACAATCTGATTATATTATGTGCAAATAGGGAATATTGCATAGGTGTTATAGGTCATTCTGACCAGTAAGGGATGCTGAGTATCAATGCTTATAGGTCATATTGACCGGTAATGATTTAACCAATACTTCTATATAGGTCATTCTGACCGATAACATATTAACCAACTATTGATTATTATTTATTCAGGTCATTTTGACCTATAACGAATATTACAGACATTTTGTCTACAATAGTTTATCCAAATCAATCCGCTTTTATCATTATGATTACTGTAATGATAGGACTTCTAAAACACCTCCTGAAACTCTCCTACAAAGTCAAAGTAACAATCGACCCACAATCACCAACTATCACACAACCCGCACCAGGAAAGGGATTAGACGCATATCACACTTACCCGACAATCTGGATAGTGCAAGATTACTGAACAACTTTCTTTCTAAAAGTAAAGAATTTAATTTCAAAGCGAAATCATTACTTTGGTTGACTACTTTTTGACTATTAATCACCGTGCGTTACTAGTTGGTGCTGAGATTCTAACAGAATAGTATTCTGTGACTATCTACCAGATATGAGGATTTAACGTAAGTTGTTGTTTTGCATAGGTAAGTTGCAACAGTTGCCGCGTGGAAGGTGCAAGGGTTTGTCTGTTATCGTGCAAAAGTACCTGTTTCAGGTCATAGCACTTTTTGCCAATTGACAAACAACATAGTTTTATGATAGCAAATCAAAAAAGAAAAAAGTGTTATAAATCAATATGATATTTCCAGCGCTTGCCAATCTCAAAAGGGACGGGGGTTTTTTCGCGGTTAGGTAGTGAATCTGTTTTCTCGATCATTTCCTTCTCTATTTGCTTAATGTAAATTCTGTTAGAAAGTACTTGCGTAAGTGCCTGTTTCTGATCAATAATCCCCGAATCGAAACAATTCTGTTATCAAGTTAGGGGGAAATATGGGTAAGGCGGCGGCAGCGATTACGATTGAGCAAGCAAACAAGGTTATGCAGCAACTTAAGGACAGCAACAAACAGCACTATGCCGATGTAGCTTTGTTCCTGGTAGGTCAGTGTGTCCGTATCTCAGATGCATTGTCTGTGAAGGTGGAAGACGTGCAAGGCGGTGTCTGGATGTTGAAGGAAGCGAAGACGGGCAACCTTAAGCCGATGAAATTGCATCCTTCTGTTGTGGCGATGGTAGAACGCCGGATGAAAGATTATCCAGATGCAGTCTTTCTATTTGAGAACACCTATCACGCATCATCTAAGGGTAAGGCGTTGCGCCGTGAATCGTGCTCTGTTGCATTCAGCGAAGCAGGCGAGGCCGTGGGCTTGTCTGGAGTGAGTGCGCATAGCTTCCGCAAAGCGGCAGGAAAAAACGTATACAACAAGACAGGCAACAACATTGCCGCCGCAATGAAAGTACTCAACCACAGAACGCCAGCCGCTACCCTGGCTTATATCAGCGAAACCGATCAGGAACTGAATGATCTGTTATCAATGGCTGATATCTGATTTACCTGTATAGCTTGTTGCATAGGCTTAAAAAAGATCTTAAACTCTTAGTTGTTTTAAAGTATAAGATCTTAAGGTTTTTAAGTTGAGTTATGAAGAGTAAGAAGATGAAGAAATACGCTCGGCATACGTTCTACGCCGGATTAATGAGCGTGAGTGTTGGTAGCTCTATCGTGCTGATGTTCCTGATCGCGGCATTCACTGCAATCAGTGCCAACGCTCACCAACAGAAGACATTACAGCTTGTAGATGAGTTTGAAACAGACAACAAAAGGATATGTTTTTATGAAGATGCTCAACGCTCGGAAACAGTCGAAAAGAAGCTATCGCAACATTGTGCTGCGGTCTTGGTTGTCGCAAGTGATTGAAAGGATTTGGGCGCGGCGGATCGCCGTAGCTCTTTTAGTGGTACAGTGCGCCGCCTTAATCGCACTCATAAAGCAATAAGGCACATCAACAGGGCGATACGCGCCCACCATAAACAACACAGGAGAAAGTATTAATGTCTATCAATAAGCAAGCAGGACAATCCACCATTAACGCGGCAGTAAGCGCAATCCGTAACGTGCTGGATCTCAGTATGGGATTGAGCGTTGAGGGAACTACCTCAAGCAAGGAAGTTACAGACGGGTTACATAACCTGAAAGAGCAATCAAAGGCGTTGCTGTCGTCGTCGGTGGCGGTTCATCGCCAGGCGCAAAACGAGATCCGCAATATTACGCCTTGGGACAACGGCCCGTTACTTGCTGCTCTCTCTGATGGTATCTATACGGCGGCTGCTTTCCTGGAAATGGGGAACATCAACGATACGTTTGCTAAGGAACTATCGGCGGTTGCTGCCTATATGCAGAATACACAACATAACGTTGTGGGCGTGGAATACATCGCAGCGGTGAAGGCGATGATCAGCGAAGAGAACAAGCGCCGGAAAGAATACCCGTTCTTTGTTGATGTTCTGGATTGCCTGGAAGCTATGGCGGTGTAAGGGGGGTAAGGTGCAGGGACAACTACGCGGGGTTACGGTTGAAATCTTAGGTGACTACTATCACTTTGGTTGCAGGAAGTACCATAAAACGGCTTGCCCTGCATCACTCAAACGGGAAATAGAAAAGGCGGTTGCAGCCGCCAATTCTGGAAAGAAAACCCCAGCTAAGAGGAAATCCAACAATGTCGATGTTATCACTCGCTATGCAGTTACAGCAACAGGGAAACAGGCGCGTAAGAATCCCCGCACTTAAGGGATCGCAACTCAATGAATTAATGCTTTTCTTAAAATCATTGAAATAATGTTATCAATACATTTTGAGGGCTGGCAAGGTGCTGGCCTTTTTTGTATCCTTAACTCTTAACATCTTTGGAGGGTAAGCCAATGGCACATAAGAGAGAATACAATCACCCGCTCACGTCAGACGAACTAGAACAGGTAAATCTGTTCAAGGTAAGCGCGGAGATTGATTTAGAGCTACACAGGAAATTTAAAGCAGAGTGCGCCGCCAGGGGCTTAAAGATGAAGGAAGAGATCGCAAAGGCTATCGCCAATCACCTTAAGCTATTAGAAAACAGCTAAAATATGAAATAATGTTTTCATTGATTTAATGCTATCAAGGATGCGTTATGAAAATCGGCGTAACAAGTTTAAAGGGTGGAGTAGGTAAGAGCACAATCTCGCTTCACCTGGCGGCAGCACTGGCACAGAGTAAGCCAACAATCTTAGTTGATGCAGATCCGCAACGGTCAATTATGGCGGTTAACCAGCTTAGGGAAAGGGATTACACATATCAGGTGCAGGAAGCCCCTAAAACGCACGTAGAAGCGTTTTTAAGAGGGTTGAAAGGGGATTGCATTGTCATCGACTCACCGCCCCGCACAGACGCTATAGCAAAGGCTGTGATAGCAGCAAGTGACGTTATCTTAGTGCCGATCACGCCTGGCCCTTTCGAGGTGTTAGCTTTCGATGATTTGGCCCCGTTGCTAACTGATGTTTCAAAGGTGCGGATTCTCCTTAACAGGACGAACAAGACAGCGATCAGCAAGACGATGCGCGAAGCAATCCAGGATTACGGGTTTACTGTGCTTAAAACAGAGATACCGCAATTAGTGGATTATCAGGAAAGCATTGCAGAAGGCTTAGGCGTAACAGAATACAAGGCAGGAAGCGTAGCGGCACAGCGCATTAGAGCACTGATCAGAGAGGTAATGAAGAATGGCTAAGGGCGGATTAGCGAACATCAGGAAGAAGCAAGAGCAAGGAAATAATGTTAACAATGAAAACAATAAATCATTGAAAAGTGACAACGTAATAGAAACGAAAGAACACAGGTTAGTGATTGATATTCCAGAGGATTTGTATTGGAAGTTTAAAACAACGTCAGGAATGAGAAAGCAGAAGATGAAAGAAAGTATCGAGCAGGCGATCACTCAGTGGATCGAAAGTGCTTGATCTCCTGGAAGATTTACAAGACTATAGAAAGGCGAAAGGGAAGCCCGGCAAGGCTTCCCCTTCTGGTTCCAAAGCGCTAAGGACGCTAAGAAACACTGTCTTGTGCATTAAGTATAACATCACCGATCACCGATGCAATACCTATCACAGTTTCTTCCTTCCCGCTTTAGAACACCACACAGAAAAGTAACTCCGCTGAGGACTGCAAGTGATTGCGCGGCGCGGGTGCGTGTGGGTAAGCCAGCAAGCGCGGGGTGCTCCCAAAGCTGGCAGCGTGCATCTAATCACCTGTAACAAGTAGAGCCAGCACAGGGAAGCTGAGAGTTAGCGCCCCCTATGCAAGAAAGAGCGGTTAAGCTGGCTACCTCTGGCAATGGTTGACATCGAGCGCGGGAGAGGAAGGAAGGGCGGGAAACTGCCTGGCTCTTTATGTCGATGCGGGATTAGACCCTATCTCTTTAAGACTCCTTTTTTAGGGGATCTGGTGAGGTAGGGCATCCTGTGCCCAAAGCCCTGTTTCAGATGAAAACCTTCAGCACTGCTAGCACGTCTTCTATCTTCAGTTGATTAGATACGGGCTGCAAACTCTCGTACCAGATAAACAGAACAAAGAAGATTAGCCAGCCTAAGCGCCAGTTATCATCCTTAGTTGGTTGTAACATTCCTATTACCTATTGAAGCCTGGGTAACTTTTTTAGTACTAACTTGCGTCTTTACTTTCTTACCCACACTGAGGGTGGATGCAGTTTTAGTAGCAATGGCGTTTACAGTTGCACCTGTAATCAAACGAATCTGATCAAGCTGGAGAGTAAATTTCATCGCTTCTTCTGCGGTGTAATCGTAATCAAATCCAGTAATCACCATATTCTTAAAAATCTTGTGCTCTGTATAAACTACGATAGGTTTTCTATCGGTAAAAATCTTATCCAGTGCGTCGATAGCTGCCGCAATACGGTTGCCCTCTCCGGCGTTGTCAAAGAAACCGCCCCATTTCGCAATAGGCGTTTCAGAAACAATCCCTTCAAGGTTAATTCTTCCGTTTTTAATCTGGATGTGGTCGCTCACCTCGCTACTGTCTCCGGTTTGTGAGTTCTCAACAGCATAGCTGCTCACTTCTGCTGTTTTCTGCACTCGCGTAGATGTAACTGAGTCAAAAGCAATAGCCAGGAAATCTCTATAGGCTCCTGTGCTACTGCCGTTAGCGTTTGATGTGACAATGCAAAAACCGTTCTCAGAACGGCTGTTTCTCACTGTCTTATTTTTGGTACTGTCGGCCCCACTTGGGATCGCTCTGGTGATAGGTGCTGCCATATTAGTTAGATTCCAAATGATTGCTGAACGTTACGAGTCATCTTTCCCTCAAAGGTGTCTAAACTCGTGTTGATGTGACTCTCTACAAAGTCACTGATTGCCGCGCCGTTAAAGTTGTTATTGATGTTAAATGCACCATCTGGAACAACAGTTGAAACGTTCACGTTAAACACAGGATTTTTACCCAGCGTATTCATAACAGCATCTGACTGGCCCTTAGCTGAATACTGAGAAGGATCAAAGGTGTCTTTCGGTGTAGTTGGTTCTGGCGCGTTGTTCGCTGGCGTCCCGACAAGCCCACCAAACCAGTTACGGATATCGTTAGCCCAATCAGTTCCCTTTTCAGGTGCTGGCTTGTTGCTATCAACGCCATATTTCTGATCCGTGTAGCTGTTGCTGCGGGTGTCCATCTCTTTACGTGTTTCAGGAGTCACTACAGGGGCTTTGGAATCATCTGCAACAGATCCGGCGATGTGCTTAGCAATCCAGCTACCCAGGTGCATAAAACCGCTGAGGATATCGCCTGAGGCTTTCCCTAGCTTCTCAAACACCGGATTCAGGTCACGCATAGCTTGCGTAAATTCTTCAACTCCTTTCGGATCGAGTTTTTGCATAAACCCACTGAAAAACGCTAGCTTGTTGCTGTCTGTGATCTGGTCAAGTGCCTGGCTTGCTTTGTGGTACTGGAGGATCTGCGCCTGCTGTGCATCTGAAAGTAAACCGTTGTTCTTGGCTAAATCTTCTGCACTCTGGCGAATGCCTGCGGCGTTGTTCTGAATACCCTTAGTGTAAAGTGCAAGGTCATCCGCGAAGCTCTCAACAGTGTTAAAAATCTCGGTATAACCCTTGCCAGCTTTCTCCATCGTGTTAACAACACTGCTCACGAATGCCAACGGATCTTTAGCAAATTTGCGCAAGTCGTCCTTTGTATATCCGTAATCGGTCATCACCTGATCAACGTTTGAATCGCCGCCTTTCCACTTCTTCGCCTTTTCGTCATAGGTTGAGTTGTTGAGGCTGTTCCCTAAGCGGTCTTGAACGTCTTTAGCGTTGTCCAGTAGCTTACGCTGGCCTTGCTCACCCATACCGCTATCTATGCCGTTCTGAGTGGCATACGCGGAGAATGCGCGGATAAGGTTAATATCAACATCACCTTGTTTAGCACGGCTCACCAACTCGCCTTGTGTGGTTCCCACTTCGTTAATGGTGTCTCGGGCTTTACCGTAAACGGCCCCCGCTGCCAGTGCTCCACCGCCAGCCAATCCCAGCGCACCTAATGCACCCATACCGATCCCGCCTAAGCGACTGCCAACACGGTCTAAGAAGCTATTCTCTTTCGCTGTACGCTGTTCCTTTGCACGTAAACGGTTAAGGTGAGTTACTTCCTGCACCTGGCGGCGTAATAGTGCATTCTGGCGCTGAATGGAGATTTCCCCGCGCTCATACATTGCAACGGTCTTTCCAGCCTGGTGATACACTCCAGCCTGTTCCTCTCTGGTTAGGTGCGTGAGGTTGCGTAAACGCGTTTCCAGGTTATACAGCGTGTTTGAGGCACGTTCTCCGCGCTGTTTCTCCTGAATGATGCGCTTCTCTTCGTCACGTTCTTTGCGCTTCGCCTCGTTTAACAGGCGCTGTGCTGCTAGGCGATTCTTTTCGACGGTATCACTACCGGCTTTCGCTTTGCTGGCGTTGCCCTTCACCTGATCTTCCAGGCGTTTCATATTCTCAACTGCTTTCTTCGCCTTGCGATAAGAGGCGGTGTCTACTTTAAACTCAACTACGTTAGTTAACTTTTGTACTTGCAAAATTTTATCCTCTGTATGAAAAAAGGCGGGAAGGGAAACCCCCGCCCGCCTCTCTTACGATGCATCTTCGATAGCTTGAAATAGATCGTTTTGGTGCTTCTTCAAGAAGTAGCGGAGGCTGTCCCTGTCCTTTCCGGTTGACGCTGCAACCTGTTCTACTTTGATCAATCTGATTGCATCTTGGTCTTTATACGTAAGTGTTAGTCCGGTCTTTTCATCTGTTATTGTTAGAATCATCGTCTCTCTCTCATTACCGAACTAAAGAGGTAAAGTTAATTACCTCTTATTTGCTTAAGATCTTAAGCTGCGCTGGTTAGCTTAGCGCTCAAGCCGATCACACGGTTAACCGGAATCGCTGAGTTTTCACTAACTACGTTGTACTCGTTCCCTTCCAGGTTACGGAAACCGTAAGAATAGAACTCTTCCGCTGTTCCCAGGTAATCGAAACGCCCTGAGCCTGCACCGTAGAAGTTGCTGTAAGCCTGTGTGCCGGATGCAAACATAGGAACAACTACCGCGCCGCCTGCTGGCAGATACTTAACGATCAGGTCGTCAGTAACACGCACGATGGTGATATTCGAGTTAGGCAGGTCGAAACTAGCGTTATTCACAGTACTACCCAGCGCCGTTACAGGGTTACGCGGGTCGTTAACTGCTTCGTACTTAAACAGTTCTTTGAACGCTGGAGAGCGACGGAAACCGTTGAAGAAGTCGTTAGTTGCGAACACAACAAAGCGATCAATGCTTGAAGACAGGCTTTCTGCTTTGGTCTCGATTGCCTGCACAACATCTTCCAGAACATCCATAGGGTTAACAGTGGTGCTCGTGAAATCAAACTCAGCATTAAGCGGGGTCTGTTTGTAAATGTCGGCCCAGGAAATAACATCACCGTTATCGTCTACCGCTTCACCTGCAAACAGGGCGCGAGCTAGCATTTCTTCCTTTGTACGGTCAAATGCAATGCGGTGCTTCTGTAGATATTCTTCTGCTAGCAGTGCTTCGCTCTCTTCCAGTGGAAGGGCTGATCCAATGTGGCGTTTATCCATTACATCACCTGGCGTGAACACGTCACGGCGTGGGTAATATGCAAGGGTCGTCATTCGCTGAGTATCAACATCGCGGAACGTTACGTTATGCTCTGATGAGTGGCGCTTCATTGGCTTGTTCAGTAATGACAGGTTAGAAGCAACCATATCTTGCAGCACAACGCGCTTGCTCGGAACCGGAACACCGTCAAAGATGCCTAGCTGAGTGATCAGAAAGTTGCGGCGTGGGA
>NZ_JANUXM010000002.1:0-113291 GCF_024814475.1 Pantoea sp. B623 | reverse complement strand
ATGCTGTTTGGAATGGCGACATCGGGCAGTGCAAGCGTCTCAACTGTCAGCGTTGCCGCATTAAGCCGGTGAAACTTACCGATAACGTTCACGGGAAAACCGTCATCCATTGTTCCAAAGACAAAATTACCGCTACGGTCACATCTGCCATCCCCAATGCGGGTACCCGTGCCTCCCGGTGAGGCGGCCAGCGTGGTAAGAAAACCGGTGTTGAGATCATACAAAGCCAGCCTGGATGCAAGCCCCATCAGCAGAATATGACTTCGGTCAGTCAGAGCAAAGGAACCAAGGCGTTCAGGCAGCGACCAGCGCATGACAGCGTCGTTACCTTCTTCTAATGCGAGCAGTTCACAGGCTTCAATGTCAGTCCAGTAAAGCCTGCGGGTCCTTTCACACCACAGGGGACACTCCCCCAGCGTATTCCTTATATCAGCTGCGATTGAAAACATGTGAATCCTCTCGATAAATAAAGGTCGTACTTTGCGCCAGACCAGACTTATCCCCGCCTGCGTGGTAGCAAACGGGGGAAAGCCGTTACTGCAGAAAACGTGCGGAAAGTCGATCGCCGAAAAGCATGACGGCGAGACCGGCCAGCATTACAAGCATTCCAGCCAACTTAATTAAAGAAACCGGACGCTTGATCGCGCCCAGCAGACCAAAATGGTCGATCATCTGAGATGAGAGCAACTGCCCGACAATTGCCAGTCCGAGCAGAGCTGAAAAACCGATTTTCGGTGCAAGTACCACGTAGCTGAACAGCGCGCAGGCACCGATCAGTCCGCCCGCCAGACTCCAGACAGGCTGAGAAGGAATGGCTGAAAGGGAGGTGAATAACCCTCCACGCAGCAGCGAGTAAATCCCGAGGCTGAACGCCCCGGCCGTAAAGGAAAACAACGCGGCGGTGACAGAGTCGCCTCCGAGTCCTTTTGCAAGCTGACTGTTCAGGGTCGTCTGCAGGGTAATCCCCAGACCTGCTGCAAAAGCTATCACGTAATAAATCGCGCTCATGCTGTTCGTCTCTGTCAGTTAGCCTGAACCAGCGGCAGGAATTTTTCCGCAAAGATGTCTGGCTCATACCCTGCCGCCGCAAAAAGGTGCTCGCGTGATTCATCAATGGCTGCGCGGAGGCGCTCACTGTCCACACCCAGCACTTTGCCGTTCTGCTTGACGATGCGCCCGCCGATCATCACGGTGTCGATGTTACTGCGCTCGGTTGCATGTACCACGGTACCAAACGCATTTCCGTTGGGATAGAGGTTGATATCAGCCGCGTTAATCAGCACCAGATCAGCCTGCTTGCCTGGCGTCAGGCTGCCCACTTTGTCCTGCATTCCTGCACAGTAAGCACCATCGACGGTGGCCGATTTAAGCAGCTGCGCAGCCGGAAGCGTCGTCAGCGAATGCGCTGAATCACAACAGTGCTGCTTGTGCATACCCATCACACGCTGCAGATAGAACGCCACGCGCATTTCCATAAACATGTCGGTGCTGTAAGACGTTTCATTGTCAACACTCAGGCCAGGATGGATACCATGACGTTGCGCGGCTTCAATAGCGAACATCCCGCTTTCGATGCCGTAATGCGAATCTGAGCGCGGGCATACGTTCACCCGGACACCGGCTTCTCGCAGGATTTCCCAGCCTTCATCAGGCAGTGCCGTGCAGTGGTTGAATATATTATCCGGGCCAAGCAGACCCTGCCGATGCAGCGATTCAAGCTCGGAGGCCATCTCAGCACCAAAGAATTCGGTCACGATCGGCAACCCCAGCCTGCGCGCTTCGGCCCATAATTCTGGCTCCAGCTGAGCCATGACGCCCAGCGTCACAAGACTCTCAGGATTGTCCGTGAAATATTTTTCCTGCAGGCGCTGCCAGTTGCCAGGCCAGTGCGCCTTATCCCATTCACCGGCCACCGGTGCGCCGGAAGCATGGATCGCGCGAATACCGGCATCAAGCAGGGCCTCAACGGCGGCATCGGAATGTGCTGCGGTCCGGCTGTTGTGCGAGTTATCAATCATTGTGGTGATGCCCGCGTCAATCGCGCCCAGCGCCGTCAGCAGGTTACCCACATAGATATCTTCCGGACGGTAATATTTAGCGAACGAAAAGTGCGTGGCGTTGCTGTAGTCGTCCAGACAGGTGGCGTTGGGGTTGATACGTCGCAGCTGACCTTCCCAGGCGTGACGGTGAGAGTCGACCATCCCCGGCATGGCGATCATATTTGTGGCATCAATGACGTGAGTACCCGGCGCATCAAGGTTCTGTCCCACGGCGGTAATCGTTGATCCAGTGACAAGAATATCGCCACGCTCAAGGTTTCCTACATTGTCGTCCATACTCAGTATGGTGGCCCCGCGAATCAGCGTTACCGGCGGGTTTTCGTGCTGATTATTAACAATATCTCTGTTGTAATCTGTCATTGTCATCGTCTCTTTATGTGTGAACAGGAAAACGATACGCCCTCCGATTAAGGTGAAAAAGATGACTAACGCGTTTTCATAATTCATAATTAACGAATAATGATACTTATCACCCTCATAGGATATCCAGGAGAGCAGCCAGATGGATCGCATTCAGGCTATGCAGATTTTTTTAAGGGTGGCTGAGGCCGGAAGCTTTGTGCGGGCAGCGGAAACACTCTCCCTGCCTGCCTCGACGGTTACCAGCACCATCAAAAATCTGGAGAAATATCTGCAGGTGCGTCTGCTAAACCGGACCACGAGACGGGTCAGTCTGACTCCCGAAGGTCTGCAGTATCTGGCGCAGTGCCGGGAAATTCTGGCCTTAATTGAACATACTGAAGCCAGTCTGGCTGATTCGAACAGGCGCCCCCGGGGCCGTTTACGCGTTGATATGCCTGGCGGTATAGCTCATTTCATCGTTATGCCCAATCTGAAAACGTTCTACAGCCGGTATCCTGATATTTACCTGATGATTGGTGTCAGCGATCGTCAGGTCGATCTGGTTCAGGAGGGGGTGGATTGTGTAATCAGAACCGGAGAGTTGCTTAGCTCAACGCTGGTTGCCCGCCCGCTCGGGCAGTTTCGCTGGATCACCTGTGCCTCTCCCGGCTATCTCAGGGCGTATGGTATTCCGCAGTCACCTGAAGAGTTATCTCATCACCGGGCCATTCACTATTTTTCCGGCCAAAGCCGGCGCACGGACGAACTATGTTTTGTGCAGGGAACGGAAACGCTGTCTGTCTCCGTTAGCGGGCAGGCCGCCGTCAACGAGACGGGACTCTATATAAAAATGTGCCTTGAAGGGTTCGGACTGGCGCAGCTTGCTGAGAACGTGGTCGCAGAACACCTGCAGAAAGGAACGCTGGTTGAAGTCCTGGCCGAATGGCAGCCGTCGTCTGTTCCTGTCACATTGCTTTACCCCCATCAGCGTTTTCTGTCACCCGCCGTTCGCGCATTTGCAGACTGGATAGATGAAATCGTTAACTGATACCTCTAGGCCGGTGTAGACGAAAGTCTGTGTCTGGCGGATGCGCGCATCCCGGAGCAGCGACTTATCGGGGAAAGGGTTGTACCCGGACATTCAACTCTCTGGGTAAGTGGTGCCGCCGTCTGAAGGTGCCAGCCGCATCCGGGCACGCACTCAGCTGAAGTGCCGGAGTAAAATATCTTCCAGAATGCGAAAAACGGTCCTGATGCGCTGCGGTACAAGGGTCTGATAGGGCCGGTAAAGATAAAGCTGCCAGGTTTCCAGTTTCAGTTCCGGCAGGACATTCACCAGCCTGCCGTCTTCGAGGTATTCCCTGCAGGCCAGATTACTTGACTGGATCACGGCTTTCCCGGCTAAAGCAGCCTGAATCTCAGACTGGGAGTCGGTGGTAAAAAACTCAAGATGGCGCGGTACAAACGTATCGACGCCATCGAGCATATATTCGAATACTTTGCCGGTTTCAGGATTCAGCAACCCACTGAAAGGATAGCGCTGGCGCAGATCTTCGAAGTTTTCCGGCGCCCCCAGCTTCTCAATGAGTTCAGGCGATGTCATCAGCGCGTGATGAACGAGCGTGATGGGCCTGATAATAAAGTTCGGATTTGGCTCGCGTTCGATGCGGATCCCCATATCAATGCGGTTCTGTATCGAATTCAGCTTCATCATGTCCAGCCGCCAGTCTATAAACAGCTCAGGATAGGGTCGAAGCGCAGTCAAAAGCTCAAACAGCACCTGTTCGTGTCCGGGAAAACGGAACAGTGTGATCCTCACAATCCCCTTCATCTCATTGTCATCTCTGGCCGTCTGAAACAGCGCTTGTGAGTCTTCAAGAAGGCGCACAGCCTTTGGCAGGAAAAGTTCGCCAAAGCTGGTCAGCACAATCGATCGGGTATTCCGCTTGAACAGTGGTTCGCCGAGCTGATTTTCCAGCTCAGCAATGGTTCGCGTTACCACGGAGGGAGAAATGGCCAGCCTGACCGCAGCTTCGCGAAAATTCATCGTTTCCGCAGCGGCAACAAAAAATCGCAGAGCATCAAGTTTATTCATGATTATTGTGTTTTCAGCAATTCTGGCTTTCGAAATTAGCAATTTTTCGGCAATAAATCCAGCCGTATACTTAACCACTCAAAATCATCAGCGTCTTAAATAAGGGTGAAATAATCATGAAATTGAGAAGGTTAGGTAGCCAGGGGCTTCATGTCTCAGAGATGGGGCTGGGGTGCATGGGCATGGATCATGGCTATGGTCATTCAGTTGAAATCAAGGAAAGGATAAAGCTGATAGACAAGGCTGTTGAGCTGGGATGCAACCTTTTCGACACGGCCCCTATTTACGGATTTGAAAACGAAGAACTGCTGGGTACTGCTCTTAGTAAACACAGGGAGAGTGTCATCATTGCGACCAAGTTTGGCGTGACCGGAATGGAAAATATCGATGGTCAGCTGGTACCGGTTCTGGACAGTAGCCCGGCGTCTGTCCGAAAGCAGCTGGAAGGTTCTCTTGACCGTCTTAAAACCGATTATATTGACTTGTTTTACCAGCATCGCGTTGATCCTGCGGTTGAGCCGGAAGTGGTCGCAGGATTGATGAAAGAGTTAATCGCCGAAGGGAAAATAAAGTACTGGGGATTATCCAATGCGCCCGCGTCTTATATCCGGCGGGCCCATGCAGTGTGCCCGGTCACCGCCGTTGAAGATCAGTATTCGATGATGTGGCGTAAGCCTGAGCAGGATCTGTTTACAGTCTGCGACGAACTCGATATCGGCTTTATGGCTTACAGCCCGCTGGGTAATGGTTTCCTGAGTGGTCAGGTGAAAGCTGATACAACCTACGGGGAAGGCGATTACCGGGGCATGATGGGGCGCTTTAAACCCGAGGTAATGGAAAATAATCAGGCGCTTCTTAATCTCATCGCCGACATTGCCGGAAGAAACAACGCAACGTCGGCACAGGTTGTCCTCGCGTGGGAACTGGCTCAGAAGCCTTATATCGTGCCGATTCCGGGTACAACGAAATTACACCGGCTGGAAGAGAATTTTCATGCTGCAAATATTCAGCTCAGTGACGCTGAATTACATGACATCAATGACGCTTTATCCCGGCTTGAAATTGACGACACATTCTTTTAAAGACAAGAGATAAAAAAATGAAAACAACTGTATTTGTTATCCATCCCAACATTCATCTGTCCCGTGTTAACTCGGCGCTGGCAAAAAGTGCAGCATCACTGCCCGATGTCGAAGTGCGTTATCTGTATAACCTGTATCCGGATGGCAAAATTGACGTGGCTGCTGAACAGGCTGTTCTGGAAAATACCGACCGTATTGTGCTGCAGTTCCCGATGCAGTGGTACAGCACGCCGCCGCTTCTCAAACAGTGGCTTGATGACGTACTGACCTACGGCTGGTCACATGGTGGCGAAACACAGGCACTGCGTGACAAGCAACTTATGCTGGCCGTTTCGCTCGGTGGTGCTGAGTCTGCCTATCAGCCTGATGGCGCAGCCGGTCATACGGTAAGCGAATACCTGCTGTCCTTTGAAACCATCTCCGGATATCTGGGGATGCACTATATCAAGCCTTTCATTACAGGCGGAAGTGCGACGATCACCGACGAAGAAATTGAAGCACAGACTGAACGCTACAAAACGGTATTAGTCTGATTAGCATCATGCATTCTATCAATTATTAAAACGTTCAGATGTGCTGGTTGTCGCTGACAATTATCATTGGCGGCAACTAGCAGAATTATGGCTGCTGATGGCTGTTTTGACGGCCCTCAGCATACGCGAGAGCCCCCTACACTGTGCATTTCTGAAGCATTGCTGCTTATTTAAGTTATGCGGTAGCCACTTCAGAACGTTGAACCTGCTTTGCGAAATTCTCATAAAAGTATGTTCTCCGTATAAAGACATTACTATATGAATCTTTAACGTCCGCTTTTCGCTCATAGCGGACTACGCCCGGATACCCTCGTGAGCGCTTCAGTCGGTAAAGTGTCAACTAAACCTGAGTCAGGTATTCAACGCAGCACGCGCGCCTCCGTCACAAAAGCCGTTCCCGTCTTCAGGACGCCATAACACCAGTGAACCAGTTTTCGCATCAGTGCACCGATGACCACCATTTTAGGTTTGCCCCGCAAGCACATCTCCTCATAGATATTACGCATACGTTTGTTATGAATTTTCCCGCACAGAGCCGACATGTAAAGCTTTGCCCTCAGCTGAGGCGGGCCGATTTTAGACATGCGGGGCCGTCCCCGAACCGAAGTTCCCGAACGTTTCTCGACAGGCACCACGCCCAGAAAAGCCGCCGCCTGGTCTGCTGATTCAAAGTTATGGCTGCGGAGCACAACCAGCATATGCATACCCAGCTGAGGCCCCACAGATTTAATCGACGTCAGCAGCGCATAATCCCTTTTCAGGTCTGAGCTGGCCTGAATGTGCGCTTTAACCTGCCGTTCAATACTTCTCACTTCTTCACGGAGCAGCTGCGCCATCCTGATGCATGAATTGACGACGTCTTCAGGCGTGTCTGTGGACTGATATTTTTCGAGCCGGTTTTCCTCACGCACGGCGTCAGCGAGCAGGACATCCCGCCGGCGCAGAAGTGCGCTGAGAAATCTGATATCAGCTGCGGGCGGCTCCCACCGGTGCGGTTTTTTCAGCAGTGCGTAACAGGCAAGCATATACGCATCCACCTTGTCCGTTTTGGTCATTATCCCCATGCCACGGGCAAACTCCCGACTGCGGTGAGGGTTGGCCAGAGACACACAGAAACCGGCGTCGTACAGGGACGTGGCCAGCCGTTCGTGATACACGCCGGTGGCCTCCATCACCACATGAACATCCTCCGGACCGCAGTGCTGAAGCCTGAGCCAGCGAAGTATGTGCACAACCGCGCTGCGGCCGTTGCGGATATTTCGTGTTTTGACTCGACCTTTCATGCCGTCGTAAAGCATGCAGAGATCGAGAGTATCTTTACTGACATCAATACCGACTGGAAACATGGTTTCACTCCTCTCACATAGACCGTCATGCCTGTTCGCCTTGTACATACGGAGTCGTGCTCCCGGTAACCGTTCAACCTGATGTGCTGGCGTGAAAGGTGAAGCGGAGGGCCATGTGCTGCAAAAGAAGGTTCAGCGATCGTCTAATATCTGACCTTAAGGGCGAAGACCGGCTCACTCTACTTCAGTGGTGGTAGCTAATCACCACATATGGTTAGATACAAAACAGCTACCGTGTTAAGTTCCGCATCAATCGCTGAAAGTTCTGATGAACACCCCCCTAAGCGTCAGCAGCAAGCTGCCGACGCCAAGGCCCCGGAAATCACGCCCTTCACGTCGAAGACGCCGTGAAGCCCGCTCACCGGGGTTAAAAGGGGTTACCTGAGTTTCTTCACTACTGAAAGCCCGCAGGGCTGTTCAGGGAAAGGTAGGGTATGGCACGATTTATACGTCTGTAACCGGCTACGCCGGCCGTACGGCGCCGTTCAGCCTCTGCGCCATCTTTTACGTCATCTGGCGCCTTCATGCCGCTGAAGCGGCATTCTGAATACGGCTCTCACTGCAGGAGTTAATTCAAGTATAAACGTCCGCTTTATGCTGCGAGTTTAATTGATGCCGATACCAATATTGAGAGTTCAATGATCCGGTTAAACGGGATATTTACAAAGTATCACTACGTTTTTCAGCGTCGAAAGATAGGATTTGGCGTTAGAACGTCTGACCAGCCCCCAGTATTAGATACAACCTTCAGTTAGTAATGTCGGTGGGTTTTTCTTCATGTTTCCCGTTTCGCCAGCCTGCTGCAAATTCAGATGGCGTCTGATAATTCAGCGATGAATGAGGTCTGGACTCGTTATAGTCCTGCCGCCAGTCATTAATGATTTTCCGGGCATGAAGAACATCGCTGAACCAGTGCTCATTCAGGCATTCATCCCGAAAGCGACCGTTAAAACTCTCAATAAATCCGTTTTGAGTTGGCTTGCCTGGCTGGATTAAGCGCAGCTCAACACTATGTTCAAAGGCCCATTGATCCAGCGCGCGGCAGGTAAATTCCGGACCATGATCGGTTCTTATTGTCGCAGGATATCCACGAAACAGCGCAATGCTGTCCAGAATCCGCGTGACCTGAACACCTGAAATCCCGAAAGCGGCTGTGATCGTCAGACACTCTTTCGTGAAATCATCCACACAGGTCAGGCACTTAATCCGGCGGCCGCTGGCAAGTGCATCCATGACAAAATCCATTGACCATGTCATGTTCGGCGCATCCGGGCGGAGAAGCGGAAGCCGTTCAGTCGCCAGACCCTTACGGCGGCACCTGCGTTTTACACACAGACCGTTAAGGTGATAGATGCGGTAAACCCGCTTATGGTTGACGTGAAGGCCCTCCCGGCGCAATAACTGCCAGATCCGCCGGTAACCAAATCGCCGGCGTTCAAGTGCCAGCTCTGTGATCCGTAGAGACAGTTGCGCGTCAGCAGCAGGACGCTGGGCCGAATAACGGCAGGTTGAAAGTGACAGACCAGCCAGACTGCAGGCACGGCGTTGCGACAGACCCATTGCCTCACACATGACCTCCACGGCTTCCCGCTTCTGGTCTGTCGTCAGTACTTTCGCCCCAGAGCCACCTGAAGTGCCTCCTTATCCAGCATGGCTTCGGCAAGGAGCTTCTTGAGGCGGGCGTTCTCCTCTTCAAGCGACTTGAGCCGCTTCACTTCGGGAACTTCCATGCCGCCGAACTTCTTGCGCCAGGAGTAAAAGGTGGCATCTGAAATGGCATGCTTGCGACAGAGTTCCCGGGCCGAAACCCCGTCTTCTGCCTCGCGGAGAATACTGATGATCTGTTCGTCGGAAAATCGCTTCTTCATGGGGATGTCCTCATGTGGCTTATGAAGACATTACTAACATCACGGTGTATTAATCAACGGGGAGCAGGTCACGTCCAGTGCCGCGCACCAACATGGTCACGGTCATCACGTGATGGCGAGGCTGCAGGACTCCAGGAATGGGCGCCGAGAATGACGGCAACGATATTAAGGAAAGAGCCCATGTTCTACCTACTACTGGAGTAATCGAAGTAACAGCAGGAAAGCCAGAGGAGGTACTGACAAATTTTCACTTTTGGTCAGTGCCTTTAGGGAATTCTCGTTGAACAGAATGAACGCCGGCGACATTATCAGCTCAGGATAATCAACGGCATCAGTGCAATCTAGGGCTCCGTACTGCCAGAAACCGAACGGCAAGCTGCTAAAAAAATCGGGTTAAATGATACCGTTGGAGTGTACTGCAGAAATCTACTTTTCAAACGGAAATTTTAATCCGTATAAATTCTAAAGAAATTTCAATGAATCTAACATAAATAGATAGATCATTAGCATACTTTATGATTAGTATGATAAAAATTGTTAACATTGAAAAATTCAGAGTAATGAATATGGAAGATACTAGCCAGCAGCTTTACCTAAAAGCTATGCAAAAAATGAAGGAAGACGATTTTTCGAAATATCTTATTAAACCGCTGTTTGAATCTATGGGTTTTTACCGTGTTGACTTTTATGGCGGGCCTTATGAATCAGGTAAAGACTTGATAGCATTTGTTGAAGTGCCGGTGAATAAAACATTGAGTTACGCCATCCAATCTAAAAAAATTGGTGAAGAATCTAACACATCAGAGAAAGTAATTCTTGGAGATCTTATTTTCCAACTAAGACAATGCTTCACAAATCCTATTAAGTTGCATAATGGAGAGGAAGTAATCCCTGATCAAGTATATTTAGCAAGCCCATATCAAATAAGCATTCGTTTAATTGATGAAATTCATGGGATGCTAAAAATAGATGGAAAAAAAATTGAAGTATTGGATGGTCCGTTAGTTATTAAGTTGTTGAAAAAACATAAACCAACGTTGCTTGAGAAACTACTTACTGTAGACGATATATTCAGCACACAAGATGCTAGTCAGTTATGCAATATAGAACTGATGTATGCTCTGAATCAAAAAAATTCAATACACGAACTTGATTGCTATAGTGATCTAGCATTTTTTATGGGAACAATAGATAGTAACGTATTATTAAATAGTAGATTTAGTATAAAATTAGATAAATTTCATGTCACTAAAAGTAAATGGGAATGGTTTGAAAGAACAGTATATACTCCCTTAAAGTCTTTAACTAAGATCGAACCTTTAATTGAAGATGCCAATTCAATATTAAGTAAGTACAATAATGAATTGAGTGTTTTTTCATCAAAAGAGAATATGGGCATTAAGGTTAGTATAGATCAAGCAAATCAACTGTTAGCTGGCAATATCTTTTTTATAAAAGAGGTGATTTCAGAACTAGAATCAAGTATTTATAATATAACTAAACATAACATAGAGAACGCTAACCTTAATACAATGATTGATAGTGTGTCTTACTTGAAAAGATGTTTAGAAACAAACTTTCAACAAAATGTCATCGATGAGTTTACTAATTATGTAAATGCAACTAAGCTTCAGAAGCTTGCAAAAGATAATGCGAGAAGTCTTTTGCCAAAAATATTTGAGTGTTTTAAGAAGGCTAAAACCTCACAGTTGCAAAGTGTAGAAATTCATAATTTGGAAAATGAATATAAAGAAGAACCGAAAATTGAGTATGCATTCAATAGTGTGCTGATCAATTCATGGCTAAGTGAGAGATGCAATAAATATAAACTTGATATACAAGCTATAAATTCGGGTGATAATAATGTCGATATATTTCGATTTCTTGATGACACGCAAACCACATTAAATGTTCTTGATATACTTGTAAATAAATTGGAGGATAGTGAGAAAGTATTATCTAAAGAGATACTTATGGATAGTGTGGGCACTATAGATGGTCTTTCGACATCCCCATTCAGACTTTTCAATTGTCAGCATGACATAGCTGTTTATGGTAGCGCTGGAGCTGGAAAAACAACAACACTTCAAATGTATGCCAGAAAACTTGAACAGGAAGGGAATAGAGGGGTTATATACTTACCCTTAAATCGTTTTTTAACTAAAGTTGATATGAATATTGAATCAAAATCAAAAAACTATGATATTCTAATGAATATGATTTTGATCTCAAAATCACTTGAGCCTATTCGAGAAAATATAGAAAAACTTGAAATTCATTTGCGCAGTAAAAAAAGGATGAAAATTATTTTTGATGGTTTGGATGAGGCTTATGTAAAATTCCCTGGTATAATTGAGGCAATTAATTTTTTTAAAAGTAAATTTGATGACATTCAGTTACTAATATCGAGTAGGGATTGTGTTAGCTATTTGTCTGAAATAAACTTTTTAGGTATTACACTCATGCCTTTTAGTGAAGTTCAGTTATACAGGTTCATTCAAGCATGGTTTAAAGATAAAAATCAAGAGTTAAGTGATGTTATAATTGAAACCATTAAGGCAAGAAAAATATCTGACATAGTCAGAACACCATTATTAGCCACGTTACTTTGTGATTTAGCTGAAAAAGGAATAGATATCCCTTCGAGTGAAAGTGAAATCTTCACAAAAAGATTAGAATTATTGTGCGGCTCTTATGATACTTTTAAAGATATTAAACGTACAAAATTATCTCAAAGTATTTTAATCAAAGCGTCCCATAAAATTGCTTTCGCAATGCATTCAAGGACTTTAAGAGCAGCAACCAAGCAGGAGCTCGTTTCTTTCTTAGTACGAGACCCTAGTTTTAATTTTGAGGAATCAACTTGCTCTTTAGCAGTTACTGAGTTAATCGACCCTTGTAACATACTTATTTTCGATCCAATATCTGAAACATTTTCTTTTGGTCACCTGAGGTATCAGGAACACCTAGCTTCATTAGAATTAATACAGAATCGGTCAATAGAAATTATTCATTATTTAAAAAATGATTGGTGGCGTGGTGCCCTATGCCTTTATGCCCAATGCTGTGAATTCTCTATTTTATTGGAGGAGTTTACATTGAAATATACAAATATAAAACCTGCATTAATTACATTGCGTGAAATGATTAAATTCAGGCCAGTGAAAGAACGCACTCACTTGAATGAACTAGTTAATAATTATGAACGTTCAGATGATAACTACTTCAACGCCTTTCCTGAATGGGATGATAGCTACTAATTTAGTAACTACAAACTCAGTGACTAGCTCTCAGTTTAATGTCACACGGCATTGCTACTAACACCTATGGCGATTCATTCTTTGTTCATAGTAGCCCAAGCCTTGAGCCATCATGAGCATTTTGGACTGTACTCACGACCCTAGACAAATTCGATCCTTACGATGAGGCCTGTTCAAAGGCCTCCCGGCTTACGCCGTGTAATAAAGCGGAGGGCCGCAGGATCGGTATTTAATCCGTTTTCAAGGAAGGGACCGGCTCACTTAACTTCGGTGGTGGTAGCTAATCACCACATATGGTTAGATACAAGGAAGGGTTGGGGACTGGCAGAACCTGTCGGATTTTTAAATAATCACTGGACGTATAAATGGCACGCTACAGGATAGGGAACAGGTATCTTTCTCAGGTCGAATACGATACTGAAATGGAATGGAAATGGGTGTGTGGTTTTTTCCTTGCAGGTGCAGTCATCACAGGATGGCTCGTACATACCTACCTGGTTAATCCGCACTGGCATCAGGCGATACGTTTTTTTGTTACCACCATACCGGCAGTTTTCGCTGGCTGGTTACTCGTAAAAATCCGGTATTACATTATGATGCTGATGGCTCTGGCCGTGGTGCTTTTAATCGCTGCCCTTGTGATCGGAATTATAGCTTCTCTGGTTTAGCGGCCTTTTCAGTTACAGGCTTAAATATTTAACATACATACACGCGATGAGAGTTGACATGTTCATTCATCATTATACCAGAGCAGCTACACTGCCGCTTATTCTCGCTAGCGGCAAAATACGTTTTACTCGTGCAGACCTGCTTGATGACGCCAGCGAAATGCCATTCGAGACTGCGCATCTTACTCCACAGCACTACTTTATAAGTTCATGGACGCATGCGGACAAAGAACAGTCCGGCCAGTGGTATCGTTACGGAGATCTGGACCGTGGCATCCGGATCAGTCTCCCATCATCTCCTTTTTCATTTAATCTTCTCGACGGCACTTTTCCCGAGGGTAGATCCCATGGCATCCGATTAACGAACATTGAAGCACCGTTTTCGCTGGCTACCATGCTGGGTAATGGCTACGTTTTAATGCCTTATTCTGCAGAAATGCGTTCAGACTTCGCCGGGGATGTTGAATATGTCAAAGATCCTTCAGCCTGCGCGGAGGCTCTCTACAGAACATCGGGTAAAGAAACCCTGCTCAAGAAGCCAGGCCGTCTCGGGCGGATAAAGTCAGAGTTCTGGTGCGATCAGCATGAGTTCAGATTCGTACTCATGGCTTGTAAAGGCCCCAAGCTCAGTGGGGAAGTCAGCCCTGAGGAATACGGGAATGCATTCAGTGATTTATACGAAGCCTGCGACGCTCAATGCCAGTCCAACCCTGTGTCAGAGGTGGAGTTTATTGATTTGCCCCTGCGCGAAAATATCTTTAGCGAACTCGTAATCACACTGGGGCCGTGCATCTCAGATGACGAGCGCGAAAAGGTTGTCAAAGCAATGGGCCTGTATGCTCCCGCAGGCAGAATAGAGGAAAGTGCAATGAACATTCGCAATAAGGGACCTGCTGCCTTTAAGAGTTGATGCGGTAGTCACTGACTGTGTCATGTGAGAAACTTTCCGCTTCTGAAAATGTGGTGGGACCCTCTTAATGTCAGAAAAATCTTCGCTCAGTCTGTTTGCGGAAGGCGTTGTCAGCCTGCCTGACGGATATCAGGACCGCACCGTCAATGTATTCACGGGGCCGTCAGCCGGCACGCCCGCCTTTAATATTTCGCGCGACACCATGGACACCGGTGAAACCCTTCCTGCTTACGTCGACCGTCAGCTCGCATTGATGCAAAAACACCTTTCAGGGTGGAATCAGAGCGGTCGCCGCACCGTGATGCTCGGAGAGGACCTTTTGCAGGGTGAACAGGTGAACGCCAGTTACAGGCGGGAGGGTAAGTCTGTCTGGCAGCAGCAGGCCGTCTTCAATACCCGGGATTCCTACATCCTGGTCTTCACGATGTCCTCGTTGGAGGAGCTGAAGGACGGCGACAACCACCTCTTCAGCGAACTGCTCAGGAGTTTCCGTTTTCATAATTAACGATAAGGAATATTGTTATGTTTGAGGCTGCCCGCGTCGGTGATGACATTGGCCACTCAGGTGCTCTGGCCGGCATGATTGCCGGAACCATTGTCGGGGGGCTGATTGCTGCTGCAGGAGGGATTGCAGCCGGTGCGCTTTTTATTGCAGGTCTGGGCGCCGCAACCCTTGGCGTGGGGGTCCTGCTGATTGGCGCCAGCCTCGCAGTCGGGTACCTTACCGGGGAACTTGCCACCGCCGCCCGCGATAAGTTTGCTGAAGACGGTGCGGCCAGCATGACAAAGAAAGGCACCATCACGACCGGCTCGGCCAACGTCTTTATTAATGGCAGACCTGCCGCCTTGGCTACAGACAGCATGGTGATGTGTTCTGACGACGGCTCACAGCAAATGGCTGAGGGCTCATCCCGTGTCTATATCAACGGCCTGCCTGCAGCGCGAACCGGCGCCCACACCACCTGTGATGCCAGTGTCATGACGGGCTCGGATAACGTGATTATCGGTGGAGAAGCGGAACAGACACTCCCGATCCAGCCTGAAGTGCCGGAATGGCTGTATAAAGCCTCTGACCTCACCCTGTTTTTCGCCGGGTTCGTGGGTGGCGCAGGCGGCATTGCCGGCAAAGCCGGGGCCCTCGCAAAACTTTTCAGCAAGCTCCCGCGTCTTCTGAAGTTTGAGAAGGCGCTTTGCCGGGCAGAACAGGCACTTGTTGTTACCGAAGCGGCCGGAATTATCGCCCGGCCGGTAGACATCATCAGTGGGCAGAAATTCCTGAATGGTGAGGACGAGCTCGACTTTACACTGCCGTCCCGTTTACCCGTTCGCTGGCAGCGCTACTGGCGCAGCGGTAATCCCTCAGACAGTGTACTGGGTCGCGGCTGGAGTCTGTTCTGGGAGTCCAGTCTTCAGCGTTATGAAGACGGGCTGGTCTGGCGCGCGCCCACCGGAGACTGTGTTTCCTTTCCCCTGATACCGAAAGGCTTCCGGACGTTCTGCGGGGAAGAAAAACGCTGGCTGGAACACCACGACGATGACACCTGGTCAGTGTACGGCCTCAGCGGTGAACGCTGGTGCTACGCCGCGCTGAACGAAAACGAACCGTCGCTGTTAGAGCGGATAAGTGAACCCTGTGGCAACGATATTCTTTTTGAATGGAACGATAACCATACGCTTCATTCCCTGACCGACTGCGCGGGGCAGCGTATTGTTTGCCGCTATGACGGCAGCCGTCTGGCCGGCGCCTGGCTGGATGATGAGATCTGCCTGGTCAGTTACGCTTACGACGAAGAAAGTCAGTTAAGCGCGGTAACAGGGCGGGGCGGCAACGTGCGCCGCCGCTTCCGCTGGCAGGACGGTCTCATGATTGCCCATGAAGACCGCAACGGCCTTCTCAGCGAGTATCGCTGGCGGGAAATTGACGGCCTGCCGAGGGTGGTGGCGTTTCGCCACAGCGGTGGCGAGCAGCTGACACTGGAGTACGATTTTGAAAACGGCAGGCGCCGCGCGGTCCGGGACGACGGCGCAGAAGCCTGCTGGCTGATTGATGACGATGATAACGTTGCATCCTTTACGGACTATGACGGGCGCCAGACGGCTTTCGTTTACCGTGATGGCGAGCTCTGTGACGTCATTCTGCCCGGAGGCGCTATCCGCCGCAGTAAATGGGACAGGTATGGCCGGCTTGAAGAGCAGACCGATCCGGCCGGCCGGCGGACCGGATACCACTGGTATCGCCTGACAGACAGAATAGCCCGGATTGTTTATCCGGATCAGACGTCGTCTCAGGGCATTTATGACCTGAAAAACCGGCTGTTATCCGAAACGGATGTCGCCGGAAGCACCACGACGTATGCGTATCCGGACGATGAGGAAACGCTGCCCTCGGCCATTACCGATGCAGCCGGCGGCGTGGTCCGTCTGAAATGGAACCGCCAGGGGCTTCTGACAGAGCGGACGGACTGCTCCGGAAGCATCACCCGCTTCAGCTATGACCGTTTCGGGCAGCTCATCAGCAGTGAAGATGCAGAAGGCCACATCACGCGCCGTGAATGGAATGCGTGCGGGCAGCTGACTGCGGTCATCCACCCCGACGGCACTCAGGAGTCGCTGCGCTGGAACGAACGCGGGCAGCTGTCAGCCTGGCGGGACCCGCTTGAAAGCGAGACGCGCTGGCAGTACAACGCGCTGGGTCTTCCGGTCAGCCTGACTGACAGGATCGGCCGTACCCGCCGCTGGCAATGGAGTCCCCGCGGTGACCTGCTGAGACTGGATAACGGCAACGGTGGGGAATACCGGTTCACCTACGACGCCGTGGGGCGCCCGCTTACTGAAACACGGCCTGACGAAACCGTCTTCCGGATGGAGTGGGATGCGCGGGGGTTTCTTGCCGCGGTCGAGGAAAACGGAAGACCGGCTGCAGACGGAGGCATCGCGCGGCGACTGCAGAGTTACAGCTATGACGCCGGCGGCCTGCTGACCGGGCGCGCTCACCGTCATGCGGAGTACCGTTATTTACGTGACGTGAATGGCCAGCTCAGCCGCGTAATGCGCATTCCTACCGAAGAAGGTACCGCGTTGGGCATTGAAAGGGATGAAATTGCGTTCACGCACAATGCTGCCGGGCGCGTACTGAGTGAATCAGGCGTTAACGGTACGATCGGCTTCGAATGGGATGACCTGAATAATCTGACGGCACTGACGCTTCCCGGCGGGCAGCGCCTCACCTGGCTGCATTACGGCTCTGGCCATGTGAGTGCCGTCCGTTTCGGCCAGCAACTGGTTTCGGAGTTTACACGCGACCGGCTGCACCGTGAAACGGCGCGGACGCAGGGAGTCCGTGAACAGATCCGGCAGTACGACAGCCTTGGCAGGCGGACGCTGCAGCGCAGCGAACTGATAACGGACATTACCCTGCCTGAGAAGGCTGTCCTGACGCGACAGTACCGTTATACCGCACGTGGCGACCTTGCCGGGGTCAGCGACACGCTGAGAGGGGAGGTTCACTACGGCCATGATGCCGAGGGCCGTCTGCAGAAGCACTACGAGTCGCGTCAGGGTCACAGCAGTACACACTTCATGTACGACGCCGCAGACAATCTCACGGAAGATGAAAGCGTCCTGCCGGTGACCAGCAACCGCCTGGAGCACTGGCAGAATCTGTTCATGAAATACGATTACTGGGGCAACCTGGTCAGCCGCCGCTCAGGTCTTTATGAGCAGCATTACGTTTATGATGCAGAAAACCGTCTGATATCTGCGCGGGGACTGGGGCCCGAAGACCGCTTTGAGGCGAACTATCACTATGATGCGCTGGGCAGGCGAACCCGCAAAACGGTTACGACCAGCCACGGAACAACGACTCTCCGTTTCCTGTGGCAGGGATACCGTCTGCTTCAGGAGATTGACGAAAGCGGCCAGTGCAGCACCTACATTTACGATCCGGTTGAAACCTGGAGTCCGCTGGCCCGTGTAGACCACCATCAGTACGAGGGTTATGGCCAGATATACTGGTTCAGCACCGACATTAACGGTGCTCCACTGGAGGTGACTGACGAACGCGGAGATTTGCGGTGGAGCGGACATTACGGCAGCTTAGGTGAGGTTAATTACCAGACGGAAGGGTTTTTGCGTCAGGTGAAAAGCGCAACGCTTCCACACCAGCCACTGCGCTACGCGGGTCAGTACTCTGACAAGGAAACAGGCCTGCACTACAACCTGTTCCGCTACTACGACCCGCAGACCGGCCGGTTTACTGTACAGGATCCGATAGGGCTGAAGGGAGGATGGAACCTTTATCAGTATGCCCCGAATCCGCAGGGCTGGATTGACCCCCTGGGTCTTACCGGAAAACCGCTGAACTCACCAGATATGTCTAAATGGCTGGATAAAGGTGGCACGATTTGGCAGGAAACAGACGGCAGAGCGTGGGTTTATCAGGACTGGGAAGGGAACGTCGTCCGTTACCCTGACGGTTACCCGGACTTTACCCCTTACGAAAGACAGAGCGTGGACGTTCCGGATTTGAAGGGCGATCACAGTAAGTCTCCGGGGGGTGACTTTGGCAAAGCGGATGCTCAGGCAAGCAAAGGCATGGCGAACTATGACGTGAATACCTGGCATCATCATGAAAATGGCGTCACAATGCAGGAAGTTCCAAAGAAAATACACCGCCGGTTCACACACAGGGGTGGTGTGTCTCATATCAAAGCTAACTGTTAACAGAGCTTAGGAGGCGCGGGTGTCTATTTTAACGGGTGCAGGGCTTGGTCAGTCAGATATCGATCTGCTTGCCAAAAACTTTGCGGTTACTTTCCCTGATGATTACAGGGATTTTCTGGCGAATTATAACGGACTGAGAGTCGAGTCACCCGACTACTGTGACTTACCTTTTGATAAGGTTGATAACGGTTACGTATCATTTGATGCTTTATTCGGTCACGATGTCAGCAACGAAAATTATGATATTTCCGTTATGAATGATGAGCTCCTTGATGAGCTTTCTTTCGTCGAGAATGCTGTCATTATCGGTATTGATCCGGGTGATAACGGTTATGTGCTGATTACGGAAGGTGAGCAATCCGGGGTTTATTACTGGGACCGGTCATGCCTGCACGTCGATGATGCAAAACAGGATTTTGACATCGCAGGTGATGAGGATTCCCAGCATCTGTACTTACTTTCCGGCACTTTCCAGCAGTTCTTTGACATATTGTCAGGGCTGACAATCAAGAAAGGAATGAGCGTTTCTCCGGGCTTATAACCGCTCTGTGCCAGCGCCCTTATTCCTATGCTAAATGGATAAGGGCAGTGTCAGAGATGGACTTCAGGGAGAAGTGAGGCAGGAAAGGATGGAAACGGACCAAAGTAAGTTCGTAACAGGATGTCTTATTCCAGCCTTTAAGTGAACTATCGTAGCTACCGCAATGTGAATATACAGGCCGCACAGCCATGAAAAACAAATCCGGCGATCCAAGAAAAAGACATGCGGCAAAGATTGCTGAATCGGCCAGGAAAGCCGAAGTCGCTAGAAATTTTCAGGCTAATAACAGACATGAGCATACCAAGAAAACCTTTTTAGGTTTTATTATTATGCGGGGTATGACGCAGCCATTGTCTTACAATACAGATACAAATAAATGGTCGAAAAATCCAACCATAGCAACCCTTTTTAAGACAGTCACCGCGGCCGAAGCTGTCATTGAAAACCTGACTAAGTACAGCAATACTGCTGAAGTTCGAACACTCAAAACAGATGGTCGTTTTTATTCCTGCTCATCAATATCGTGGACAGAACTAAGAGAGTATCGTGAGAACGAGCGGCCCCAGCAGTGATGCCGCGCGCAAAATGCGAAAACGCGCGGTAGTTCCGGCCGTCACGCTACACCAGACACCTAATTTAACATAATTTACGTTATGCGTACCTATATTGAGAGTCCAATTTGATAATGTCACTTTTTAGCCATTTAGAAATGTCACCTTTTGCGGCATAAGAAATGAATCTTATGCTGCGACAAGGACATTCGAATGTTGGTGACCATGATAGATAAAGATCTTTACCGCCTCAAGATCCTTCAGGACGTCATTGATGGCCGGCTTACAACCTCGCTTGCATCACAACGACTTGGCATAACAGACCGGCACTGGCGGCGTCTGTTTGCGCGTTATCGCTAGTCTGGCGCAGCCGGTCTTACCGACGTACGGCGTGGGTTGAATGGCGTGCTACTGCCCTACTCCACTTAAGACCGATTATCTGAAGTCGATCCTGTCACGATTGTTGATAACAAAAGCCTGGGCCATGTATTGGACGTTGCACGCCAGGTGCAGAATAAACGGGACAATAATTGATCACAATCGATACTTGCTGGCAATGAGCCTTACCGAAGACGGCATGCTCCCAGCATCAATAAATCCCAACGTTCACTGAATGAAGATGACCTACTTGAGGCTATGATAAAGCTCCAAGGGCGCTCTGAGGCCATCTTTGGTAAAAGCTGAACTTGATGCAAATCAGAAAAAACCAGACCCCACGGCACATCGGCGATATGTGCAATGTGATGCGGCCATTGGAGTCACGTCCTGAGAAAATTTTTGGGAAAGGAAAATAATTTCAATGATATTATATACAAAGAAAACATCCTTAAAGAAGCTGCTGGAGTTCGTGACGTTGGCGGATTGGTTTTCGATGATATGGTTTCGTGGTATGGAACCGGTTGGGGAATATATCTGATGTTCTTCGGGATTCTTATTGTGGGATATGAGCCGCTTTATTGGTGGCACAGAAGAAATTCATAATATTGGCAATCAATACATTTTATATAAGGAAAACGTAATGAAACTAAACCCTGAAAAATACAACAGAAATATCGCCTTGTTATGCCCTGTCTGCGGTAATACAGAAATGGAATACTCTGATGAGTCTGAAATTGTAAAATGCATAGGTTGCGGAAAGGAATTGACTAAAGACGAATTAACTCAAGAAAATGGTGCTGCAATCGAAGCGCATGTGGATGAAATAAAAAAAGAATTAACTAAAGATATACAAAGGCAGTTTAACGACATGCTTAAAAAGGCATTTAAAGGGAATAAAAGCATAAGGATCAAATGATGACAACAAGCGATATCATTGCATCATTAGCCCTTCTGGTAACAATTGCCTGCCAAGTGCGCTCCGAGCTAAAGTCAAAAAAAAGCGATTCTGAACAGAGGGTTATAAAGGATGAGCAAGATAGACTACGTAAGCTGCTTCTTCAGAAAGAAACAAATTCGGCAATAAATGAAATGAAGGCTGAGCTTGGTGCTCGTCTTGTTAAGATATCAAAAAATAACTACAGGCTTAAGATATTCAATAGAGGGAAAATTGAGGCCAGAAGCATAGAAATTCGATTTCCAGACAATGATGGTGATGAATATCTTGTCATGCGTGATGTAGCAGATAAATTCCCATATGAAGTGTTGCACCCACAACATGGAATCGAAATCATTGCCTGCATGAGTTTTGAAAGTAAAAGTAAATACAGATTAAAACTCATCTGGGATGACAATTATAAGAAAAGAAACGAAGAGGAGTTTTTCGTCTCAATATAAATTGGTTTGCACAATGACATTATGCTAAAGAGGCCGCTGAGGGAGATATTTTCGCAGCGGCCTTTTCAACATATGGATATTTCTAACGAGTCAGTGATTAGACAATTCTAGTAAGCTTTGACATAACTTGTAGTAGCTAAATTGAAATGTCCGCGCTAAAGTCTCACCACAGCGTTCGCTGATTTCAAAGGATGAGACTCATGATATCATGCGGTTCGAGGATCGTAGTCCGGCCTGCACACTGCCTGGCAAGCACAGAACTCGCTGTGCGAGTGCTAAATTCTGTGTTCCTCAGAAGTTAACATGCTTATAAACCAATGACTTAGCATAATAAATATACCGGATATCCGAGCATTAAGTATCACTTTAGAATATTATACCGGTAAAGCATCTTGCCAAAATCCTGCTTCATACTGATGACAAGCAGTATATGAATTGCGCTGCCGTCAAAATCATAAAGTACGCGGTACTCACCATCCACATCCAGTCTCTCCCGCAACAACAGCCCTCTGTCAGCAAGGTAAACGTTGTAGCGGTATCTTTCCGGGTCCTGAACAATTTTTGCTACGGATGCCATCAGCAGGTTATCGATGATGGTGGCCGCCTGTTGCGCCCCTACTGTCCCACTTTTATACGACTCAATGTCTTTAAGGCACTGCTCTGCCAGAGGCGAAATTAAGACCTGATACTTCTGAGACACTCAACACCTCGCATTCAGTTTCTGGCCGCACGTAATCTCCCCAGCACTTCTTCCGGAGTCATGCCCTTACCGTCAGTAATTTCTTTTTTCGCCTGCATGGCAAGCTTAAATAGCGCGTTGATGTTTCTTTCCTGCTCCAGCTCCTTTAATTCAGCATGTCTTTCAGATGCGGTCTGGATGAAAAGTTCAGCCACACCATTTTTGGTAACGTATACGCCACCTTCGAACGTACCTGCATTCCCGAGACTGTCTCGGGCAAGTTTCTGGGACATGATTTGTGACATAGAGGGACCTCGTAACATACTTTACAGGGACAAATTTGTGTCCCCTTAAATTTTAAAAAAGCCTCACTGAGTTGCTCGGCTGAAAGACACGGAGTGCCACGATTTGAAGTGGGCAACTGATAGTATAGTTCGTGTGGAACAATTGTGTACAGATTTATCCGCTAAATGAATGCGCTTTTCTCTGATTGGTGCCGTGCTGTCTGTTGAAGAAGGGCGCTTTTGGTTTCTTCTTTGTTGTAATAGTCGCTTTCGAAAGCTGTATTCAGGTTAACGTCGCGCCCGGCCACCACGATCTGACCTCGGACTCAGCGTTGCTGAGTATATGTGACCTAATACACCTTCAATCTCTATGACACGTTTAAGCGACTCAGATGGCATTTTTTGACTAAAAAAACTCACCACATTGCCGATGAATAAATGAACTTTCAAAAAAGGAGGTCTTATGTTTTTAAGAGCATTATTTTCAGCAATGTTAATAACAGGCGTCTGTTATTCTGCAGTTGCCAAAGCCAGTGATGATGGGTGGCTACTTGTGCAAAACTCAGATAGAAACGATTTTAAGATAATATGCAGTGAAGGAAAAAAAGTCATCTGGGGGGTTTTTCCAAGGAACGATACTTCAGATTATCAGGTTGCCCGAAATATTTATATCGGTCATACATCTGATGGCAGAACTATTTTGAGTTTCATGCGTGGTTTCATTAGCGCGGACAAACAAACAACCTATATTCCAGCCCCGAACGTTAGCTGTGAAATTACAGAAAAATAGTTTTTTGTATGGTAATGACACTCTGAAATGGTTAAGTGCTTACTTGGTAATTAATCTCATTTAATGTGATCTTTAGATTAATGATTCAGGTGCCATGTGCAGAGCAACAAGCATCTCCTTGATGGCCACTTAGTAACTTTTTCAGAATGTAGTACAGGTCCAGGTATTCATACTAGAGTGCCTGGACGCCCCCGCCCTGCCCGCCTTTTTCAGTTTCTCCTTTACCGGCAGAGGGTTAGCCTCGCTGACGGTGCGCGAAACGGCGCGGAGTGCCGGCTTTTTATTTCCGGCTGACCAGGTTATTCTCCGTATACGGGAGAAAAGCCGGAAAACCGATCCACAGAGGATCCGCCGCGGATCGATTTATTCTCATCGAAAACCCTTTACAGATGCGCGAAAATACGTTCCACACCCGCAGACAACGGAGAGTAAAAGTTTGGGTACTTTGCCCCGCGAAATGACGCAGATTTCACACAGCGACGCCAGTGGTCACAATGTGAACAGTTCAGGTGCCGCACGCTATTTTGACTATGAAAGTGCGGTCGCGCTGCGAAACCTGGCGGCCGCCTACGGCACCGACATGCCGCGCTACCTGCTCGCCCCCGAGGTGGCCGTGCTGCTGTCAAAGGTGACCGATCTCCGCAAACGCCTGTTTATTGATACGCTGTGGAACACCGGTGGCCGGCTCAATGAAATACTGCCGCTGACTAAAGGGGATTTTGTGCTTGACGATCCGCTGAGCGGTGCGCCACTCGTTTCACCGTTTGTGGTGCTCCGCACGCTCAAGCAGCGCAGGCTGGAGGAATCTGCCGGCAGCCGGTCCCGTCGCCGCGGGCGCCCGACAAAAGAAGAACAGCAGGCTGAGCAGGAGACGCAGGCGGAGATACGCGATAACCCGCCGCGGGCCGTGCCGCTCACCGATCCGGCCTTCGTCCGGCGGCTCAGGGAATGGTTTGCGACCGCGCAGCCCGCCGCCGGCGCACGGCTCTGGGATATCCGGAGCGAAGACACCGCCCGCAGCTGGATAAGTCAGGCGGTGGAGGCCGCAAAGCGTGACGGCGTCACGTTCACCATCCGGCCGGTCACGCCCAAGACGTTCCGGGATTCGTTTGCGATGCACCTTGTTCAGCATCAGGTACCGCAGAAGGTCATTCAGACCCTTATGGGACATAAGGATGCGAAGTCGACCGAATGGTATACGCGGGTCTTTGCGCTGGACGTGACGCGCCAGCTCGGCGTGCGGTTCACCATGGATGCCGATGAGGCCGGTCGGCTGTTAATGCGGTTATGATCCGTAGCGGGCGATTCCTGCTACCTGAATGACCGCAGAAGCTTTTCCGGCACAAACCGGATATTGCCCCGGGCGCGTGAGCAGGCAACATAGAGTTTATTGCGAGTTACCGGTTTCATGGTTTTCAAATGATTATCAGTCAGCAGCTTCCAGTGCGTGGAACCCATCACGATACAGATGTCATTGAAATGATCGAGTCCTTTGCTGACACCCCAGTTCAGTGAGTAGCAGCCGTAGCGATGATGCTCCCGGTAGAAAAGTTTGATAATGCCGTCATCGGCGCATAGCGCCGTCACCTGCTCATGATCATTCACGGTTTCAATCCGGCTGTGAAGGAATATGTGTGCTACGACAGGTATATGCAGATCTGATGAGATAAACTCACCTACTGTCTGTGAACAGCGCCACGTTTTGATGAGGGTTTTCCTGTCTGGCAACATACCCGCCTCTGTAAAACAGGTTTCCTGGCAGGTGATGTTATCGTCCAATGTGACGTTGGTATTCCCGTCCCGGCTGGTGTCGAATGTCTGCTGACAGTCATCCCCGGCCAGCAATACAGAAATACCGGCGCTGCATAATTCAGGTAAAAAATTAACATCGTGACCGGCGAAGCCCTGTACTTCATCGATCAACAGCACGTCAACATTCCGTTCAGGGCGTGCGCAGATGTCAGCCATCATTTTCCTGCGCATCAGCTGCAGGGACAGATGCCGGTGACAGACTCGTCCGGCAGTCTCCTGAAAATCTAGCCGGTGCGAACGCGGCCTGAGTAAAGGAGCGGCAAAGCTCAGACTTCGAATTTGCATCTGATGCTGCAACAGGGACCGGCAGCAGAAACCATGAAGAAACCCGAACCACGTCATCACACGTGTCCCGCCCGGGATGAAACCAAAACGCTGAATGACTCTGGCACGCAGGTGCAATGCGTTATTTCGTGTGTGCGTCAGGAGCAGGGCCCGACTGTCTTCACGCAGACTGTATCTGAGGAGCGTGGTTTTACCCAACCCCTCAACCGCGAAGGCTACGCGTTTATCCACGCAACCGCTTCTGGTATATATGCAGGCACAGTCATCCGTGCTTCCTTCTCCAGCAGCCGTAAAGCGTCCCGGGCTTTACCGGCGAGCATGTATTCCTGGACGCTAATCCGACGACGGGTGCCGTCGAAAAACCGTTCGCACCGTTCAGTATTATCGCTGTACACACAGATCCCAAAGGTGGAGCGCGAAGCATCTTCATCCCCGTACACCTTCCTCTCCGGACAGGTCATGTCGGCAAAGCGCTCAACACTGTTCCGTTGACTGTCGCCATCATTGTCTCTCGGCGCAGCAACGCGGTTGCCCGGAATACGCGCCAGCTCAAGGTAGCAGCGGAAACGTGTACCGCCGATAGCGACGATGTGCCCCCCGGCCTCTTCTGACGCTCTGCCCGTATGATTGTGGTAAAACGCGTCGGTCAGAATGAATCCGGCTTCCCCGTCAACCAGAATGACCCGCCGCGCCAGCCCGAATTCAGGCATATTAATATCCGGGCCTTGATAAAAAACGTGCCATATCTTCGGGGGAGCTCCCGCAGAGCCACTGGCCGGCTCTCTCCCGGTAGAATTGCACTCCGAAGATCGGGGCGCGATGAGATATAGCTGCTGTGTCTGGACACAAAACCTGCCTCTGCCGTTCGGGTGCCAGCGTGTTTATGAGCTTTTTCAGGTTCACATGACTGAGGTGATCCTCCGGTTCTTCTAACAAAAGGACATCAGGCTCTCAGTACTGTTCAGGCCAACGCAGGGCAAACTCCATTTTCATGAAGCACCGCCTGCCTTTACCGCGATTGTGAACACAAATGCCGTCTTCCGTAATATCAGGACTGGCTTCGGGACGCGAATGCGGGCCCGAACGGATGCCGAACTGGCAGGTTTCGAGACCCTTATTAATGACGGACAGCTGCTCTTCATGAAAAAGGGTTTTGTGCTGACGCGAGGTATTCTCCAGCCTGTATGCCTTAAATCAGTGATAATACCCGCTTCTTCAGAAACTCAGGCGAGCTGGAATAGTATCCACATCCTGATTTACTTATGCCTGATGATAATCCCGGCGCTCTGGTCACTGACAGAAAGCCGACTTAACGTCGGCATTATTTAATTAAAAGCGGTGGGAATTTCAGGCTGAAATAATTTTAATTTTTTTAATAAAATCAATAATTTAATTAAAATTCGCTCTGGGTAAAACCTTATTCTTAATTCCTGATACTTTCTCACAGAGGCATCGTCAGCAGGGTCTGATCACTGGTCATTTACAGACTTAGTCATCATGCGATCAATGACGCTCCGGACGGCGGCATCAAGCTCAGCCTGACAGGCCGCAGAAAGACGGGAGAATTCGTAAGTGACAAGACGTTTGTCAGCATCGGTTTTTTTTCGGGCGAACTGCTTTTTATCAATAAACTCCGCCAGCTTCTCTGTCACGATTTTTTTGCTGCCCGCAGCTTTGCGGGGTCCTTCGCTTTCAGCACGAAAATAGCTGATTATCCGGTTCTTATAAGCGGGCTCGGCCATATCATGAGATGCATCCTCTTCAATCCGGCTGCGGACGCAACCGACTAAGGCGTCAGTGGTGATCTGTCTTGCCCGTGCTTTATCCGTCACCTCCAGCAGGGCCCGGTAGTCACTAATTGAAAGCTCGCTAACAGAGGGGAAAACCGCGATGATTTCATCTGGCACCGCGGCAGCCTGAAAAGCCCGGGTTACCTTGGCGGCAGACAGCCCTTCTGCAGCGGCTATCTCTGACTGATTCATGTCTTCCGGATACATGAGTCTGAGGCGTTTTCCGAGTTCACGCAGCGTATGCTCTTTTGCTGTCTGGATGTCCACGGCCAGTTGTCTGGCATCAGAGAGAGACAAGGCATCACGCGTCACCAGAACCTCAAATGCGGTTCCGTTGTAAATGCAAGCGGCACGACGTCGTGAACCATCCAGTATCTCAGTCCGACCATTAACCTCACGTCCGATGGCAGGAAAGAACTGCTGGAGCCGGATGGTCCGGGAAATATCACTGACCGAATCGCGCGTCAGAAATGCCTGGTCACGGCCGTTTACCGTGGCATCAACGAACGTCTGCGTTTCGATGTCATCATGCAGTATCTTGGTCAGGACAAACCGGGCCTGAGCACCGGACTTGAGAGTAAACACCCGCTCGCTGTCTGACTCGTTCATCATTTTTGAAAAACTGGAATTACCCAGCTGCCGGCCCAGCTTGACCATTTCCTTTTTCATTTCACACCTCTGATGAATTCAATCCTTTTAAATACGGCCTGAGTGAAACGCTCCGCCTCACGCTTCGCTTTCTTGAGCGCCTCAGCGCTTCCCGGATAGGAACAGGGATCGGCACTCACAATGGTGTCGAAGCTTTCTCCGCAGCGTTCAAATCCGTCAAGCCTGGGCAATGTCGCGTCAAGAATGTAAGAGGTAAAAACATCACGGGCGAGGCCGTGTGTCATTTCATGATCCCGCTTCGAGGTCATTTTCGACATAAAGCCAATATTTCCCTTTATCCGCGGCGTGATGCCCTCTTCCTCAAGCTGCTCAATCATTTCAGGCAGCCGCGTGAGGTACTTAAGGGTGGAGTGGAAATCGACCTGTGCGGGCGGTGTGGGCGTCAGCAGCAGGTCACTCGCGGCGAGAGCATTCAACATAAAGGCATCGAGATGAGGACCAGTA
Organism: Pantoea sp. B623; assembly: GCF_024814475.1. Lineage (NCBI taxonomy): Bacteria > Pseudomonadati > Pseudomonadota > Gammaproteobacteria > Enterobacterales > Erwiniaceae > Pantoea > Pantoea sp. B623. The sequence goes on along the minus strand of NZ_JANUXM010000002.1, from coordinate 84,787 downwards.
TCAATAAAGATGAAATCGTAATCAGAACCGACACGATCAATAATCGTCCGGCGCAACACTTCAGAGGGAAGCCTGTCAGGTAAATGCTCTCTGACAAGATCATTCCACTGACTTGCAATAAAACCATCGTCAATAGAAGCAGGAATAACATCAACACCGGGGATAATGGTGGGTTTAATGATGTCCTCTCTGAGCTGGCCAGCATCCAGATCATTAAGCATGGCCTGTGCAGCTGTTTCCATTATGGAACCAATGCTGTTTTCCTGGCTGAGAAACATGGTACTCGAGGCCTGGGGATCGAGATCAACAACCAGTATACGAAGATCGTGCTGAAGAAGATCCTGATGAACCCGCAGGCCATGTGCCAGAGTCACCGTACTGACGGTTTTCGATACCCCGCCTTTCAGGTTCACAACAAAAATAACAAAAGGCCCATCCCCCGCGTGCACATCACGATATTTAGGCACTTTACGGTGAGCATAGATATCGACAACATCCTGGATGGTCAGGGCGTAATGCCGGGTGTTACCGGCATCTTTTTTACCAAAAACATGTCCCTTCGATTCCATTTCTTCAATAGCTTGCTCAACGGCACGGCGGCTTAGTTTGGGAAGGTTAGCCACGGAATTGCGCGTGAACGTCTGATAGTACTGATCAAGACCAAACTCATTTCTTCTGACTGAAATATCGTCGCTCATGCTGCGCAGCATCGCGCTCGCTCTGCGGGCTGTCTCATCCACGCCACCGTAATGACTTTTCATTTAACCGTTCCGTTGTCAATTTTGAAACTGATTGTACATCTGAAAAAGGTCAGATCAACTTATTTCGTTAAATCATAAAAAAGTTGTACAAACACAGAATATGCTAACTGACAGTTTTCTTTAGTCTGTCATTCAAAAGTTATCCATGTAATGCAGAATTTTAAAACAGCCTTCATCAGTCAAATGCAAACTGACAAGCACCTACCCTCAGTTAATAATCAACTATCTCACTGATTTAATTGATAATTATAGTTATATTTCAGATTGAAATTCCCATATATCTTCCCTTCAACGCTCAGGTGAGCGGTATGCTGCTCACTTATCAGCCCAGGATTCACAGGATTGAAGTCACGTTCATTACACCACCTGTAATAAACGCCAAATGCCTGTTTCAGATAAAATTGTCAGTCACCACACGGCTCAGGTCTGATGAATTTGTTCAGGAAATACCATACGGCCGTAAATCTGCTTCAAAACCAGAGTTGTCTTCTGATGCCTATTGACTGCTTTCTTTAATCTCTGAGATAAAGATGTGTGCTGACGGGATACTGAATACTCTTCCGGAAACATGTGCGCCGGAGGGGCGATGTATAAGTAATGAACACATGTGTGTACTGGCGGGGAAACCATTCCGTGTACATGAGCAAGCAGAATGACCAGAATCCTTTCTTCATCGGGCATCGATACAGCCAGACGTGACCAGGCCAGCGCGACAAATCTACGGCCGGACAAACAATTTCTCAACCAAACACCTGGATATGTGTGCTGGCGGGATGGTTCCTCTCTCTGCGCTGAAATACGCTGCTGCGGATTCAACGGATATGAACCTGAAAGTATGTGCGCTGACGGGCATAGATGAAGTAAACCAATGCTCGGTGTGTGCTGACGGGTTTAGAACATACAAATGTGTGTGCTGGCGGGTTTAAGTAACGTCCTGAGATGCAATTATGTGTGCTGGCGGGTATCCCTCATGAGTTATAGACAGGAGTATATGTGTGCTGGCGGGCCGCAGATAACTGCAAGTTATCCAGGTAAAAGATAACGATGAAGCAACCGGCCCAATGTGTGTGATGGCGGGTAACAATTCTGTGTTCAAGGCGCACGAATGTGTGTTGGCGGGGGATCTCCCAGCTGAATGATTGAACATGTGTGGTGACGGGTGCGTCTTCACAATAGACGCTGAGTATGTGTGCTGGCGGGTTCCTCGGTAGTGACGTCGCTCCAGAACCGGACACAACTTTGACGAAGACGCACTTGTCCCAACAGCACACACTTAAATGTCAGAAGGTTTCAGCTTGGGGTTACGTTTATGTATGATAACAAAGTTTTCGCGGGCTTTACGAACAAGCGAAAATTCCAGATAACCGATGTTCTGTAACTGCTCAAGCGCCTTTTTGATCGTACGGTTTTGTTCACTGACAGAACTACTGAGTGAAAGGCGCTCACGCAGGCGTGAGAAGCTGACAGGAATCGGGTTGGCAGGAAGACTTTCAATGAAAGTGTAAATCGCTTGGGCGGCTTCCTTCTTTGGAAGCGCTTTGATAGCGTGGTGTTGTAGAAGGACTCTGTAGTCTAACTGAAACAGCTCCCACAGTTTTTCATCCGCTTCCAGCTGAACAATATCCCTTTCAGCATCAAAATAACCGGTCTTCAGCAGGCCAGTTTGATAACTCCCTCTCGCATCACTCCCCCGCTTGAAAGAGATTGATTTATTGCGTAATTTCCCCAAAGACTCGTGGATGGTGAGCCGGAGACGGGCGTCAATTCGTTTAGCAGAAAATCCACACCCTTTGGCAAACTCAGTAAACTTCAGTTCGATTTTGTTTGATACCAGACCATACTTGCTGAAGGCATAAATAACCCCAATCCAGACCTTGAAATCACTGTCCATATTGAGTCTTGGCCCAGAAATGTTGATGTGATCATAGCCTTCAGCCCGGGCTATCTCTAACTGTGAGAATAACTCGGATGCATCCACAACATTATTTTCGCCCTGGGATTTTGTGGGTTTGGGTACAAAAACGCCGAGGCGCATAAGTGCTACAGGCTGAACGGTATTATTGGAATTAACTGTGAGTTGTTTGTCTTTACTGACCATGTCACTGTAAAGTGCATCACCTATAAATGACTCATCTTTCATATAATTATCTCACTTAGTCGTCACAGAATCTTACTGTGATTAAAGATCACCTTTATCCCACCAGCACACACATTACATCCCACCAGCACACATTACCAGCCCACCAGCACACATGTTTATCCCACCAGCACACATGTTTATCCCACCAGCACACATCTGTAACTGGCTTGAAGGCAGTCACGACAAGGCCTGAGAGATAATGGGATCTGTTTGGAGCTATAAGGATCTTACTGGAATATTTATTGGATCGAGCCTGTGCACATGTGGATAAACGATCATCTCTACTAACGCGCCTTCGGCTTGTTCAACGGAAATCGCACACGCAAAAAATTTGCGAATGCGATTTCCGTTACCAGTAAAGGCCTGCCCATAACCGTTTAGTATTATCAGTTTACTAATTTCCAGACATGAACCGGTACACGGTCAAACAGCTTACCCACTGTCAGTTCAGCTTTACGGTGATCGTATGCTGACGTCATCGCATATTCTTCTTTTGGATCGCCTTCGTACTTCAGGTGTTCGTAAACGGTCTCCAGCGTGTCCATCGAACGACAGCGTCTGAATCTCATTAACCAGTCTGTTTTTGTCATACCTTGCCTTAAATAAGTGGTTTCTCACAGCATGGGATGGGCCGTAAACCAAAAAATTTTTGCTGAGGGGAATAACTGCAAAGTTTAAAATGATTTCTAACGTAGACAAACGAGAACAGGCCTGTGTTTTGAAGTTCTTTAAGCGCTTGGCTGATCCCGGAACTAACAGGAGGGGATTCGCCGCAATATGAAACCGCATACTGTTGATTCTTCGATTTTCAGTCTTGTGCGTTACGATGCAACCAGTGGCCTTCTCGAGCTGGAGTACATTAACGGAAGCAGTCGCCGCTGGCTGAGCGTTCCGGTCAGAGTTTAACACACCTTCTGCAGGGCCAGAGACCCGGATGCCTGTTTCCGAAGCTGTATCGACGGACACTACACTTCCCTTCGCGGGAATCTGACTTTCTGAGGGAGATTCAGGTTCACTTTTTCTGCTCAGTTCAGCCATCATCCTCGCATAATCATCATAATGATTTTCTGCCTCTGTCCGGATTCGGCTGAAGGTATATGAGAACCGGTGCTGGTAGCCACAGCGTTTTTCTCGGGCGGCCTGCATCAGCGCCTGCTGGACCCACAACCAGAAAGAACGCCCTTTTTCTGAAGGCACCGGATACCCGGCCTTTTTCATGATCTTGCGCGCCACACTTTCGCTCCAGCCATTTATCAGCGACAGCGCACCATTAATATCACCACGTGATGTCAGTAAATTAATTTCATGAAACTGATTCATTATTTTTCCTCCGTCCTTTATAAAAAAATTATCGGAGGGTAAACTGATTTCTTAAGGGGACAGTTGTTATGAGTTATTAAAAAACGTTAATACTGAAAAATTTTTGATTATTTATTGATCGGGTTTAATGAGTTATTAAACTGCAATGAAACAGGGGTTATAAAGAATGAGAAACCTGAGGGTTTACTGTCTTTTTTTATTTACAGTTCCTTTTTTCACATATTCCGACTCTGACCTGCAGACGGGTTTTTCGCCCGAAGGAAGTGCTCAGACACTCATCATAAACTTCATACGCTCGGCCGAGGGTTCAGCGGACGTGGCTGCATATGAGTTCACCAGCAAGCCGGTCGCTGAGGCGCTTGTGCAGCTCTCGCATCGCGGCGTACCTGTAAGATTAGTGGCTGACGAAAAGAAAAGCCACGACCGCTGGTCACTGACTAATGATCTGGCCTGTTCAGGTATCCAGGTCAGAACAGATGCGCAGTACAGTATTATGCATAACAAATTTATTGTGACAGGAAATAATGGTGTCCAGACAGGATCTTTTAATTACACCTCGTCGGCGGAAAAGCGTAATGCCGAAAATGCGCTGGTTGTCAGAGACAGTTTGCCAGTGAGTAAGCAGTATCAGGATGAATTTAACCGGCTCTGGGCGGAATCATCACCCGTAAAGTGCAGCCGTTAAAAAAATAATTAATATTGCCGGTAAGGTGGGCTGTGTATGACTAAGAAAAAAGTGTATCCGGTTTACTTCACTGGCCAGCGTGGCCAGAACGAGGCGTCAGAAGCTTTCCAGCAGAACGAAACGCCTGTCTGGCAGCGCTGGCTGAAGCACGCCCGCGACAACAAAAAGACCACGGTGGTGACCTGCAGCTGCCTGCCGGCAGAGACTGACCCCGTCAGACGGCGCCTGAAAGTGCATTACTCTCAGGAGACTGAACGATGCTGGCTCTCTTCATATGCCTTTACAGGTAACGAACACAAGCCGGACTGCCGTTTCTATTCGGTATGGTCAGACGAACGGCAGGCGGAGATTTATCAGGGGGATGCGGTCCGCGCCGCTGCGGACGGCACCATCGTGGTCAGACTGCCCACCGGTCTGCAGTAAAAGGCACCGTCAGAGTCAAAACCGGCTGAAGACGTGTCCGGTGATGAACCGGTGAAGCGTAAGCGCCGGCCCTCGATGCGCCTGCTGGGGCTGCTTCACCTGCTGTGGGAACAGTCCGGCATCAACGTCTGGCATCCCGCTTTCGATAAAAAGAAACGCACGCCCGGCTGGGTGAGCTGGCACCTGCAGCAGACGGCGGGCCGCATTCGCGTCGGCCGCGTGCCACTTGAGGAGTCGCTGCTGCTCATGGCCATGAAGGGCACGCCACAGGTCATTTCAAACTGGGAACACCTGAGAGCGGCCGAAAAGAACAAACGGCGGCTCATCGTGGTGTCCGTTCTGGCCAGCTGGAATGCGGCTGCTGAAGCACGGCTGCAGACCACGCTGTCGCTGGGGCTGTTTTTCGGTTTCCCTGACCTGGTGCTGCCGGAGGACGTGCGCCTGCGCCTTGAACGGAGCTTTGGCCGCGAGCTGGGCGACTGGCGCCGGGGCATGAAGGTCGTGGTCATCGCGGAAACGGAACCGCCCGAAACGACATTCAGGCTCACAGACGGGCGCAACCGGCCGTCCAGTTGCAGCACCGTCATCGACGTGGCGCTGATGACGGTCAGCCCCCGCTTTATTCCGCTGGATTCCGGGTATGAGGGAACGGTCGAAGACAGGCTGTGGCAGGAAAAACGCGCCTTCATCAAGCCGCTGTGCTACGACGGCGAGGAAGACGTATTCCCTGACTTTGTGCTGAAGGACGTTCCCGCCGTGGATGCGCTGCCGATGGAGGTCTTCGGCATGAACACGCCTGAGTATCTGCTGCGAAAGCAGGAGAAGATCGCCCACTACGACAGGGAATACGGACCAGGCAACTGGTGGTACTGGAACGCTGCAGAGAAGTCAGACATGCCGGCTTTTCCGGCACGCTGACATTCGAAACACGTCCGGGGATGCCTGTCAGCGAAGTTTTCTGCTGCTTTTGGGCAGAGTAAACACCAGGAGCAGAGACAGAATGACAGAGATGACAATGTTGGCCATGACCATAAAGTCAGTCACAGCTTCATCACCGTAAATGTGGAACTGGCCAGCCAGCCAGCTGAACACTGAAAAAGGCACCAGAACGGCGACGGCCTTAAAAAGCGCGACGCAACAGAAGATAAATACAATAGTGAGGAAAATTATCCGCTTCATCAGAATACCTGTACCGTTCCGTAAGCTTTCAACTGGCTGCCGGGAATATTGAGTGTGGGGCCGTATTTCAGCAGCATATCACGCAGGTAGCTGAACTGGATGGGATGGACCAGCGTGATACAGCCCTCACTCAGCCCCAGCGGGCCTATGGGGTGAAGCCTGAAATTACCCCGTTTCACACCCTGTATGAAGGTGTAATCATCAATTTTGCCGTCATCACGATACAGGCCAAACCATGTCGAGCGGTCAGTACCGTAAACTTCCTTCAGAAAGCGCTCGCGCAGGGGCCCCAGCGTGCCGCCGGACGGTCTTTCCACGATAAAGTAACGCCCCCTCACGATCGGGCCGATGTCGGGCACGTTCGTTTTGTCCGGGTTATTTCTGCCCTCTTTCTGACCCGAGAATGCCGGAAAATTCCCCACGCCCGGGCAGTTCAGTGAAGTGAACTCACGCCGGTTAAGAAGCATATAACAGCTTACAGATGGCATAACACTTCCTTTTGTTCTGTTTATTTTTCATGCTCAGGTTATTCACAGCGTCAGGTAAAACCTGCACAGGTGGTATCAGAAAAATTCTAAAATCCGGCCTCGGTTACGGGTCTTGTTTACGTCCTCATCCATGTAACAGCGCTCCTTCTCATGGGGCGGTTCTTTCTCAGCAGCCGGAGCTGATTGGGTATTTGCATTCACTTGACTACCCGTCTGCATTTTACTTGACCATCGCCAACAAAAATCGCCACTGATACTGAGGGGGTAGTCATGGCATTGCGTGACCGGCAGCTCTGTGCCAGATGCTGACATTAGTGATCATTGGTCGGCCACTGCTGAGCAGCAACATTACATGCCCTGTATGTCTGTTAATATACGCACATTACTAATGATTCTGGGTAAGACTGACATGCCTCAAATAACCATCCATATTCTGAATGCTCAGGAAAAACTCACTGTTCACTGTGAATGGCTGCGAACTACCCTGACCGATACCTATGTAAAAGTCACAAGGCTGATGGCGACCCCTTCAGTTGATGTCATAGTTAAGGCTGGGAAGTCTGTTATCCCCGAAAAAGGGCATGCCGGTTTTTGTCCTGAATCTGGTGTTATCTATATAACCGTCGATCCTGAAAACCCTGCATTTTGCAAAAACGTTGCGCATTCTATTGAACGTATGTTCGCTCATGAACTTCACCATGCGGCAAGGTGGGCAGGACCGGGATACGGCTCAACGCTGGGGGAAGCACTGGTCTCTGAAGGACTTGCCGGCCATTTTTCTCTTGAGCTTTTGGGTGGTGAAGCTGAGCCCTGGGAAAGCCTCAAGTCCGATATTGTTAAGCCCTACCATCCACTCATGTTTGAAATCTGGAATCACACTGATTACGACCATAATACCTGGTTTTTCGGAACAGGAGATTTACCAAGGTGGCTGGGTTATACCGCAGGGTTCAATCTGATATCCAGGTATCTCGCTTCATCCCCACATTTGAAAGCATCAATGCTGGCGAACATAAAGGCTGATGAGTTAAAGGCTTTTATATGAAGTACATACTTTTAATTTCTCTAACGCTGTTATTCAACTCATAAGCGAAACTCGCTTGGTCCGCTTTTCGCTCAGAGCGGACCTTCATCTCAGTCAGCCTGTCCGCTTTGTGCCAGAAGCGGACTTAGCTGGGATCTGAATGCATTAATGACGTGTAATTTTGTCCGGTTAACATCTTTATGCCTCTGATATTTCTCCGGCGAGCCGGAGAAATTTAACCATTTTATCGAAAGCATTCAGTCTTAACTGCATCACGTCAGCAGCAGGCGTTGTACACCGATCAGAAATGCGTCCAGCTTCCGTCTTCGTCTTCCGCGCGGGTTTTTACAGCTGCGGTTTTAAAACCCGGCTTTACAACCGTGGCGGGCACATGAGCAACGGAAAGCGCAGAAGGGCCACTCAGACTGAACACAGACACAGCCTGTAGAAGCCGTTCCGCCTGCTCCCTGAGGCTTGAAGCAGCGGAGGCCGACTCTTCAACCAGTGCAGCATTCTGCTGTGTCGTCGTGTCCATCTCCGTAACGGCAATGCCTACCTGCTCAATCCCACGAGCCTGCTCGGCACTGGCGGAGTTGATTTCTTCAACAGTGTCTGTGAGCTTTCCTACGGCGGAGAGAATTCCTGACATCGTTTCAGACGCGTGAATCACCAGTGCATTACCCTGTCCCACAGTATCAGCATTGGCTGCAATCAGCTGCCGAATCTCACCCGCAGCCGAAGCGCTTCTCTGTGCCAGTGACCTGACCTCGCTTGCCACCACCGCAAATCCCCGGCCGTGCTCGCCGGCACGGGCCGCTTCCACTGCGGCGTTCAGCGCCAGAATGTTGGTCTGAAAAGCTATGCCGTCAATGACGGCGGTGATTTCAGCGATACGGCCGGAGCTTTCGCTGATAGATTTCATTGTGCCGGTAATGGCCGTGGTGGCCTCGTTGCCTTTATTTGCCACGTCCCGAACGCTTACAGCAAGCTGGCCGGCCTGACGGGCATTGTCTGCGTTGTTTTTTACCGTCACGCCGAGCTGCGTCATGGTCGCTGATGTTTGTTCAAGGGCACTGGCCTGCTCCTCGGTACGCTGCGACAGGTCTGTGTTGCCCTGGGCAATCTGGGTACTGGCGGATGCCACGCTTTCTGCATTGCTTCTCACGAGGCTGACCGTGTTAATCAGCGAAGCCTGCATGTCACTGATGGCAGACAGCAGTATGCCTGTTTCGTCTTTACGATCTGCAGTGACGGTACCAGTAAGGTCGCCGCGCGCCACCAAGCGGGCGGCCTCAACGGCCACATTAAGTGGCCGCGTGATACTCCGGGTGATAACCCAGGCAGATACCGCGGCCAGCAACAGCGCAACCACGCCGGCAACAACTAACATCATCAGCGCACCCGAACGGTCGGCGCGAGCCTGCGCAGCGGCAGAGCTCATTCGGGCCTCCTGGAAGGTCTGCATCTCTTTCAGCGACGCCATAAAGTCTCCCTGAGTCTGGTAACGGGGGCCAAACAGGAGTTGGGTGGCATCATCGCTTTTTCCCTGTTGGGCAAGTGCCACCACCTCATCAATGAAAGGCAGAAAAAGTTCTGCACGGGCCTTGAGGCGGGTGAAAATTTCGCTTCCCTGGGGCGTATTCACCTGCTTACCAATAAGACTGAGAAGACTGTCAACTTCATGTCTTTCGCCGCGATAATCGCTGATGGCTTTTTCCCTTTTTGCAACGTCTTTAAGGAGAATCGCATTACGCGCAAGCCGGCTCATATCTGATGTGTAGTAACGGATCGACAGAGAAGTGGAGGCTTTGGTGTAAAGACTTCCTGATATGTCATCATTGGCATTACCGAGAGCATTAATTTTTACGATGCCGATGAGCACCATAAACATAACAAGGAGCGCCATAAACCCGAAGGTGATACCGAGACGCACTCCGATTCTAATGTTGTTCATATTTATTCCTGGTGTAGGCGTCAGCATTCATGCATGGTGCTGACGAAATATACTTCCCTTAAAGGAAAGATAAGTAATGTGTACAGAGCCGCATGATTTGATTGCGGTGAATGTTTTATCGGCAATTTTCAGAAAAGGTTCATGAGGCAAGGTGGAGGTCAGATGAGTACATCAAGGAAGCAATCCACTCATTGCGAAGGGCAAGCACGGGGTTGTGCACTCCAACAGAAGCCTTCTCAAGAAGGAAACTTCAGAAAGAATAATACAGGCAGCTCAGATCCAACTCTCATTTTATTGGTGCAAGTCCTGCGTTTCCGTAAATGGATCACCTGCAGAGAGAAGTCTCATTTTTGGCAATGGGCTCTAAACTCTGGCCGTTGATCGGATAGCCTGAATGACCGTTTCTCGCTCATGAGGGACAGCCATACTCAGATCACCCACATTTCAGGAGATTTGAGTATGAACACATCACCGTGGAACAAAGACCGTATCATCGGCCAAAAAAGACCACTTCAGATATCTCATATCTGGGGGATCCGAATCAGGCTTGAACTGGAAGGTAAAACGCGCGATTTGGCTCTGTTCAATATGGCCCTGGATAGTAAGCTTCGAGGCTGTGATCTGGTAAAACTCAAAGTATCTGATGTTGCATATGGTAGCTCTGTTTCAAGCAGAGCTACGGTGCTACAACAGAAAACCGGCAGCCCTGTCCAATTTGAGATAACCAAAGGGACAAGAGAGGCTGTTTCTGCATTGATAAAGCTTGGCAATTTACGCAGTAAAGACTACCTGTTCCGATCTCGGGTCGGTATTAACCAACACATATCACCCCGGCAATACAACCGAATTTTTCATGGGTGGGTAGCAAAAATTGGTCTCGAAGATTCTCTTTACAGTACACATTCCATGAGAAGAACAAAACCTTACCTGATCTACAAGAAAACTAAGAATCTTCGTGTGATTCAACTCCTGTTAGGTCATAAGAAACTGGAAAGCACGGTCCGTTATCTGGGTATTGAAGTCGATGATGCGTTAGAGATTTCTGAATCGATTGAAGTCTAAGTTTGTCAGGGCTGCAACAGCAGCCCTGTGCCAGAAGCGGACATTTACGTATGAGGTAAGCATTCTGTCACCATGAGTTTTCCAGATTCATTTTCATCCTTGCGCAAGATGTGATGTATGGTTTGAACCTGGTAAGCTGATTTTCGACTGAATGTGATTTTGCTAACATGAAACGCCATTGCGTTTGTGAGAGGTAACAGTGATTCACTTAAGACAGGCTCAGCACAGTGATGCCGATGCAATAGCACATCTACACACCGCCGGATGGAGAGATACCTACACGAAAGTGATGTCTGCGGATTTCCTTGAAAATCAGGCGCAGAAAGATCGACTTTCACACTGGCGCTCAGCACTGAATCAGAGCAATGAAAGCGAAACAGTGTTTGTAGCTGAATATGATGGAAAGGTTGAAGGCTTCATATGTATTAAGCTCCACTATGACGCGCAGTGGGGCTGTTATATAGACAGCCTGCATGTAAGCTCTTCACTACGTGGTCACGGTGTAGGAAAACAACTTCTCTGTCGCGCAGCCGAATGGGTCAAGAGCAGGGATGATGAGTCACCGCTCTATTTATGGGTGTTTGAAGATAACACCCAGGCAACAGCTTTTTATCAGCGCCTCGGGGGCACCATTGTGGAGAGAACATTATCCGATATGCCTTCATCAGATCATGCCCCGGTATTCAGAATCAGCTGGAAAAATGCCGGTCAGCTTCTGGTATCTGCTTGCTGAAAAATTAGCCAATGCCTTTTCTCTCTAAAATCGACACCGCTTTCGGCCTGCTTACCGATTACCTGTTCAGTTAGTGTAAGGAACGAACGGGCAATTTTATGTCTTGATCGGTTCCCGTTAACCCCAACACGGCTGTGTAAGTAAAATTTCCACCTGCTGTGAACACCCCAAACGGCCGCTCCTCGCTCATAGCGGACATTGATCGCTTCGTGAGTCAGCCCCGCGCCAAAAACAGTCCACGAAATTTACCTGAAGATCAACTGCTTTTTGTTGCCTCCCTTTCCGAACGACTTTATAGCGGAACCTTAAAGAGACGACAATGTGATGGCTTTCCTTCATGAAATAGCCCGGCCTTAGTGTCACTGCTTCGTCATCCCCTTAAAGGCGCCTCTGCCGCTCTTTTCATTCCCGTCAGCATCTCAGGTCTGAACTGTGAGAATGACGCTTCCTGTTGTATGGCCTGCCTCCAGAATCCGGTGTGCTTCTGCTGCGTCGGTAAGGGGAAATTCAGCGCCAATGGGGTTTTCAAGCCCCGCAGCCAGTGCTGACATAAGGTCATCTGCTCCCTTCCTGTAAAGTGCAGCATCATCGGCATAGGCGAGTGACCTGGGTCGCATCAGCGCAATCGAGCGGGTAAATCCCAGCTCTTCAACCCGAACCGGCGGTATGGGGCCGGCAGGCTGTCCAAGACTGGCGGCGGTGCCAAAGGGGCGGACGACGCTGAGTGTTCTGGACAGCATCGTTCCGCCGATCCCGTCGATGGCCAGATGCACGCCATATCCTTCCGTAATGTCGCGGACTTTCTCTGGCCATTCAGCGTCCGTGTGAAGCAAAACCTCACTCGCGCCAGCTCGGCGGGCCGTTGCCACTTTTTCAGGCGAGCCCGTTGTACCGATAACTCTGGCACCTTTCATCGCTGCCCAGCGGGTCACTATCTGACCCAGCCCACCGGCAGCAGAGTGAACCAGGATCCAGTCGCCAGCCCTGACGTCCCTTACTTTGTTGAGCAACATATGTGCGGTCAGACCCCGAAGCATCGAACTGCCGGCTGTACGGGTATCCACACCCTCCGGAATCAGTATGAGGCGGCTGGCGGGTATATTGCGGAATTCAGCATAAGCGCCCATCGGACTGCCCGTATAGGCAACGCGGTCTCCCGGAGCGAAGGTGCTGACGTTACTGCCGGTTGCTGTTACCACGCCGGCCCCTTCATAACCGGGCACAGCCCGGGGATATGGCTGCGGGTAAAGTCCTGAACGAAAATAGATGTCGACAAAGTTCACGCCGATTATCTCGTGTCTGATGCGGACTTCATCGGGACCGGGGCTGACCGATTGTGTTTCCACTGCTTTAAGAACCTCAGGTCCACCCGGCTGGCTGATAATCATTGCTAACGACATTCTTTTTTCCTCACTGATTAAGTGAGAAAACTATAAATGCGTTTATTAAGGGAAGAATACAGGTATAAAAGCACCATGCATGTGTAGAAATGCATAAGAGGTGAGGTATGGACTGGCAGGATTTACACTATTTTTTCGCCCTTGCCCGGCATGGCTCTCTGTCTGCCGCCGCCAGGGAGCTGGGCGTTGACCACGCCACTGTGAGCCGCCGGATTACTGCGCTCGAAAATTCGCTGGGTCTCAGGCTCACAGAGCGCCAGCCACGCCGTACCACGCTGACCGGGCACGGCCGGATTATTGCCTCCGGTGCTGACGAAATGTACCGCATTACAGATCGTATCCGAATCCAGGCGAGGTCACTGGTTGCCGAACCGGCCGCGCCTGTCAATATCAGCGCGTCACCTGCCGTTGCAGCACACCTTATTGCGCCTGCTGTAGCAGGCTTCACACGTAAACATCCGGGCATCACCCTGTCATTATCCGGCGTTTCGCACCATGTTCTTCTGAACAAAAGTGAGGCTGACATTGCGGTTCGTCTTGAAAGGCCTGACGATCCAGACCTTATGACAAGGCGTATAGGTACCATGCGCTTTGGTCTTTATGCTTCCCCGTTCTGGCAAGACATTCCTGAGGAAGAGTGGGTGTTTATTGCATATGACAGCACGCTTGCACATATCACGCAGCAGCAGTGGCTGGAATCGCTGCTAAACGGACGGCGTGTTATCTTCCGGGCAAGCGATCTGATGGCGCAGCAGCAGGCTGCCCGTAAAGGACTGGGCATCGTTACTTTACCCTGCTTTATGGGTGACAACGACGGCGAACTGGTCAGGCTGCAGGAGCATCTGCCTTCCCCCGTTAGGAACATCTGGCTGGTCGCCTATCCTGAGCTGAAACGTGATCACGCTGCTGTCGTGGTGATGGATTTCCTTGCTGAAATCATTGGCCGGTCATGCCCGCCTGACAGGAATGTCTGATTTCTGTTCCTGATAATTTCATATATAACATGAACGGCTGACACGGCTCTCCGTTAATTAATTTCGGTGCGAATTGAGTTATACCTCCGCGAAGTATGAGCTAACTGATCCGTTATCTTTTTACGCTTAGCTGGCGTTATCTGATGCAATCGTCCGCTTTGTGCCAGAAGCGGACATTCCAGACTTCAAGCAAAGTTAATTAGCGGGGAGCAGGTCATAATGACGCCAGCGCGCCAGACTCAATGAAGATGGCATCCAGCGATATGATAAGAAAAATCTGATTTATTAAGGCCATCTTTTAATAAAGATTCCGGCGCTTTAATCTCAGAGCGCTGCATTTACAGTTAAAGCAGTGCTTTTGGAAAATGATGATGCCCTTTAAACCAACCCGTTCTAAAGGAAACACCATGAAATTTAAATCGTTAGCATTGGCACTAAAAGCGTCAGCTCTGGCCCTCGTGGCCTTTACCGGATTTCAGGGAACGGCCTCGGCAGCAACAGCTCATGAAACCCTGATGTCCTCAGGTGCCGGTGCTGTGTCTGGTCCTTCAGTGATTGAAAAAATGGCATCCGGGAATAAAAACACTCAGGAAACGCTGGCACTGTCTAAAGGGCTGCGCATCAACCCCGCATGTGATGATGACGGCAGCCCGTGTCCGCATGATGACACCACTGATGATGCTTCCTGAATAAACAAAAATTTGCAGTAGCGTTCCGTTTTAACGGTTGAAATCTATGAAAAACCGCCAGACAAGGCGGTTTTTTTACGCCTTTTTCAGTATTGTTTACCTGTCTGGGCCAACCAGAAGGTTACAAATCATTGCGACTGAGCAGTACCAGCCTTATTGGCGTGCCGCAGACCTTTTGCCCCCATCGCTGTGGGGGACCAGTGCGGCGCAGTTGGATGACTATGATTTGCTACCACGAGGCATATACTGAGACGCATGAACGAAGACCCGCCATGTGTAACTTGCTGAGTCTGGCAGCCTTAAAGTCTTGAAAGATTAGTTGGCTTAGTCCTTCAGCCGGTGACGATAATGTTTCAGGACAACGAGTGTCACGATCTGACTGTAAATAAATCCGCCCAGCCCAGCTAATATTACGGTGCCGACTATGCCGCCAAAGTACGCTCCCGCGCCAGCGAGGACTCCGCAGAAAACGAGACCACACCAGGTCTGCCAGTGCCGGAAAGCTGATTTATACGCGCTCCGCCAACGCCTTCCACGCTCCCGCATAGATAAGTCTTTGAGTTCGGGGATACTTTTATAGGTCCAGTAGATTTTCATGGCGGAGTTCTCGTTCAGATGGTTAAGCGAAGGAAAACATAAAACGCCAGCACAGGAAAGGTTCTGTCAATAACAACCCTGACTGAAGTTGCGTCTGTCGTTGAGCGAATTCGTCAATCCATAGCCCGCATCCGGTTCTCCATGGCCGGCCACAAATGACACAGATATGGAAAAATCCCTGTCTGTAGCCGATCAACTTCTTTACAGGGCTAAGCATGAAGGCCGGAACAGGGTGATGATCTCTTGAGTAACAGTTCAGACACCCTGAACCAGGATTTTCATGACGCTGCCAGTTCCAGAATCGTGCCGCACAGATGGGATCGAGGATGTGAAGGCAGTCAGCGAATGCTTTCGCAAACAAAAAGCGGACTGGTTGCAGAATAAAATAACCAGTCTTTCTTACCATAGGGTTTTATCTTCAGCAACATTGTCCTGTCACGGTTGATAAAAAATTCAGGTAACCACATCTTCTGCTCGCTGAGGCTCATCGTCATTTGTGGCGAGTTCATGATCATCTCAGACCGAAAATGATAAAACTCTTTATTCTGTCCGTATGAAAATGAGATTGTCTTGTTCAGGTAAGATTTTGTTTTATCATTTTTATAAAAAATACCTGACACTGAGAGAAACCCTTTTCCGCCATCGAGATCTTGCGAGATGAGCAGGTCAAGCCGCTCTTCATTCCAGAAATAAGAGACGCTGGCTTTACACGAGATGACGTCCCCCCCCTGACGTTTTACAGGACAAAAAAGATAGAACAAAAAACACAGCGAAACGGGATAAATTATCTTATTCATCGTTAAAATTTTTCACGTAGTAGAAGGAACTGCAGTTTGCTCGCACACTGGTGTCAAGGAGATGCTGGCAGCTAAAATATGACAGTCTGTCAGAATTTTTATAAGCGGTAAGATAAACATAAGGTGCAGTTCTGCAATCTATTTTAAGCTGATCTATTTTTTTTAAAACATTTTCAGTGCTCAGTAACGCGTCCGACTTACTGTAAATTTTACAGCCTTTGTAATCTGTACTGTAACTGAATAATGCATTTTCATCATCCATCCCTGCCCTGAAGGAGAAAAAACAAACAATAATAAAAAAAAAGAGCGTGAATGACATTGTCGTCATAAGTTCTCTAAAGGATAAGGCTGACCAGAATGGACTGCTTCTGGAAAAAAAAGGCTGTGTGAGTCGCTTCTTTGCGGAGTGTATTACATTCTGCTTTTCTTCAGAAATTGTCTTCTTTAAGAGATTTTCATTATTCAGAAGGTTGCTGTTCTCATCGGGCCTGACAGCGTGAATGCCCTCTGCCTGCACGGTAACGGAAACCGGAGCAGAAATAATGTCTCTGGATATCGTTGTTTGCGGTGACAGAATAAACCCTTTGCGGGGCATAGTCCGGATAATATCTTCCTGAAGACCGGCTTTATTCAGTGCACGCCTAAGGGCTGATAAATTCTGATAGAGGGCCGTTGAGGCAGGCTCTGTTCCGAAACGACGCCATACAAAGTTATAAAATTTTTGATGTGTGACCAGCTGACCCGCGTTCTCAATCAGCAGCTCCAGGCACATTGAAGCCGATGCACTGATAATCACAGGCCTTCCCCTGCCGGTTATTATTTTTTTATCCGGTTCGAAAATCAGAAACTCGTTAATAGTGATTTTTCTGCTCAAGATATTCTCCAGTGGTGCGAAGGTTGGTTATAAAACCATGATAAGTGTAAGGATTAATTGATTTCAGATGTTACTGTTAAAAAATGAGCATAAAGCATAAAGCTTAAAACTGTATGAATCAATTTAAATGATCTTACTCAAATTTTTTTCGATGTTACATTCTTCTCGTTTTGCGTTTGATAGAAAGAAGAGAGATTTAAATAACTTATTGATTTTTATCAAAATAAATTAATAGAATAAAAAAATATAAAATAAAACATTTTCAGAGATTTCCAAAGATGCTTTTTTATCTCTACATCTCTAACATGCTGCTTGAAATTTTTTTGCCTGTATGAACGTGATGCTTAAGTATTAAAAGTAATCCGGGTAAATAAGCTGACTGTTTATTGTAAACAGTTTTTTTATGATCTTTAAGGAGAAGTAAGTGTTTAAGAAAACTCTAGTTGCTGGGATCGTTGCCTTGTCTGCACTATCCGCAAGCAGTGTATTTGCAGCACAGCAAAACAGTATTCGTTTCAAAGGGAGTGTGTCGGCTCAGACATGTAATATCAGCGTCAACGACTCAACTTCTGCAGCGCCTGTTATCCTTCTTCAGGCCGCAAAAGTCAGTGACCTTACGGCGGCGGGTAATACATCAACCCCCACAACTTTCAGCATGAAGCTGACAGGATGTGCTGATCCGGGAACCGCTGGGAAGGATATCAAAATTAACTTTGTATCCAATAATGTTGATGCTTCGGGCAACCTGAAAAATATTGCCACCACCTCTCCTGCGACTAACGTGGCTATTCAGTTACTGGATCCAGACAGTCAGGTCATCAATTTATCGTCCGGCCAGGCTACATCAAAAGCGTTTTCACTGCAATCAGGCGCTGACAGTGCAGAAGCGCAGTTTACCGCGCAGTATATTGCCACCGGTGCAGCTACAGCCGGTAATGTCGAGGCATCAGTCCAGTACGCCATCAATTACCTTTAATTAAATTGCCCCGCGAGTATTCGCGGGGCCGGAACGTATCATGAAAATTATGCCATTTATGAAGGCGATGTTGCTTTCATTATTCTTTATCAGTGGTTTGTCACAGGCTGCCGTTGTAATGAATGCCTCGAGGATCGTCATGGAAGGCAGAACGGAGAAAACCGTTACATTCGATAATACCAGTGACAACCCTTTCATTGTTCAGGTTGAATCTGATAACAGCGGGGAGCCAGATTTTGTAGCCATACCACCTGTATTCAAAATTAAAGAAAAAGGAGGTCAGACAGTAAAAATAAGATTGTTGTCTTCATCTCTTCCAGAGGATAAAGAGTCGCTTTTTTTTCTTAATTTCACTCAGATCCCCGGTGTAAAAAAAAGTGAAAGTGATGATAACCTTTTAAACGTTATCATTAAAAGTCGCCTGAAAATCATCTACAGACCTGAAGCAGTTAATGCGTTCTCCGCAAAAGATGAAGGTAAAGTGTCGTACCATATTCAGAACGGAAAGTTATCCATCAACAACCAGAGCCCGAATGTTCTTTCCATCAGAGGTATCAGTAATGGGAAACTGATGATCGCGGAAAATCTAACCCTTAAACCTGGTGATTCTTTTTCTAAAGATATTAAGGGTAATCCTGTCAGCGGTCCGCTTCATGCAGTAATGATTAATGATTACGGTACACCAGTAAACTTCCTGATCACCGATAGATAAATTGATGATTCCAGTGACATGAATATCAAGATTTTACCTTTTGTTTTTTCTTTCTGCGTTTTTTTTTCACATGCTGAAGAATATGAATTCAGCCCCGCTATGCTGAAGGCAAGTGGCCTGACTGGCGTTGCTGCTCTATCAGATGGGGATGCTTTTTATAAACCTGGAGAGTATGAGGTTTCTGTTTATCTGAATAATAAGCTGTATTCTAAAAGAACGCTCTTTTTTAAAATGAAAGGTGGAAACTTATCTCCGTTATTTACAGGTGACTTTATTAACGGTATGCCCCTGAAAAAAAAAGCAGTGGCTCTTGACGGGGATAAAAAATATTTTCTGGAATCAGTCATGCCCCAGTCAAAGGTTGTGCCTGAACTCTCTTCTCTGAGGGTCAATATTGCCGTTCCACAGTCTCTGCTGGAAACTCGACCGGATGACTACATTCCGGCGAGTGAGTTTGAGGCGGGCAGCATCGTTTTATTCTCAAACTATACAGTAAACCAGTATGAGTCGCACAGCGCCTATGGAGGCGTGCTGAGCTCAACATACCTGGGACTCAACAGCGGCTTTAATGTAGGCAACTGGCAGTTCCGGCAGCAGGGCAATTTCAGCCGTAACCGCTACGGTTCGTGGTGGAATTCATCGCGGTTGTATGTGAGACGCGGCTTACCCGCACTCAGAAGTGAACTGTCGCTCGGACAGCTCAGCTCGGGATCAGAGACTTTCAGCGGGCTCAGTTTCACGGGATTAAGCCTGAAGACGGACAACCGCATGTTACCCCCCTCGCTTGTTGGTTACGCCCCCATTGTAAAAGGGACGGCGCGAACTAACGCGAAAGTCGAGGTTTTTCAGAAGAAAAACAAGATTTATGAGACGACTGTACCACCGGGCGCCTTCAGCATTGATGACCTTGCACCTGCATTCTACGGCGGTGACCTGAGTGTCAGGGTAACGGAAAGTGACGGCAGTACAACCGAATATTCAGTACCTTATTCTACGCTGCCGGGTTCTGTCCGCCCGGATCGACTGGACTATGCATTTTCTGCCGGGGAAATTCGCGACTTTTCCCGCGACAACCAGTTTTCTGAACTATCTGTTAATTACGGTGCTTCCAATACGACGACGGCCAACAGTGGATTACGTATTGGTCGCGGTTACCAGGCTGTCAACGGTGGGGCCGTTTACTCATCATCGCTCGGAGCCTTCGGGGGTTCCGCAACCTGGTCAAATGCCAGGCTGAGAAATGGCAGTGCCACGCAGGGATGGATGGTTAATACCCAGTACAGTAAAACACTGGGGCCGACCGGAACCACGATCAGTTTTGCCGGTTACCGGTATTCCACAAAGGGTTACAGGGACCTTCAGGACATTGTCGCGCTGAATAATTCTGACACACCGCTGTCGTCGGTAGAGGGGGGAACGTTCATGCAAAAAAATCGTCTGCAGGTCAACATAAGCCAGCCTTTGGGCGGACTTGGAAGCATTTATATTACAGGTTCATCACAGAATTACTATGACGGACGAAACAAAGACACCTCTTATCAGCTCGGGTACAACACGGCCCTGCCTTACGGTATTCACATGGATTTCAGCATTTCCAGACAGTACCGCACCCGGTTATCTGACGCGCAGAGATGGGGTGAGGCTAACGATAATTCACACAAGGAATATTACAAAGATACTCAGTTTGCTCTTAATTTTTCCGTGCCGCTCGGGCGCGATACCCGTAATACGACGCTGTCCTCGACCTACCTCAGCAGTAACAATCAACGCAGCTACCAGACATCACTGTCTGGCAGCGCAGGCACGGACAATAATACCCAGTGGGGCGTCAACTACAGCCGTGACAGTACGGGCAGCGGTACGGGTCTTAATCTGGCCACCGTTCTGCCCAAAGCCAATGTGAGCGGAACGGTTTCAAAATCTCCCGGCAGCTGGCAGGCATCGGGTTCCGTGAGCGGCGCGGTCGCAGTTCACAGTGGCGGGATAACCCTGGGCCATACCGTAAGCGATACCTTTGCCATCGTGGAAGCCAAAGGGGCTGAGGGTGCCACGGTGCTGAACGGCCAGAATATCAAAATCGACAGTTCAGGTTACGCCATCGTTCCCTCACTGATGCCGTACCGACGTAACAACATCAACCTTGATGCACCGGAAGGTGAGTCCGCTGAAGTCGATATCATCGACAGTCATCGTGTAGTTACTCCCTATGCGGGCTCAGTCAACCGGGTGGTCTTCAGAACACGCGAGGGAATACCGGTCATGATGCAGCTGAAACGACGGGATGGCAGCTACGTTCCTCTGGGATCAGATATCTTCGATTCCAGTGGCAATAGTGTTGCGACGGTCAGCCAGGCCGGGAACACGTACCTGCGCCTGGAAAACGATGAGTCGCTGAGCGCCCGTTGGGGCAGTGCACCGGATGAACAGTGTGGCATCCACTACGCGCCGGTGAATATAAAGTCCGCAAAGGCACTCAATTATGTCACTGCAGCCTGCGAATAAGGTCATAAACATGAAAAAACATGCAACTATTTTTCCCCTGCTGATGGCGACGTTCTTTACATCGTCAGCTCTGGCAAGATGTGAATCTGTCCCGCACGGCTCCCCTGGAGGCGATGCTCAGGGAGGTGTGCCCCTCAGCTACGGGACCATAAAACTTACCCCGGAAGAGTTCATGCCAGTCGGGCTGATAGGCGTCACAAATGTGAGCGTGGGGCAGGCCCAGGCATTTCAGACAAGACAGGGCCCGGATACGTTGTTGTATATCTGCGACGCTGCCGATCAGGGTAAAACCTTTGAAAACTTTGCCACCAACGGAGATGAAAGCACGGGGGGATACAACGGCAACAGTGAAGGCGTCTACCAGACTTTTTTTCCCTTTATTGGCATAAAGCTTATCCGCGATAAAGACGGTAAGGTGTTTTCAAGATACTGGCAGCAGTCTCCCATATCGGGACACAGAGCCGGGAACAAGCTTTATTTTTATGCGAGCGATTTCAGCAGTGTCACGGCAGAGATATACCGCTTACCCGCCACAATGCGGGGCAAGTCCTCTGCGGACTGGTCAAAATGCGGCGGTCCTGCGGCCGATGATTCCCGCGGCATTACCTACACGTGTACGCAGCCCAATGGCTATACGGTTTTTGTCGGCCCCGGCTGGAATGACGCCCGAGATATCAAGCCCGGCAGCGACAGCAATACCCACTGGGGTGGCTTCAGCGCCAGTAACTGGATTGGCTTTGGGATGCACTACGCTGCGGATAATTCCTTCACACAGACACAATGGGGATGCCGTGTTTTCAACTACACCAATCCTGTAACTCTTCCTCCGGTCACTCTCAGTGAACTGAAGGCTGGCGTAGAAAGAGGCGCTAACTTTAATGTCACTTACAGGTGTGGAGGAACAGCCATTGCTCAGCTTATTGACAGGTTTGCGGGAGTGGGACCCAATAAAATATCGGTTGCATTCAGTACTAACCACCCCGTACCGGGGAATGGGGTTATGTGGTCGCGTTATACATTATCGGATAATGACGGTCAGGATGGCTATGCTTCAAATGTAGGTATCGGCATATCTGTTGCGGGTAAGGAAGTCGGGTTTTTAACCAACGTAAATACGGATCAGGGAGTTGGATGGTTTTCTCCACTCGACGGGGTCGTCTCCCGTTCAAACAACGGCAATAATCAGGTGGATATTACGTCACAGTATTTCGCATTTTACGGCATCATTGACCCGTCTAAACCAGTCATACCCGGTCAGGTTGACGCGACAGCCTATATTAATGTGAGGTACTGGTAATGAGACACATGGTTCACCTTTTCAGCGTAGTCTTCATGCTTATTTCACTCGGGGTCCACGCAACGGTTGTTCCTTTGCAGGACAGGGTGCTGTTCAGCAGTACCGACAGCGACAGGCGCCTGCTCATCGTCAACAATGACGGACAAGCGCCGGTGCTTCTTCAGAGCTGGATTGATGACGGTGCTACAGGTGATATAAACAAAGAAAAAAACTATCCTTTTGTGGTCATTCCGGCGGTGGCCCGGATGGCACCGGGTACGATTTTAAACCTGAAGATACTGCCCACGGAAAAAATCAGTGAATTACCAAGAGACCGTGAGTCCGTCTTCTGGATCAACCTCTATGAAATACCGGGCGTCAAGCAAACTAAGCAATCGCACCATATAAATAAAATAGAGGTCGGATTAAACTCGCAGCTGAAGATTATTTACCGGCCATTCAAAGAAGCCATGAATATTAACACTACGGGTGAATCCATAGGGTTACGTTTAACGGACGGTGGAAAATCACTGGAAATAACTAATCCTACACCGTATTACATTACGCCTGTTTCGGTAAAGATAAAGTCGCCTGACGCCGGGCAGTCAGTAACACTTGGCATGAATAGGTTGATTGCACCTTTCAGTCATAAGCGATTTAAATTATCAGAAGCTGTAAACAGTAAAATGACGTCTGTTGAATACACCCTCGTAGATGATGTCGGGAAAAATGCCAGTTTTATGAAGGTGCTTAATTAAAATTTAAAAATAAATGTCTGTTTTCTGGTAGTCAACCTGCTCTGGCGACGGGGCTCATATGATTGTTTAATTAATTTAAAAATGGAGGAACCGTGACGTTTATGGATAACGCTCAGCGCTGTCTGTCATTCACCGAGAAGGAAGTTGCAGTGACCTGGTTCTTTATGACCGGCATGACCATGAAGGAGATTGCCGAATGGTCCGGGATACCCGAAAAATCAGTCAGCTATTACAAAAGGAGGGTAATGAAAAAAATTGGGGCAGAAAACAACAATGAATTTATTATCTGGTTTTTAGAAAACAGAAAGAATTACCAAGGGGGCCGCGCGGAATCCGGTATTCTGCGTCGCAGAACCCCCGCCTCCCGGAATTAACGGATAAAGGACTTCGCATGTCAGTTTACGGTAAAGGAATTAAATTAATCCTCTCCTTCTGGCTCTGTTTCAGCGTGCTTACAGGCTGCAGTACGCAAACATCCCAACGCGTCAGCATGAAGGATTATTTGCTGGACAAGACCCAATCCTCAGCAGCACAAAACGAACGGATACGTTTCCTGGTCTTTCATTACACGGCAGTCGACGAGGCCACCTCGCTGAAACTGCTTACCGGCGAGAGCGTCAGCGCACACTATCTGATTTCAGATCAGACAGACAGCCGCACAGACAAACCTGTCGTCTACCGGCTGGTCAGTGAAAACAGACGTGCCTGGCACGCCGGTGTAAGCAACTGGAACGGGCGGGTCAACCTGAATGACTCCTCGGTAGGAATTGAAATAGTGAATCCGGGTTTCACGGAAGACATGCTGGGACACAAGACATGGTATCCCTTCAGACCGCAGCAGATCAGTGCGCTGGCTGCGCTGGCTAAAGAGATCATCCGGCGCTATGGCATCACGCCGGATAACGTGCTCGGCCACAGCGACATCGCGCCGCTGCGTAAACAGGATCCCGGTAAACTGTTTCCGTGGAAAGCGCTGGCCGCGCAGGGCGTGGGGGCGTGGCCTGAACCGCTGCGGGTGCAGAAGTACCTGGCCGGACGGGCACCGGATGCGCCTGCCGATGTCCTGACTCTTCAGACGGCGCTCAGGCGTTACGGTTATGACCGGATCCCGCTCAGCGGCGTCCTGGATGATGAGACCCGGAAAACCGTCCGTGCGTTTCAGATGCATTTCAGGCCGGAAAACACCGACGGCACACCCGATGCAGAAACCCTGGCCATTGCACAGGCGCTCAATGAGCAGTACCGCCCTGCCCCGCAATGACGATGCGCCATTCATCATGCCCGCAGATCTGTCCGCAGCCTCCCGGCGATGTTTACTTGATGGCGGAACATCAGTGACGGTCTGATCGCCGGATGGTCCCCGTCCCGTAAACTCAGAAAGCAGCCCTGAGGTGAAATGCCCCGGGCTGTCAGTCAGAACGTGAGGCCTCATGAACAGGCCGGAGAATGTAAGCAGGCCGGCGTCAGTCATGACCGTCGGCGCAGTCAGGCAGTACCTGAAAAAGCGTGTCGTCACGGCGCAGAACGAGGCAGTGCGGCTTGTCAGACTTGCTCTGGGTGAGCGACGGTCAGGGGGCGGAACCCTCCGCCAGTGAAAGTCCGTGCGGACAGGGGAACCGGGCCGGAACGGTGAAAGACGGGTGCGCCGCCTGTTATACCCAGTCTTCCAGGGTCAGGCCCGGCACCCGCTCAAACTCCCGCGTATTATTCGTCACCAGAATGGCACCGGCGGCGATGGCGTGCCCGGCGATGGCCGTGTCGTTCGGGCCGATCGGCGTGCCGGCCAGCCTCAGTGCCACTTTGATATCAGTGGTGGCGTCCACTGCGGGACGGTCCCACGGAAGGATGGCGTCGAGGCGGGCGCAGAACGCCTCAACCAGCTGCGCGTGGCGCGGCGAGGCCTTCGGACCGGTGGCGCCAAAGCGCATTTCGGCATAGGTGATGGCTGAGACCACGATACGGTGGCCGCGGAGCACCGCCTGCTCAAGGCGCTTCAGCACCGCTTCCGGCTGCTCGCGCATGATGAACGAGCAGATGTTCGTGTCGAGCATATAAATCCTGTTCACAGGTCAAACCGTCCTTCGTCGCTGACGACGTCCCCGCGCTCCGCCATGAAGTCCGGGTCGGCTTTTTCGAGCTCCGAGAATGAGCCCCAGGTCGGCCGGACGGGACGCAGAATGATGCTGTCCCCTTCCCGGACGATCTCCAGCTCGCTCACCCCGTCAAAATCCAGGTCACGGGGCAGACGGATGGCACGGTTGCTGCCGTTTTTAAAAATCGAAACTGTTCGCATGGTTTTCCTCCTGGTGATCATGCATGACGCTTTATCACATATGTGTAGTATATGCCTGTCAGGTGTATTTGTATATGTTTTACATATGCAGATGTCAGGCATATGGATATGTCAGGTATAGTCTTTCTTCTCGCATTTTCAGCTGAGATCCGAAAAAAGCCTGAACCGGATCTTTCCTCCTGAGCGGCGGTTTTCTGCGCAGCACACCACATGTTGTGGCTCACCCATCTGAACACGACACAACATAGGGGATGCGTCAGCGGAAACCCGCCCGGAAAACCCCGCTTCCGCCCGCCCCGCCGCCGTGCTACCCTTCCGGTTACTGCCATAATCGGAAAAAGTCGGATCCGTTGAAGAACGGCTTCCGGTAATTGCAGTGCGGGAATATAAGCAGGTTATCCGTCATATGGGTGATTATAAAATAGGTTATTTGTTCGGGCGTGACCGTCATGTGGGTGTCAGTTACTCAGGAAAATAAATGGGGTCTGATAATCTTGTGTCGAACTTTTATGAATGAATCAGTGAAGCGTCAGTGACAATATCTGTACGGATATGTTTGCTGCGTAACTGTTCAGGGCGTTACCGGTTTTGATGAGCAGAAGGCAGTGGCGGGATCTGTTATTACTTCAGCGTCCTGTATCGCTGCCTGATGCTCAGCTCCGGTTTCTGACAGTCCTCAGGACAGAACCATGCTGCTGCTCAGTGCGGGCACCGCGTGAGGGCGGATCGTCTTTAAGGAAAAGGAGGATGAATGGACCGTATTACTCACGGGCGGCCGGAGGGCGCCAGCGCATTGGAAGAGATGCGGTTCAGGGAAAATGAAAATGCGTGGCTGCTGACTCTGCCGGAAATACAGACGGAAGGACATCTTATACCGGCCTGCAAGATAGTCGCTGTCCGGACTGTAGGTGGCGATCGCTATGAGGATGGGCTTTCATGCACGCTTTTTCTCAGTTGCCAGTATGAAGGCAATACCCTGGACCAGACTTTTGCGGCTGTGCTGAGAACCTACATCCGTCCGGACGACAGTGAGTATTCATTTCTGGATCTGACCGGCGGGGATTTCGTTATTGACAGCAGACTGAGGGGGCGCGGTTTGGGATCCTGGATCATGCAGCAGCTTGTCTGCTGGGCCAGAACCCTGCCCGCGGATATGCGTGTTCGCCGTATCAGTCTTTCAGTCCGGGACGATGCTGATGAAGAAAATTACCTGCGGCGTGAGAACTTCTGGCGCGGGCTGGGTTTCCGGTTTGCAGAGAACAGTGATGAGTCCTTTTCTTTGCGTATCCGTGATCTCCGGTTCCCCAGAGGCCGGCGCTCTTCGCTGGCTGCCGTTCGCCTGGACCTGGCCGTCAGCGAGCTGAGCCGGACGTGCACGCAACAACAGGAAGAGCTTGATTACCTGAAGGCGAAAGTGGCAAGGCAGGCTGAACGTATCTGCTTCCTGACTGAACGTCAGTGGAAGGAGCGTCTTGTCACGGGACTGTGGGCCGGGCTGTTTTATCTGCTGAACAGGGCAGACCGCCTGTTTGAAAGAACGAAGGCGGGCAGGACGGACGGCCAGCCTGATGACCTGAAGCCTTCACAACGGAGACATGACAATCAAGACTGACCTGCAGATTTACCCGACACAGGCGTCCGCGGCGACCCCTGCTTTACTGCCTGTCGCGATCGATTATCCGGCGGCGCTGGCGCTGCGACAGATGGCGGCGCTGATTGACGACTTACCCAGATACCTGCTGGCGCCGGAGGTCAGTGCCCTGCTGCATTACGTACCGGACCTGCACCGGAAGATGCTGCTGACCACCATGTGGAACACCGGCGCGCGCATCAACGAGGCGCTGGCCCTGACGCGGGCCGACTTCACCCTGACGCCGCCCCACCCGTTTGTGCAGCTGGCCACCCTGAAACAACGTGGTGAGAAGGCGGCCCGTGGCCCCGGGCGCGCACCGTCCGGGGTGGTGCCGCACCGGCTGGTTCCGCTGTCCGATCCGCAGTACATCGCCCAGCTGGAGATGATGGTCGCCACGCTGCGGATCCCGGTCGAACGGCGCAATCCTGACACCGGCCGGACGGAAAAGGTGCGGCTCTGGAGCGTGACCGACCGCACCGTCAGGACCTGGATCAATGAAGCCGTGGCGGCCGCTGCGGCCGACGGTGTGACCTTCTCGGTGCCGGTAACGCCGCACACTTTCCGGCACAGCTACGCCATGCACATGCTTTACGCGGGGATTCCGCTCAAGGCGCTGCAGAGCCTGATGGGTCACAAGAGCCTGAAGTCAACGGAGGTCTATACGAAAGTGTTTGCGCTGGACGTGGCGGCGCGTCACCGGGTGCAGTTTCACATGCCGGGTAATGAAGCGGTGGCGATGCTGAGGAAGGAATGACGGCGGGTATACTCTATTTGGCCTGTGTGTTTTTACAGGCCAATAATATCAGTACGCGGTTTAAATTGGCTATTAATATATTGGCTACTTAAAATGACCATTTTTTTAATCCGTAAAGAAATTATGGTCAAAAGTAGAGCATTGGGGCTTCAAGTTTCGATTGGTATAGTAACTTAAGGTACTATAAAATCAGTAACTAAAATGATTGTGCGCTATTAAGTTTCATGCTATTGAAAATTTCTATCAGTTCAAACTAAGCTTAAGGAATTGAGTAACATAAATGGTTTTTCAGCTAATAATTTTAGTGTGGAATTATTTGTTTTTGATGCTCATCATCAGAGATGGTTTCGTGGCCAGCAGGATCTCTCAAAAATAGGTTTGACTGTTTTTCTGGTTGCATACAGTTTATACTGTGAGTGTTAATCAATGGAGGTTCATATGAACAACCAAAATCTTTTATCTCAAGAACAGATTGCTGCTTACCTTCGAGACTCTAGTGAGTCCGGAAGTGTACATCTTCGTGGTTCAAGGGATGAACGTCGTGCTCAGTTCCGGGCAATGCGTGCTTCAGATCGAGAAAAGGAAGGCTTGACCGTTGGCAAAGATCACCATTTCGCGCGTTGAGATTGCAAATAAATTTGCTACCACAAGCGACAAATTCGGATTTGATCAAGATGTTGTCGACTCTTATGAAGACGACATTCTTGATCTTCAGGAATTATGGGAAACCCAAGGTTACATAGAAGTTTTCGATAATGCCGTCCATAATCGCATTGCATATGGAATGGTAAAATCCTCTATTTCTGATCCTGGTGCATCACCTGCTTATGATGATTTCTATCATGCGCGTGTCCTTAAAGATGAAAATGACCCACTTGTAATCATCACTTTTAAAGGTGAGATTATCCCTCAGCAACAATATGAAAAGGCTGTTATTTTAACCATGATTGATCATGATTTTATGTTCATGCCTTATGGAAAAAAAACTAGAATCTTGAAAGATCAACAGCGTAAATACGTACGACACCACATCGACAAAGACAATAAGTAAAATTCCACATAAATTCTTATCTTAGTTCTTCCCCCAAAACTGCGTTGTCCTTTTCCTTAAGAAACTATTCATACTTGCACTGTTAAAACAATTTCCCAAAATGCCCTGCCCTGCCCTGCCCTGCCCTGCCCTGCCCTGCCCTGCCCTGCCCTGCCCTGCCCTGCCCTGCCCTGCCCTGCCCTGCCCTGCGATATGCCCATTAACTTTATAGGTACCTATCGTATACACGATGTGTATCTAATGGATGTTCTTTGTGTGCCTTTTGAGTATCCAACGTGTTCTCATTGAGTACATGATTTACTTGCACGTAATATTATTCAGTGATATAAAAGATTGATTCGTAGATATTCATTGAATATCTAACGAATATCCTAAGTGGTTTTGTTGTGCGCATTAAATGTATACATGGCGCATTTGTTAGATATACAAACGGTGGCTAATATGACAGTTATTGTAATGGCACATAACAAGGGTGGGGCAGGAAAGACTACTTCAGCTGTACATGTTGCAGGTGAACTGAAACCAGCTAAAGCTCTAGATTTAGATACTCACAAGGGCCTTTCAATTATTCATGGTTTACGTCCAGAAGAAAGGCAGATCCCCATTTCAATTCCTGAAACTCAAGAAGAGTTGGTACAAGAAATTAGCCCGTTTAAAGACAGCGATGATATCTTATTTATCGATTGTGGTGGCTTCGACTCCGATATGACTCGTACAGCCGTCGCTTTTGCAGACCTGATTATCGTCCCAGCTAAAGATTCTCTGACCGAGAGAATAGGGCTCATGAGTTTTGACAGGGTGCTAGGAGAGATAAGTGAAATCATAGGACAACATGTAGAGGCTCATTTGTTCCTATGCAAAACTAACCCTAACAAAAAGCACTACCCAAAATTAGAGGCTTTGCTTCCATCGTTCAATCACATCAAATTAATGAAGAGCCGGCTGTCGTACCGCACGCAAGACTTCGAAGAAACAATCGAAACGGGGTTTGGTATAACCGAGTCTGTTCATGGTCGCGTTACTGCAGGTGGTAAAGAAGTTATTTCAATGGTGGAAGAAATGGTAGAGATTATTCAAAGCAAGTAAGTACACATAAGGCTCACAAAGAATACACAATGTGTATTTATGGTGTATGCTATGTATATCTTTCGAATATCTATTGAATATCCTATGGTGTACCAATGAATAAAAAGCTCGATTTCGCAAATCAACATGAAAAGCTTGCTGGGTTAATGAGTTCAGCAAAGCTCAAAACCTCACCGACCCAAACTGAGAAAAATGCCGTCGATCCTAAGCAAGTCGCCAAAAGCAAAGCTCGGAGCAAAAATCTCAGGGCTGTGCCCGAAACCTATTTTGAAGCCCATGCTCAACTAAAGGCCTCCAACAAAACATCGCTCGATTTCAGTGCTTATATTCTGGAAGCGCTGCGTGAGAAGCTTGAAAATGACGGAGCCCTGGAAAATTAATAAAAAGCAGACAAAAGAGTACAAGATAGATATCTAAAGAGCGCATTTTGCATACGCTTTGTGTATGCAAAGAATATCTAATGCATATCTGATGTGCATTTTAGGTGTACTTAAAAGCTTTCAGATAATTCTTTAGACTATTAGATAATGTACTCATATGGAGGTATCAATGAACAAAGTTTTATTACTGGTATCAGGATATCTGGGGATAAAAAAGCTCACGGGCAAAGACAGAAAAAGTGCGGCTGAATGGGGCTTTTTACTCGGAATGGCGTGTATAGCTCCACTTCTGTTAGGGGTTATCGAAAGTGTGATTGCCAAAGTGGTACTCCAGCTGTTTTGGGGCGTTTTTATCACCCGATCAGCTTTTCTGGCCAATGATACCTGGAAAAAGAACAAGCAGCAGCGCTGAAACCTGAGCTTAAGTTTCCGATGAACCTCTGCGCGCAGCTTAACGACAGTCTAAAAATTAATAATCAAGGCAGGCACCATGAGCAGCTTCAGCGATATCCGGCCGGTTAACATTACTCACGAAGGGTTTGACCGCAGCCACAATGGCCAGTATTTCCAGACCAAAGACCTGGATATGGAATACGGCATGGCCGATTACTGTATCTTTAACGGACAGCTCTACAGGAATGTCAGTGATGCCGGGGCAGGGGAGTCCGCCGCGGTGCCTGTGCCGCATACGGGCACAGTCGATATCTACACATCGGTTAAAGAGTGCAATCAAAAGCTGATTTACTGGGTGGAATACCAGCTCGTGTTTGAAGCAGGCAAACTCATGACCGTCGTGCTTATCGACAAAACGCTGCAGGAAGATCTGCGTGACCTCTCTAAACTTCGGCCGTCTAAACCGGCCAACAGGGTGGAAGTCACGATCAGCGTGAAAGAGCTGAGTGGGGCAAGACAGCGAGCATTTGCGGCCTCGCTGACGGACGAGAAACTGTCACGCATCCGCGATATTCTCGGCGAGCCGACGGCATCCATTTTCTTTCCCGCTGTACCCGTAGTGGCAGGGAATAACGATCCGTTCTTACGCTTCTCGTCAGTCATGACGGTGGCATCTGTGGTACAGAGCATGGAAGATTTACGAAGCGCCGCCGACGAAAACCTGAATGTCATCTCCCCCACAGGTGACAGGATCGTACTTATTGATGAGTTACACTCAAAATAAGGACTCCACCGGTTCAGTCCTGATGACATGAAGTCTGAATGACGTTCGCACAGTCACCTGCTCTGTGCGCTGGTTCAGATTACCCGGGCAACCGGTATATCGCTCCAGCGCGTCGTCCACGCCGGTGACAGCATGTCCCGCTTCATCTTCCACTCCGTATCAATTCCCTGACCCGCAAACCATACCCGTCCCAGGCCTGACTGGTTAATGCCGTCCAGCACCTGCATCAGCTGTGCGCTGTTCTCCCGCGGCCGGTTGTCGTCAAACAGGTTGAGCTGGCTGACGCCGTGAGGCGTGAAGTCATCAAGCATGACACCGGCCTTCATGTACCGGTGGCCATCAATCCAGATGCGGTCCAGTGCGCGCATGGCCACGCCGATAATGTCCCGCGTGTCCTGCGTGGGCAGGGTGAGTTTTTCCCCGGCCGTATTGCCGTAGAATGTCTCGCCGACGGCATGCGGCGATGTCCGGACAAACACGCTGATGTGCCTGCAGTACTGGCGTTCGCCCCGCAGCTTCTCAGCGGCGCGCGTGGCGTACTGGCACAGGGCCTGCTGCATGGCCACTTTGGTGGTAATGCGTGAACCGAAACTGCGGCTGCAGACAATCTGCTGCTTTGCCGGCGGCATCTCCTCGAGGGGAATGCACGCTTCGCCGTTCAGCTCCCGCACCGTCCTTTCCAGCACCACCGAAAAGTTCTTCCGGATGAAGGCGGGGTGCGTGCGTGCCAGCTCGAGCGCGTTGGTGATGCCGAGCAGGTTCAGTTTTTTACCGACGCGGCGCCCGACGCCCCAGATTTCCTCGACCGGCTGGCGCATCAGCAGCGCCTCGGTCCGCTTCGGGTTCCCGGGCGTCAGCGCCAGCACGCCCTTAAACTGCGGCCACTCTTTAGAGGCCCACTGGGCTGATTTGGCGAGCGTTTTGGTCGGTCCGATGCCGGCGCCAATCGTCAGTCCGGTTCTGGCCAGAACATGGGCGCGCAGCCGGTGGCCGAAGTGCTCAAAGTCCTCACAGCCATCGATGCCGGTCAGATCGAGGAACATTTCATCGATGGAGTACTGCTCGACTCTGGGCGTCATTTCCTCAAGTGCTGACATGGTTCTCTGCGATAATGAATGATATAAGGCGTAGTTTGAGCTGAAAATGTGAACCTTTTCAGAAAAATCCAGCGCTTTTAACTGAAACCACGGCACCCCCATTTTTATGCCCAGGGCTTTGGCCGCTTTGCTTCTTGCTATGACGCAGCCGTCGTTGTTCGAAAGGACGACGACAGGTTTTCCCCGCAAATCAGGCCGGAAAAGGGCCTCACAGGACGCATAGAAGCTGTTGACGTCAGCCAGACCAAACATCGGCATGATTACCTCCGGCGCGCCTCGGTATTGTGGAAAAACCAGGTGACCACGCCCAGCAGGTGCAGCTCCTCCGGGTAAATCACCGGATAGGCCGGGTTCATCGGGCGCAGGGCAATCTGTGGGTGCAGCTGCAGGCGCTTGACGGTGAACTCCCCGCCGACCTCCGCGATGACGATGTCACCGTGGGTGGCTTCCTTCGCGCGATCGACGACCATCACGTCCCCGTCGTACAGGCCCAGGTCTTCCATACTGCTGCCGCTGGCGCGCACGAAAAACGTGGCGGCCCGGTGTGTGATGCAGAGCTCGTTCAGGTCCAGCTCGCTTTCGACATAATCGGTGGCAGGGGAGGGGAACCCGGCGGCGCAGCGCTCAACAAACAGCGGGATGCGCATCACGGGACGGATGTCGGCAGGCCTGAATACCGTCAGTCCGCCCCGGGAGGACGTCGCTTTCATGGTGCCGTTCTCCGGACTGAATGGCCTGAGGCCGGGGCGGTTGTGAGTGAGTCTGACATAGTAAATTTCCCCCCCTAAATAACACTGTATATAAAAACAGTATTATTGAGCCGGAGGCGCATGGCAAGAGGAACGAAACGGTACTCTGCCAAAGGGATGCCTATGTTACTGAGCAGGCTAATTATTTTTTTGTCGGGCAGTTTCAGTCAGGGGAGAGCGTAAGCAGTCTTTGCAGGCCCAGGTGAAGTGACGCTTCCTCGACACGGCTGTTCGTTCCTCGCTCCGCTGCGGTACGCCTCAGCCATGTTCTGCGGCGAGCGTTGCCGGCTCACGTTTTAAGGGCGGTATTATCTGGCTGTGTGAAAGTTGAACAGGGCAGGTGCATGTTTTATGCTCGGGTGAAAATCACGGACGAAGGAAGCTTTTATGGATGAGCATGAATCAGTGGGCCGTTTTCTGGCGGCCTTGCTGGCCGAATACGACATGAGCGTGGACAAATTCTGCCGGCGTTCGAGGCTGCCGGAGCATGAGGTCCGGCTTATTCTGCGGGACAGACTGACGGTCACGCCTGCCGTTGCAGAAAAGCTGGGCCGCGTATTTTACTCGCCCGGCTTCTGGATGGTCCGTCAGGCGATGTCGGAACTCAGGAAACTCAGTCAGGGAAGTTAAAAAAGCCCGGGCAACCGGGCAATAAGGACCAGTAACTACCATCATGAGTCTTTTGGAAACTCACAGCACACTCATGATAACTAACGTACCGTGAAGTGGTACTCTGAAAATTTGTCAGTCTGTAAGAAGGCGTTACCGCCTACACCCCAGACCGCTCCTGAGAGAGCCGGATTAAGGCTTTCGGTCCTGAGAGGCATCCGGTTCAGTTGCGCAGTTCAGGTTTTTTGTCTGAAGCATTCCGTCTCATTTTAAAGCCTGCCGGTAATCAGAAAAAAATCACTGACGAAAAGCGCACGGCAAATATTGCGCTCAGGATGAAGTGCGCCAGAAAAATGGCAAAAGCGATGCCGCCGAGTAAGACACCCAGAAAGGAGTGCTTCTCCTTAAGGATGAACGTCAGGCCGGACAGCACCGCCAGTGAAAGAAGGGCCTGCAGTACATGACTCACCGGGATCACCCAGTAATGGCCTGCATATGCACCAGCCTTGCTGATGGCCACAATCAGCGCGGTTCCGCCGAATCCCCATCCCCAGAATGTTTTCGCCAGACTTAATTTTCCTGTCACAAGCGCCTTAAACGTAAACGTCACATACAGACCGTATTGACAGAATAATTTGAGGTAGTTAAGCGACAGTACAATACGTTAACTTATTCGTGGAACTGCCCGAAACAGACTGAAACGGTCACAGAGCGTTTGTCTTTCTGCCAGCGGTTGGCTGGCAGAATTTTACTGTTACTGCTCCGCTTTTAAAGGTGACTGCTTCAGAGTACACAACCGTTGTACGCTGCTGCACAAAATGCTGGCCCGGTGATTCAGAATGAAGGGCCGGTTGGTTTCTCCGTTTCCGAATTCAGGATAGTAATAAACGGGGTAGTTAACACGCTCTGCAAAATGCTTTACCACCTCTCTATAGAGGCTTTTTTCAGCATCACCTGCATTCCGGTTATAGAACTGGCCAAATACGACGGCGCGTGGATGAAATTTCCTGCTGTACTCAATCTGATGAAGGGTCCGGTCAAGCTGCTTTGCCGTCACACCCGTATCTTCAAGCATCATTATTTTGTCCGTATAAGTGCCCTCATACTTTGTGGAGAACAGCGACTGGACCAGCGTAAGGTTTCCTCCATCCATCTTACCGGTCACCGTTTTAATGGCCTGAAGATTCAGCGGCTCTACGCCGGAGTAATCCACCCCGTGAGACAGCGTGGCAAACACCTCATTCAGGCTGCTGTTAAGGTTAAGCGTTTTGCTTTTGTCAATTTCATTCATATTCATGTTGTAAGCGGCAACAACGCCATGCACGCTGGGCCAGTTCAGTTCATGGTTAACAAAGCTGTGAACGGCGGTCACGTCGCTGAAGCCGACGATGATTTTCGGTGTGGATGAGGAAATACGTTTCCGGCTTGAATGAAGAGCCGGGTAAAGGTTCAGAGCCCCTGAACCGCCTTTGACAAACCATAGAAAATGCACATTCCTGTCGCTGAGCGCGTCGGTAAGCGTTTTTGCCCGTTTCTCATCGGTGTTGACGTAACCAAGCCGGGTGGGCTTCTGGTCAAGATATTGCAGGTCAGTGACGTAGCACAGGCGTGAGAACGCCTCCTCAATCTCAGGGATGACCTTTTCGTCGTACTGCGACGAGCTTGCAATCAGGTATATTTTGCCATTCTGACCGGAACACTCTTTTTTCACAGGCGTTTCGGTGGGAACCGTGTTCTTCTGGACGGGGGGATGCGATGGGAGCGTACAGCCAGCCAGTGAAAGCAAAAGGAGAGGTAACGATAGTATTATGGTCTTTCTGTTATTTACCTGAATCATTTTTATCCTCCTGAATAATATGTTGAATACTGTAATTGCCTCCTGACAGCGGTGAATAAGAAAGCCCTGCAGGGAATCCCGCAGGGCTTTTGTCTGCTGAAAACGGTAGCTGTTCAGGGCATGCCGGCTGCCCGTGGGGCAGAACCGGGCCCGACCCGATTACGTCCGTTTGTTTACGTCTGTCAGTTTTCCCTGAGGAAAACCGAGCGGTGCCGGGTGCCTCCCGGTGAGTCAGGAAAAGCCACAACCTGACCCGCTTATTGGCCAAGGCTTTCACCCCTTTTGTGGCTTAGCCCCGCCGCTGAGGGGGATTCACCGCCCGGGTAAAATAACACACCTCCCGCGAAATTCTGGCATTATCCTGCTTAACGCCGGCACTGAAAACCGGTGTCCAAAACAGTCTTTTCATAACGGTGGTAACCGTGACAGCCAGGGCTCAGCGCCGGTCAGCCGCCAGTACTGAACGTCAGTGAGGGTTTGTCAGGAGGAAGAGTCTGCCGTATGCCCCGTCATGCCCTACGCTCATTTTTAGTGCCGTCTGGCATCTGGTGCGATAAGGGGAATGCTGATAAGTTAAGTAATTCTGAATTATTTCTGACTGAACAGGATGCTATATACCCGTGAGGATTCTGACGATTCAGTACGTACGCGGACTGGCGGCATTGCTTGTGGTCATTGCCCATAATTCTGCCTTTCTGGGTGATTACTGGGTAAGCCACATTCCCGGCGCCCTGGGCGTCGATGTTTTTTTCATCGTCAGTGGTTTCATTATGACGTTCATCACCCGCCAGGTGCCGGAGGGAGCCGGTACATTTTTAATTAAGCGTTTTTTCCGCATATGGCCTCCTCTTTTCCTGGTCTGGCTCGCCTCGATTGTTTTTGTTTATCCTGAACGTACCATCGGCCAGATGTCATGTGTCCTTTATTTCTGTCTTCAGGATTACAGCAGTCAGGGGCCAACGTTTGGTTTCAGCCCGCTGGGGCCCCCCTGGACACTGTCCTATGAAGTCATGTTCTACGCCGTTTTTGCCCTTTCCATGCGTCTCAGTTATCGCTACCGCAGCTGTCTCTGTTCGCTGATTTTTATGACTGCCATGGTGGGATTTCAGCTCGCCTACAACGGCAGCTTCAGCCTTTCCTCACAGATGTCACCCGAAATAGCTGTCTCACACTGGTGGCAGGGCTGGATTAAAATTGGCAGTAACACGATTGTTTCTGAATTCATTGCGGGTATGTTTCTGGCAGAAGTGATGGTGAATGACAAAATAAGCGACTCCCGCGTTATCCGGGCAGTGGCGTGGGTGGCTCTCGCTTTAGCCATCACTTTTGTCACCCTCACCGGGCCGCAGGTTTTCGGCATGAGCGGGGGCTTCTGGCCGGCGCTGGTAATTATGGCTTCGGTCATTACGCTGAGCTGCCATACAAAAACCGTAAATATTCGCGCGCTGTCATTTCTGGGTGATATTTCTTACTCACTTTATCTGGTTCATTACCCAGTACTGATTTTTATAATAAAAGCGTTACCGTCATCAGCGCTACAAAACGGAAATCCTGCTGTTTTTTTACTCTCAGTTGCAGTAAGCACCGTAATAGCGTCAGTGATGTTCAGGCTGGTTGAAATACCCTCTGTGCAGTTAGGGAAAAAAATCACCAGGATCATCTTGCTAAAAAGAGCCCCCCAAGGCGG
Source organism: Pantoea sp. B623 (assembly GCF_024814475.1). NCBI lineage: Bacteria > Pseudomonadati > Pseudomonadota > Gammaproteobacteria > Enterobacterales > Erwiniaceae > Pantoea > Pantoea sp. B623. Next base: position 47,110 of record NZ_JANUXM010000002.1, on the reverse strand, counting down.
CCAGTCTTAAGGGGAAAAGTCATTTGAGTCGGACACACCAGCGGGGCCGGACTGCACCTGTAAACACCATTATTGGGCGAAAGCGGAGATGTAACAAATCATGTACGGTAGCTGATTGCGCTTTCGGTTAGCCGCTGCGGCAGGGGCCATGCCACTTCGCTGTATCTGTATTGAGTGACCCAGTCAGACAGGTTCAGACGTTCCTGTTGCGCAGGTGGAATTCACATTTTTTGCGCGGCAGTTCTTTAACTGCTCTCAGGCGCGTTTCAGCCTTGCCAGGGCGACACTCCTTTGGAGTGAGTTATCAGGAAGATGTGTTACATGTTGTTCTGAAAGTGAAAAATGCGTGATTCCGACAGACGGCCATCTTTGGCCGGAACAAACCGGAATCTGTGGATTAATTTAATCAAAAAACGCGTTTAGGCCACATCGGAATCTATGACTGGTCTGGGCCGGAATCTTTACAGCATCAGATATATGTATTGATGAAACCAGACTTCGCTAATTTAACGCCAGTTTTTATGAAGTTTTTTCCTGAACGGGGTTCAAAATGATTCATGAAAAAAAGCACGTAATGTGGACCGTTAGCCTGATGAGTTTAAACTTACTGTCGTTTTCATCAGTGGCAGCCACTGTCTGTGATTCGGTTGCCGATGAAGATTCACAGACCGTCACCAGTCAGGAAACCGAAGAATGTACGGTTTCGCCGTCACTGGGTTTTTTCTCGGTGGCTCAGGGTGCTTCTGTTGATGTTACCCGTGAGGGTGTGGGGGGCGTCGCGGTCTATATTCCGGATAACAATCTGGAAGTGTTTGGCAATGATGGCACCATCACTTCTGCTTACACGGGTATACGCATAGCCAGTAACGGGCCTGGAGTGTCAAACGAAACTCACATTGATGACTTTATTAATGACGGACTTATATCCGTGACCGGAGGGACAGGTATTGCCGCTGTGTATAACGTTTCAGGGTTTATTGGTGATTTTACAAATAACGGAACTCTACAGAACGATTCAGCAATCACCAGCCTGGCTCTGAACAGTGACCTGACCGGGAAAGACAATTACACCACGGCTCTTTATAATCTTTCATCGATTGATTCGGTGCTTAACAGTGGGGTAATCAGGGCGGCGACCGGCATCACCAACCTCACAACGAGTGGAATAACCAACCGGATAGGCCAGATTAGCAACTCAGGCATCATCTCGGGCACCGTCGGCAATGGCATTCTCAATGAAGGAACAGTGGGCAGTATTATAAACGAGTCTGCCGGAATCATTCAGGGCGCAGACACCGGAATCAGCAATGCCGGAAACATCTCTCAGATTGAAAACAGCGGTACAATAAGAGGGGGAAACTGGTCTGTTTATAACTCAGGTAATATAAGTGGCGGTGTTCACAACTCGGGATTGATTGACGGGCCGGTATACCTTGGTCACTCAGCAATATATATCAGTGGCTCCAGAGCAGTTATTAACGGTGCAGTGACTGGTCAGGCTGGCTCCAACGTGTCCGTGGGCGACGGCAGTAACAACGCAGCTTTCACTGCCACGAATAACGTCAGCGTAGACAACATTACCGTCAACTCCGGCAGTTCGCTGACCCTCTCTTCCTCTGCCCGCTGGGCGGCTGTAAACGGTACAGTAAACAACGGCACCCTGACGCTGGAAAATGGCAGCGTGCTTGAAGGCGCCCTGTCCCAGAATGGCACGCTTCTTTTTAGTACTGAAAAGACCGCGTCCTCCACCATCAACGCCAGCCTGACCAACCGCGGGAGCCTTGTGCTGAACCCGACCCCGATCAGCGCCGGCAATACCCTGACCGTTAACGGTGACTATACCGGACTTCCTGGCAGCTCAGTATCACTGGGCACCGTACTGGCCGGAGATGACTCCCTGACCGACCGTCTGGCGGTGACCGGGAATACGCGCGGTGCCAGCACCCTCTTCGTGACCAATGAGAACGGCGGTGGCGCTCAGACGCTGGACGGTATTCAGCTCATCAGCGTGGGCGGACGTTCTGATGCGGTATTCTCGCTGGGTAACCGCGTGGTCGCAGGGGCCTATGACTACAGTCTGCGTAAAGGAAACGTGTCGGGCACTGACCCGGCAGGCTGGTACCTGACAAGTTTCACCTCCGTGTTGCCTCAGCCCCAGCCCCAGCCCCAGCCCCAGCCTCAGCCTCAGCCTGTTCCTGAGCTGGTCAGAATGTACCGCCCGGAAGCGGCGGCCTATACCGCCAACCTGCAGGCGGCGAGTACCCTGTTTGACCTGTCAATGCGGGATCGCAGCGGCGAAATGCGCTATACCGACCCGTTAACGGGTGAAAACCGGACAACCAGCCTGTGGATGCGCAACCTGGGCGGACACGGGCGGGCATCAATGGCAGATGGACAGAATAGTACTCAGACTAACCGCTACGTGCTGCAACTGGGCGGTGATGTTATTCAGGGTTCAACAAACGGTACGGACACGCTTCACGCCGGCCTCATGGGCGGATATGGCAGGGCAGACAGCAGCTCGCACAACGGTCTCACCGGGCGGGACGCGAAAGGCCGCGTGAGCGGATACAGCGCAGGGGCCTATGGCACGTGGTACCAGAACGCGGAGTCAAAGACCGGCGCGTGGGCAGAGACGTGGGCGCAATATAACTGGTTCCGCAACGAGGTATCCGGCGACATGCTGCCGGTGGAGCGCTATAACAGCCAGGGGCTGAAAGCGTCGCTGGAAGGAGGCTACGCGTGGCAGGTAAACAGCTGGCAGAGTGACACCGGTATGGAAAGCCGGGTATTCCTTGAGCCGCACGCGCAGTTCATCTGGTCCGGCATCCGGGCGGATGACCACACCGAGGCGGGCGGCACCCGCGTGCAGGATACGGCAAACGACGGCGTTACCACCCGCCTCGGACTCAGAACTTACCTGAACGGGAAAAGCCGGGCAGACCAGCAGACCGTGCGCGAGTTCCAGCCGTTCGTGGAAGTGAACTGGCTGCACAATACACAGGTGTACGGCGTGCGCATGAACGAGGACGCGGATGGTGTGCGGAGGAGCCGTAATATCGCGGAGCTGAAAACGGGCGTGGAGGGGCGTCTTTCGCAGAGTCTGACGGGCGCCGTGGTATTCACCCAACAGGCCGGGGCCGGTGGCTACCGCGACAGTCAGGGTTCACTGCAGGTGAGCTACCGGTTCTGAGACATCATCCTGTTGCAGGCGGCAGGGCAGCTTTCAAGGGCAGCAGGTCACTCAGTCGGTTCACCGGCCAGTCCTGAATGTGACCGAGCACGTAACTCAGCCACGCCTCCGGGTCGATGCCGTTCAGCCGGCAGGTGCCGATGAGTGAATACAACACGGCGGCCCGGTCACCGCCGCTGTCGGAGCCGGCGAACAGCCAGTTTTTCCGGCCAAGGGCTACCCCGCGCAGCGCGTTCTCTGCGATATTGTTGTCGATTTCTGCCCAGCCGTTGCTGCAGTACAGGTTCAGCGCGTTCCACTGTTTCAGCAGGTAGGCAAACGCCTTCGCCGTATCCGAGTGGCGCGACAGCACCGTCATCTGCGCCTGTATCCAGTCATACAGCGACTGCATCAGAGGGACGGTCTGCGCTTTCCGGACCGCCAGCCGTTCCTCTGCCGGGCTTCCGCGTATCTCCGCCTCGATGGCATACAGCTCGCCGATGCGCTTCAGCGCTTCGGTGGTGATACCGGTCGGCGTGCGGGCATGAACGTCGTGGATTTTTCGCCGGGCGTGCGCCATGCAGGCCGCCTCCGTGATGCGACCGTCTCCGTACAGCGCGTTATAGCCAGCGTACGCATCTGCCTGCAGGATACCGCTGTACCCCTCAAGGTGCTGCTGCGGATGCATTCCCTTACGGTCCGGTGAGTACGCGAACCAGACCGCGGGCGGAAGTTTCGACCCCGCGTTGCGGTCATCCCGCACGTACACCCACAGCCGGGCCGTGCGCGTTCTGCCGCTGCCCGGCTCCTGAACCGGTACCGGGATATCGTCGGTGTGCACCTTGCCCGGCATCAGCACGTACTGTTTCAGCAGGTCATACAGCGGCGCCAGCAGTTCACTCACCGCGCCGGACCAACGCCCCAGCGTGGCCCGGCTAAGCTCCACGCCCTGACGGCGGTATATTTCCGACTGGCGGTAGTGAGGCGTGTGCTCCGCGAACTTCGCCGTGACGATGCGCGCCAGCAGGCCCGGGCCGGCGTAGCTGCGCTCTATGGGTTTTGACGGCATAGCAGCCTGAACGATATGGTCGCACCTGCGGCAGGCCAGCTTCGGACGCTGTGTTTCGATAACCTTAAAGGCGCTGCTGATGAGCTCCAGCTGCTCCGACGCGTCGCAGCCCAGCGGGCTGAGCTTACCGCCGCACGCCGGACAGGCGGCTTCGGCTGGCGACAGAAGGCGGATTTCACGGGGAAGTGAGGCCGGCAGCGGTTTACGGGCGGAAGACTGGCGCAGCGGCTGCGGGAGTGCCGGGTCATGCTGCTCACCCAGAGCTTCTGCCATCTCTTCCTGCAGGGCGCTGATGCGCTCCTCTGCCTCTCGCACCTGACGCGCTGCTTTCTCACGCAGCTTTTCGGAGCTTTTGCCGAACTGCATCCGCTGCAGCTTCGCGACCAGCGCTTTCAGCCGGCTGATTTCGCTGGCGTACGCCGCCACCCGTTGTGACAGGAGGCGGTTGTTTTCGGCCATCTGCTCAAGGCTTCGCTGCTGTGTGTCCAGCAGCGCCCTGAGGCGGGCATTTTCTGCAGAAAGTGAGCGTTCCATGCGCTCACATTACGCCGGTTCAGATGCGCAGGCCAGGAGGATTTATCCGCTGCGGATGCTTCCAGTTAATGCCTTCCAGCAGCATGGCCAGCTGGGCCTGCGTCAGGTGCACCCTGCCGTCCCGGTTCACCGGCCAGACGAAACGCCCCCGCTCAAGGCGCTTCGTAAAAAGACAAAGACCATCGGGGTCTGCCCAGAGGACCTTAACCATATCGCCGCGCCGGCCCCGGAAGATGAACAGGTGGCCGCTGAAAGGGTCGGCACGCAGCGTGTTCTGCACTTTCGCCGCCAGCCCGTTGAAGCTGCAGCGCATATCCGTCACGCCGGCAACCAGCCAGATGCGTGCGCCTGCCGGAAAGCTAATCATACCTCACTCCCACGGATTGCACTGACCAGCGCCCGCAGCAGCTCCGGTGTCACGGGGCCGGTCAGGCTCAGGGTGCCGCCAGGCAGCGTCAGCTTACAGCTGATAACGGGGGGCGAATCCGGTGTGCCGCCGTTCTGCCTGACCGGAACAGGAAAAGGCTCAACCGTGACGGGTATCATCCCGGCGCGCGTGGCAGGGTCCAGCAGGCCCTGACGGTGCAGGTTACGCCAGTTAAATACCAGGTTATCGTTAACGCCATGTTCCCTTGCCAGTGCTGCCACGCAGGCACCCGGTTGCAGGCTCAGCTCCGCCATGCGGATTTTGAACACCATTGGCCAGTCCGGACGACGTTTTTTGACGGGCAGGTTTGTTTCCAGATTGAAAGCATAGAGCTCCTCCTCAAGCCGTTCCGGTGTGTAGTCTTCGGGTAGTGGCCAGTTAATACCTGTACGACGAAAACGCTTGAACATTTTATGCGTAGCGGAAGTGCTGATATTCAGTTGCTCAGCGATTTCACGGTAGGTCAGGGCATCGTTAAACCGCAGGCTGAGAGCGTTGATGATCCAGGGTCTTCTGGTGTAAGGCGTGTTTTTGTCCACGGTAGTGTCCATGTTCGCGAAAGTGTCCATGGTAGGAAACAAGGGGAAAAATGAAAGACGGTCTGAATGAGCCGCTTACCTTTAAACCCAATTTCTGAGGACATCTTTATGCTGGCACTTTCTCCTGTCTGGCACGGGCGCGCCGTTGCTGTCCGTCGTCTGGCAAATTTCGTCCTGCAGACGCTTGTGATACATCCTGCGCTGCTTTTCTTTCTGTTGTTTTTGAAGATTTCGACGGGCGCCGGCAGCGGCGGCCAGATGCTCCTGAACTCTGCTGAAAACCTGGTGCGTGATGCGCCGGCCTCGCAGGTCTGGGGGTGCCACCCGTCCCCGAAACCCATGCCTTCTGACTTATCCGGCACAGCGAAAACAGGCTCTACTGAAAAGTTCCCAGAGCTGAAGCCCGCTCCGGTTCCGGTTCTGTGCAAAAGGGAGCCGGTGAACCGTGATGCGTGGGTTGAACAGACCAACAACACGTTGTGGATGCTCTACAAGTCCGGCGTATTACTTTCTCTCTGCCTGAGCATGTTCGTGTGGGGATATCGGGGACATGAAAAAGGAAAAAAATCATGAATCATCTGCCAGTTATCGCCCTGTTTTTCATGTCGGCAGTCATCTTCAACTGCCTGCGAATGCTCCTGAATTACTCTGCCTCACTCACGCTCGATGTGCTGGTGACAGGAGCCGTCACCAGCGGCACCATTGCCGGTGTCCTGGCGATATTTTCCCTCGTTCAGGCACTCCGGCGGGGCCGGCGTCCGGGAGTGGCCGGACAATGAAGCGAACAATTCTGCTGGGTTCTCTCTTGCTGGGGCTGTCGTTTACGGCAGGCGCGTCCACCGTTGCGGATCAGATTGCCGCGATGGAGAAGACAAAGGCGCAGCGCGGTGCGGTATTGCCGGACTTCGGACTCCCTGTGGCGACGCCGCTGCGGCGTGGCGCACCTAAAGCGCCTAATCCGATCACGCTTCCTGACGGCAGAACGGCAAACCTGAACGATTATGCCGTGGTGGTGTTTATGCAACGCAGCTGCACGCACAGTGCCAAATTTGACCCGCTGCTGAAGGCATGGGCGGATGAGGCAGGCATAAAGGTCTATCCCTACACGCTGGACGGATACGGTGACAGTTCATTTCCGGTCGTGCTGATCCCCCGTAAGGCCGGACCGAACGAGCCGATTGCCGGTGAGATTCTGACATTCTTCGGTAACGGGCTGCCGATAGCGACCCCGACCACATTCATGGTTAACGTGAACACTAACGTGGCCTATCCGCTTTATCAGGGCGAGGCCGACATGGCCACCATAAGCCAGCGCCTGACCCTGATGATCGAAGCCGATATTGATCACCTTTCCCCGGACACATTAGGGCCGGTTCCCAGCAGCGGAGCGCTGACGCCTCAGTAACCCGCCGCGCTGTCACCCACGGAAAAAATCATGACTGAACATCCCCTGACGCTCTCCGGACTGGAGACGGCGTTACTGCTTATCTGCGCCTCGTTTCTGGCAGCGGCCGGGCTTTATGCCTGGCTTGTCTGTGAGTTCACAGAAGGCGGTTTGCTGATTCTGACAACCGGACCGGATGCCGGATTGCTCAGCGCCGTCCGGGACTTTCCGCTGCTCTTTCTGTTTTCCCTTGCCGGGGGATCAGGTTGTGGCGCGCTAATCAGTATCACCCTCCGGCGGAACGGGTTTATGACGCAGTGGAGTAAATGATGATGAATCACTCAGTGGGACCGCTCGTAAAAGGAAAACGCAGAACATGAAAATCAGGCAGTTCCTTCTTTCAGCCTTCACAGCGCTGACAATCAGTAGTACGGCTCAGGCCGACGTACAGGGTGACCTTAATGGCTATTTCAGCAGCCTTGGATTTGACGGCAATGTTTCTCAGGCACAGGCATGGCAGGGACAGGCGGCGGGCTATATCACAGGCGGCTCAATTTACCTGCGCAACCCCGTCAAGCAGGTTCAGCTTATCTCGATGCAGGTTCCCTCACTCAACGCGGGCTGCGGTGGCATTGACGCTTACCTGGGCTCATTTTCGTTCATTAACGGCGCGGAACTGCAGCGGTTTGTCAAACAGATAATGAGTAACGCAGCCGGATATGCTTTTGACCTGGCGCTGCAGACAATGGTCCCTGAACTCAAGCAGGCTAAGGACTTTTTGCAGAAACTGGCCTCAGACGTCAACTCTGCAAACATGAGCTCCTGTCAGGCAGCGCAGGGCATCATCGGGGGCCTGTGGCCCGTGTCACAGGTATCAAATCAGAAAATCTGCCAGGACATTGCCGGCGAGAGCAACATTTTTTCAGACTGGGCGGCATCCCGGCAGGGCTGTACGGTCGGCGGACAGGGCGACAGCGTGACCAGCCGGGCCTCTGACCAGATGAAAGATCAGGTACTGAAAAACAAAAACCTTATCTGGGACGCGCTGGGCCGCAACCATCTGTTTGACGGTAATAACGAGCTCAAAGAACTGGTCATGAGCATCGTCGGCTCCATCGTTTTTAACGCACAGGGGCAGGTCACCATTCTGACCCCAATGGTGGATAACCGGGACATCATCACCGTGCTTATGCGGGGCGGAAGCGCGAAAATCTATGGCTGTGACACGATGGACCTCTGCCTCGGACCCACGGTGGGGACGGTCAACATCAGCAGTGATGCTGCACTGGTGACGCAGGTCCGCAACATCATGCTGTCACTCGACAGTAAACTGACCAGCGATACCCCGATGACTGACCGTGAAAAAGGGTTCATCAACACGACGTCGGTGCCGGTATTCAAATATCTGACCAACTCCCGGAGCATGGGCATGAGTCCGACCTATCTGCTCCAGGTCGCGGACTTTATTGCGCAGGACATGATGATCCAGTACCTGCAGGAGCTGGTAAAGCAGGCCAGCCAGTCCCTTGCGGGTAAAAATTATCCGGAACAGGCGGCAGGCGAACTCCGCTCAAACGTCCTTAACGCCCAGTCCCTTCTCGCACAGATGAAGCTGCAGTCTGCTGCGGATCAGAACGCGCTCGACGGCATCGACCGGAACATGCAGTACCTGCAGCAGCAGGTGTCCACCATTATCTCAACCTCCTATCAGAGTAACTATCGCTGGGGAAACGGCAATGACTGAGGTTTACACGATTTACGGCGGAGACATGTGGCGGCAGATGTTTAACGGCGTCGTCACCATACTGGGCTCCGATACGTTCACCACGGTACTTCACATCGTGGGCACGTTCAGCATCCTGGGCGTAATGGTCACATTCACTAAAACGCGCAACCCGATGGCATTTCTTCACTGGCTGGGTATTTTCATGCTGATCACTTCCGTCCTTCTGGTGCCGAAGCGCAGTGTGCAGATAATCGATATCACCGATCCTGCAGCGGTGTATGAAGTGGATAACGTGCCGGTCGGGCTGGCGATGATTGCGGGCCTGACGACAGGCACAGGTTTCGGGATGGCTCAGTTGTATGATTATACTCTGGCGCGTCCTGATTCCCTGACGTATACCAAATCGGGCATGCTGTTTGGATCGCAAATCGTCGCGCAGTCGTCAGATTTCCGCACGCAGAATCCTCAGCTGGCCGCGCTGCTTACTGACTACGTTGAAAACTGCGTGATCGGCGACATCATGCTGAACAACAAGTACACCATTTCCCAGTTGCTCAACAGTACCGACCCGCTGACGCTTATCACCAGTAACCCAAGTCAGCTAAGGGGCATTTTTCAGGATACCGGTAATGGCCGGCAGTTTGTAACCTGTCAGCAGGCATCTGTCACCATGCGTTCGCTGATGAACGACGACATTCGTGTTGGAGGGCTCAGCTGGCACACGCTGGCTACGCGAATTTTCGGTAACCGCGTCAGCGCAGACACGCTCCTGGGTAATGCGATGAACGACAGCTATGGCTTTTTCTATTCAGGTGGCCAGAGCGCAGCGCAGATTATGCGAAACAACGTGACCAATGCCGCTATCCGTGACGGATGGAAAGGCTTTGCGGCGCGTTCGTCTGATACGGCAAACCTGGTGAATCTGGCCACAGAATCCAGCATGACCAAACAACGACTCAGCTGGGCCTCTTTCGGTGTCGTCATCGGCCGTACGCTGCCTATTTTCCAGTCGCTGATGATGCTGATCCTGATTGGGCTTTTCCCGCTGGTGATTGCGCTTGCTCTGACCAACCACACCATTTTCGGGGTAAACACGCTGAAGATGTATGCCGGTGGCTTTCTGTACTTTCAGATGTGGCCCGTGATGTACGCCATTCTGAATTCAATGATGAACTTTTACCTGCAGTCGAAAACCGGTGCCACGCCTCTGGTACTTGCCAACGCAGATCAGGTCGCGCTTCAGCATTCGGATGCAGCCAATATAGCGGGCTACCTGAGTGCATCGATACCCGCGATGTCGTTCTTTCTGACGAAGGGTGCAGCGTCGGTGGCTTCTCAGGTGGTCGGCGGAGTTATCAGTTCCGGCGCGTTCTCAACGGGCGGGCAGGCCTCCACGACAGCAGACGGCAACTGGTCATTCAACAACATGTCGATGGATAACGTGAGTGCCAATAAGTTCGACACCAACGTCATGCAGCGCTCCGGACAGCAGGCTTTCCAGACCAGCAATGGCGCGATGCACACGCAGACGGCCGATGGCCACAACGTTTACGACACCAGTGGGGCTATCTCAAATCTGCCGGTTAACCTGAAACTCAGTTCGCTGGCGAGCAGCGGTTTCTCCGAACAGTCACGTCAGGCCCAGCAACAGGCGCAGACGGCTCTGGACGGTTACAACCACAGCGTAACCAGTGGCTTCCAGCAACTCGAACAGTTCAATCGCCAGAGCGGAACCAGCGACACAATCACTAAAGGAAGTGATAACAGTGTGACCAGTAATGAAAGTCGTGGAATCAGTCAAATGCAATCTGCTGTTGAGAGTTACGCGAAGTCACATAATATTTCTCAGTCAGAAGCGTTTAACAAGTTAATGGATATCACCAATACGGGAAGTGCTGGAGCAGGAGGCAGGGTTTACGGCAAATTTGATAGCGGTGACATGCTGGCAGGCAAGCTGCCTAAATGGGCAGCAGGCTTGAGTGCAGGAGCGGAGGTTAACCTGAATGCTGACTGGCGTCACTCTTCAGGCAGCTCCCACGGTACGCAGGACAGCCACGCCGAAGGGCATGATTACCGTAAGGATCAAAACAGCCAGGAGGCGAAGGATTTCCGTCAGGGCATGGACATGGTTACCTCAACGCGCCTGAGCGAGTCGGGGAGTCACAGCAACAACGAGTCAGATTCGAAAGTGCAACAGTTCGCGGCCACGCTTAATGATTCCAAGAGTCAGTATCATCAGTTCACCGACAGCACCACGCGGAGTCAGGAGTTCAGCAGGATGGCCACGCTCGCGCAGAACCAGAGTGCCAGCCTGGACGCCAATTACAATCAGGAGTTTGTGGACTGGACCACAGCCAAGTACGGCAGCGATGCACAGCATGTCCTGACAAACGTGAATACGGCCCAGACTGCAGCGACCGAATTCATGAAAGAGCGTCTGGAACCGGAGATCATGCAGAACTATGCTGGGAGAACAGAGCAGACCGCAACGCAGGCGCTGACACCTTCCGGTTCGTTACCTGCAGTCACGGGTAATGACAGTCAGGACTCGTCACATGATCCGGTACAGGTAAATCATCGAGGTCAAAACGAATCAGCGAGAACAGTTCACCAGGGGAGCACCTCTCATGGTCGCAATAGTGGGTCAGGTGAAAACAGCCAGGTCTTAAACGAGCGGAACATTACTCCCCGAGGTAGCGTAACCTCACCGGCAATCGCACAGGATTACAACTCAGGAGTAAGCCGTGTAAATGAACAGGCTGGCTCACTGAATACGCCACAAAACATCGCTGATAAAGTGGCAGACAGAAACTTTGAAAATACGGGAAAAATAGGAGACATTAACCGGGAAATAAGCAAAAATAAAAGCACTGTTCAGGCATCCAGTGATATACTCAAAAGAGAACATCTGGGAGCCGTCAACAACCAAAGAATTGGCCGTACTGAAGAAGATATAAAGCAGACCAATTATGGTACAGAAATGGAAAAAAACGATATGTTCAAGGAAAAACTTGAACAGTTTAGACGATCTCAAAATAAAGCTTCTTAATTTGGTTCTGGAGGGGGATGGAATATGAAAAGTGTTATGGCGTCGGACATAAGTGCTGATTTATCTATGTTAGTGGATGGATTCAGTTCTGACACAAGGATGATTCCTTCCTCCTCTAGTATGCTGAAAAAAAGTCTTACAATCCCTGCTATAGCAGTAATGCTTAGCATAATAAGCTCCGCTATTGTCTACTTCACTGGCTACAAGCCGCAGATGGATTTGCAAGGTTTCATAAGCTATTTCATGACAGATGGTTGGATCATCGTGGCACCAACAATTCCAATCGGTTTGTTGTTTACTTTGATGGCTTATAACAATGTGCTCTTGTACATGAGTATTCCAGAAAACGTTCGTAAGAAGTCATTGGTTATTGAGCATTTGAGGAAGATCGTTAAAAGAACAGTCAATTTTTTTGTAACTCTTATGATTTTGGCAACCATTTTGTCAGGTTATTCGAATTGGTTTGCTTTCTCAATTTCTGGATTACTATTCGCTTTATTGTTTGTTGTAAACCTTTTAGTTGGAGCGGAAATAAACCGGCTAGGCGCAGGATTCGCCATTGAAAAAATCTCAAATTTCATCAAAAAGATTTAAGTTTCAAACTCTCCAGCCGATAACCCTTCCGTCTTTCTGACGGAAGGGATCACCACCAAAGAATCCCTCTGAAGACATAACCAACGGGCAACTGCGCCCTTTTTTTTCGTTTAACAAGGATACTGAAATGAAAAACCGTTCATTTTTTGTGGCGGCCATTGCTGCTGCATGTCTTGTGCTGTCTGGTTGCGGTGCAATGAGCACAGCAATTAAAAAGCGTAATCTCGACGTGAAGACTCAGATGAGTCAGACGGTCTGGATGGAGCCTTCGAGTGAAAAAACAGTCTGGGTTCAGGTACGCAATACGTCCGATAAAGATATGAGTGACCTGCAGACCATGATCTCCAACGACCTTCGGGCAAAAGGTTATAACCTGTCCAGCAGCCCTGACACCGCATTCTACTGGGTTCAGGCCAACGTACTTAAAGCAGATAAAATGGACCTGCGTCAGGCTCAGGGCTTTCTGACCAGTGGTTATGAAGGCGGAGCTGCAGGTGCAGCGCTGGGCGCAGGTATCACTGCCTATAACGGAAATTCAGGTGGCGCAGTGCTCGGAGCTGGTCTTGCCGTAGGCCTTTTAGGCATGGCGGCTGATGCAATGGTGGAAGACGTCAACTACACGATGGTGACCGATCTGCAAATCTCTGAGCGCAGTAAAGCCGCCGTCACCACTGATAACGTTGCCGCTCTGCGTCAGGGTACTTCAGGCATCAAACTGCAGACCAGCAGCGAGCAGGGCAACCGCCTGAAATATCAGACTCGTGTGGTTTCAAATGCCAACAAGGTCAATCTGAAATTCGAAGAAGCCAAACCGGTGCTTGAAGCCCAGCTGGCGAAATCAATTACTAACATTCTCCCGTAACTGCATTACCCGCGAAGACGATCATCGCATAACTGCATCGATATCCTGACTGCCGCCTAAACGGCGGCGGTTACAGAAACAAACGGCATGCGTCTGAGGACGACAATACAACGTCTCTCCTGACAACCGGACGTGTGCCGTCCTAATCCTGTACCTGCCACGCCTTCTGCAAGACAAAAAACGCGCTCATGTTCAGACACCGGGCGTACGTGCCTCATGTTTTACCGCAAACGTTTCGCCTCCTCGCGCTGGCTTACTGAGCCAGCACCTGCGGCGGGCGCTGCATTAAAAAAGACGTTCTCAATCCTTTCAATCCTCTCATTCAACTTTGATAACAAGGTGATACCTATGCTGCAATTTAACGGCGCACCACGCACCCTCATTACCTGGTTTACTTTTTTCCTCGCCTGGAGTGCATTTGTTCTGTGCCAGTTCGGCCAGCCAGTGATTCAGTACATCATGTCGCACAGCGACTTTTTCGCGTATGACGTAGCCATGCGGAGCACACAAAACGGCCTGACGCCGCCGGGAATGATCTCTTTCCTGATGGCACTGCTGACGTTGACGGCCGGTGCCGTGCTGTCGGTACTGACATTGCTCTGCTGGAATATTCTCTTCGCAGTCTGTGGCCTGCCGGTTCTGGCGGGATGCTGGTTGCTTAAGCGTACTGGTTTTATTCGCAAAATTCCGGGCTGATGCTGTAAGCCCCAACGCCGGTTATCTCTTTCCTGCGCTTCCGTTTCACTGTAACCCCAGCCCGCTCCTGCTAACCGGGGCGGGCCGCCTGCGCGCGTCTGCCGGAGTTATTCCATGAGTTTCACGCCTAAAAATCTTACTCAGGGCGGTCAGATAACGGCCTACCGCCTGCGAATGTTCATACAGGTCAACCAGTGGATTTCACACTGGATGTTGTTGTTTTTTGTTCTGACGACGCTGGGCTCGTTCTGGTACATCACCCCGGAAGATACGCTACGAAACGGCTTCTGGTACTGGACGGGCTATGTGCAGTCGGGCTTTATCCGGCTGATGCAGCACGACGGCCCGCCCGTGTGGGATATCCGCTGGCACTGCGAACCCGACAGAATATGCACCATTAACCTTACCCTCGCTCAGCTGCTCGCAAATCCCTGGATGCAGGAGCAGGGTGCGCTGCTTATTCAGAATCTCAAACACTGTGCCTTCTGGTGCGGCGTGGCGGCAATGGCCCTTTTCAGCCTCGTATTCTGGTATGTGGGACGGATAGGCAAAAAAGAGAGTGCGGATGAATTTATATCCGGTATGGAGCTTACCGATGACCTGAAAGAGATTAACCGGCTACTCAAAAAGGCCGGAGAAAAATCAAACCTACAGGTGGCCGGGCTTCATATGGTCCGCAATGCTGAGATCATGAATTACCTGATTCACGGAACCGTCAATGTCGGGAAATCCACCATTATCCGTTGGCTGCTTGATTACATCCGCAAGCGGGGTGACCGCGCCATCATTTACGACTCGGGCGGTACGTTTGTCGAAACGCACTACGACGAACGCGTGGACAAAATCCTGAACACGCATGACAGACGCTGCGAAAACTGGGTGCTGTGGCGTGAAGGCCGCGAGGTCGTGGATTACGAGAACATGACGGCAGCGCTGATGCCGGTTGAGGGCGATTCGGACCCGTTCTGGGTTTCGTCTTCCCGGACTATCTTCAGTGATACGGCCATGCAGTTCGCATCGGACCCGGATCGCAACATAGAAAAATTCCTGAAAACCCTGCTGTCCATCGACCTGAAAAGCCTGCGTGAATTCCTGAAGAACACGCCCTCCGCCAACCTGGTGGAGGAGAAAATTGAAAAAACCGCCATCTCGATACGCTCGGTGCTGACCAACTACGCCAAGTCGCTGCGCTACCTGCAGGGGCTCGACAAGGAGGGTAAACCGGAGTTCAGTATCCGGGAGTGGATGACGGAGAAGCAGTATGACAACAGCTGGCTCTTTATCTCCACCACGGCACGTCACCGTAAATCTGTCCGCCCGCTTATAACGATGTGGCTCTCGCTGGCCACATTGTTTATCCAGAGCATGGGCGAGGACAGCCAGCGCCGGGTGTGGATTATCGGCGATGAAATTCTGGGCCTGCAGAAACTCCCGGATTTGGGCGAAACGCTTGCCGAGGGCCGTAAGTTCGGTGCCTGCTTTGTTCTGGGTATTCAGAACATGCCCCAGCTGATTAACGTTTACGGCCGCGAAATGGCCAGAGCCATTTTTGACCTGCTGAACACGCGCTTTTACGGCCGCTCTCCCAGTTCTGAAGTGGCAAAAATGGTGGAGGAAGATCTGGGCTATCAACGCCGGCGTGAAGCCCGGGAGCAGAACAGCTTTGGTCTGGCGCAGGAACGTGACGGTATTTCTATCAGCAAGGACAAGGTCAGGGAGCCGGTTGTTGATTATGACAACATCATGAAGCTGCCCAATCTGCGCTTTTACGTCCGTCTGCCGGGCGAATATCCGGTAGTGAAACTCAGCCTGAAGTACCGCGAACAGAAAAAATACCATCCTGCGCTCATCGAGCGTGATTTCAGGGACAACCTCAGTCCTGAGCTGGAAAAAATCATCAGCCGGAACGAGCGGGATGCCGTCAACCTCGGCCTCCGCTTTCCGACCGGCGATGAGCATCTGGAAAGGGGGGAGGCTCCAGCTCCAACCACTAAAAACATTTTTTCAACTGAAAACCCTGCGCCGGCAAATGCAGTCAACGTCGCCTCTGCGCCGGCTGCTGACGCCCGTGAGCAGCAGACCGTACAGGAAATGCAGACCCCGGTTAAGCCAGTGCAGACCAAAGCACGTTCAGCGCCTGTGGAGGAACCTCAGCGGGCGGGCACCGTAAACGCCAGTAAACCCGCAGGCAATATACCGCAACGGATTGATGAGCCTGAGTCCGGAAGAAGGTTGCCGGACAACGTCAGGGCTTTTCCTGGTCGTATCCCGCAGGCGCCGGTCAGCGCAGAGAGCGCGGCCAAACGTCCCGATGACAGGCCGCAGTCGTCCGTTCCGGCCGATGAAAAAACCGTCCTGCCTGCCGCAAAATCTTCCGTTTCTCCTGCAAATGCTAAGTCACCGGTGAGAACGGCGAGCGCGCTTGAATTGCTTGCACAGCGTTCAAACAAGCCTGCGACAGGTGATGAATCAGCGACGTCTGATGAGGCCGCTCAGGGGGAGGCACCCGATCTGCAAATGCTGGCAGAAAAAGACGATGCCGGTCAGCTGATTGTGCATACGGCTGGCCATCAGAAAACCGGTCCCGACAGCAGGGAAGAGGCTTACGCCGATCAGTACCGGCAGGCCAACTACAAAATGGCTGACGATGAAAAGAACATCCTGCGCCACCGTGAAGATTACGAGGCCTGGCAGGAAATGGGAGAACATCATGAACCCGGAGGGTATGAAAGATGATGACCGTTGCGTCGGTGGCTTCGGCCGCCGATGCTGCCAGCTACTACAGCAGCAAAGATAACTATTATTTTCTTGATGATCTGGAAAGTCAGTGGCTGGGCGAGGGGGCAAAAGAGCTGGGACTGGAGGGACCGGTTGACCTGCAGACGTTCACAGACGTCCTGCACGGTAAGCTGCCGAACGGCGTCGAACTGGGCAAAGAGGTTCAGGGTTCCCACGTCCACCGGCCCGGCCATGATCTGACGTTTTCCGCACCCAAAAGTATATCCATGCTCATTCTGGCCGGTGGCGACAAGCGCCTGCTGGATGCTCACCATGAGGCAGTAAAAGATGCGCTGGGGGTGATTGAAAACCTGATCAGCGCCAGGGATACAAAGGACGGCATAACGCGCATTGTACCCACAGAAAAAATGGTGGCGGCACTGTTTACCCATGACACGTCCCGTAACCTTGATCCGCAGATACATACCCACGCCGTCATTGTTAACGCCACTGAGCTGGACGGCAAATGGAAGGCTCTGTCCACCGATTATATTCACGGGACAGGATTTATTGAGACGATTTACAAACACCAGGTGAAGTTTGGCCAGATTTACCGCAGCTCGCTTAAAGGGAAAACCGAAGCGCTGGGGTATGAGACTGAACTGACTGGCGGGCCTCATGATCTCTGGGAAGTTAAAGGCTTTACTGAAACTGTGCTGGAAGAATTCTCATCACGGCACAGGGAAATTCACCTCAGCGTGGGTGAGGAAGCCAGCCTGAAAAGCCGCGATGTGGCGGCGCTCGATACCCGCCAGAGAAAACAGTCTCTCGATCGCTATGGTGAGGATGACGCAAACCCTAAAACGGTGCCTGAAAACAATACGCCGGCCGTTCGGGATGAGCGGACGCCGTTGCAGGTTAAGGCCGACGCCTTAAAAGAAACTGGCGGTATCAACAAAGCTGACAGTGTCTCTCCGGAAACTGCAGGTAAAGTCATCAGCCATTCCGGCGGGCCGGACGTCTCCGGTTCAGGCCTCCCAGATAAGGTTTCCGGCAATGAAGAACGGCAGGTTACAGGCACGCTTAACGACGATCTGGCCAGAAGGAACGATTATCCTGAAAAGGCGTCCGGGCCAGAACGTTTCAGTACAGATTCAACCGAACTGCCGCTGACTGAACCCGCGCTGGCAGATGACAGAACGGGCAATGCAAAGAACCACGACATGACACCGGTTCAGGATGAGGAGCCCATTGCCAAGCCCGAAACTGAACGGGGCCGCAGCCGTCTTCAGGAGCGCTGGAAAAGCCAGATGGAGAAGCTGGATTTTGACATTCAGGAAGTCATCAGTGAGGCGAAATCTCGCGAGGTGCAGCAGACTGAACCCGAGGCGGATATCAGCAAAAACGCCATCTGGTCAGTTCAGGAAGCGATTTCAGTTCTGAGCGACAGTCAGACGCGTTTTACCTACGGCGACCTGCTGGTCACCGCGTTCAGTGCAGGCGACTACGAAGAAAAGATACCGGATTTGAAACGCGCCCTTGATGAGGTGATCAGCAGCGGCGAGCTTGTCCCTCTGGATGCGGAAAAGGGCGTATTTACGTCTCGTATCCACCTGCTGGATGAGCTGTCATTACAGTCTGTGGCTGCCGATGCGGTCAAAGAAAATGTTGTGGCCAGCTTCCGTACGCCGAAAAGTGAAGTCCCCGCGCGTTTCGTTCAGGCTCTCCAGTCACCGGTGGCCATCCTTAATTCGCCCTCATCTGCTCTGCGTCAGCGTGAAACCGCTGAAAAGCTGGTGACATTGTCACGTGCCCACGGGCGAGATGTGATGGTCATGGCCAGTTCTGCAGAGCGTGCGCTGTCACTCGGTAAATCAGATTTACTCAAAGATAACCTGATGCACCGCAGCCGAATTCTGGACAGCAGCTTTACCCTTACGCCACAGAGCACGCTTGTGGTTGAGGGGGCCGAGCGACTGGGCCTGAAAGAAATGCTCGTGCTGACCGGCGAGGCACTGGAGAAGAATGCGCAGCTGCTGTTCCTGGACGGAGCCGGCCGCACGTCGGCAACCAGCGCACTGTCGGTTCTTGAACAGTCCGGTGTGCCGCGACTCTCCCTGAGCGAGCCCTCGTCCGGGCTGGAAACCCGCGTTATCAGTATCGCGGACAAGCGCGATCGCTATCAGGCGCTGGCCACGCGTTATGCAGAGCTGAGCGGTCCGGAAACCGCACTGACGGCGACGGTCGTCGGCGAACGTGAACAGCAGCAGCTGAACGATCAGATCCGTTCGGCGCTTAAAGATGCCGGTAAACTCGGACGGGAAGAGGTGACTGTTGAGGCGCGTATTCCTGTTTATACGTCCGCTAAAATCCGAAAACTTACCAGTACCTACCGTCCCGGGCAGGTACTGGAGGACAGATCGGATAAAAACGAAACACGTCATTACGTCATCGACCGGGTTCATGAAAAAAGCCGCCAACTGTCACTGGTTGACTCCGATGGTGTTGAGACGGTACAGGACATCCGGAAGCTCACTGGTGACTGGCGGCTCTTTGAGCGTGAATCATTGCAGGTCGCAGGCGGCGAGCGGCTCTTTGCCGTCGCCGGCGACAAGGCGGCAGGAATTAAGGCGCGCGATCGGCTGACGGTTGAGTCCGTCAGCGACGGCCAGATAACACTGTTGCGTGACGGACAGAAAAAGCCGGTACGGGTTGAAACCGGTCGGCCGCTTTATCTGACCCACGCCTATGTGTCCGCCCCGGGAAGCCAGGACAATGACCGTGGCATGGTTCTGGCCAGCCTCAACGGCCGCGATCTGACGGCCAACATGATGAACAGTCTTGCCCGCTCTGGCCACGAAGCCGAAGTGTTTACGGGGGAGCCTCTTGTCCGGGCAGAAGACCGGCTCGCACGGATGCGTGCAACCCGTTCTCCGTTGTCTCTGGTCCGCCAGGCCAGCGGCAGGGATGACGCAGCAGAAGCACTGACTGCTCTTAAAAGCGGCCTGCAGACAGACGTTCAGAAGGCGTTTTCGCGCGCGGTTGAGCAGATGCGTGATGTGGCCTTTACTGAGGTCGAACTGCTCAAGGAGGCAATGAAGTTCGGGCCAGGCGTTCCCGATCTGCAGAAGCAGTTTGACCAGCAGGTGGCCGACAGGGAGCTGATCCGCGTACAGGCCGGTGGCGAGTTCCGCTACGTCGCCCGCGCCACCTGGGAGATGGAGAAAACCATCGTCGGGGAAATCGCGGCCGGAAAAAACGCAGTGCCTGCCCTGATGCAGAACGTCAGTGGTTCGGTGACGGCGGGACTGACGGCTGGCCAGACTGATGCCACGCGGCTGATCCTTGAGAGTAAGGACAGGTTCACTGCCGTTCAGGGCTATGCCGGTACGGGTAAAACTACCCAGTTCAGGGCGGTTAAAGCTGCGCTGGACACGCTCCCGGATGGCTCCCGGCCACAGATAATCGGGCTGGCGCCTACGCACCGGGCGGTGAAGGAAATGCGCAGCGTCGGCATCGAGGCGCAGACCCTGAAGTCTTTCATCGTTGACTGGCAGCAGCGCACGGCTGCGGGTGAAAGCGTCCGCTTTGAAAACACGCTTTTCCTCATCGATGAGTCTTCCATGCTGGGAAACCAGGACACGGCCGTGGCTTACAATGCCATATCGACCGGAAACGGCCGGGCGGTGTCGGTCGGGGACATCGCGCAGTTCACCTCGCCCGAGAGCGGCGCACCGTTCAGGCTGGTTCAGGAGCGCAGTCCCATCGACGTTGCCGTAATGAAAGAAATCGTCCGTCAGCGTGATGAAAACCTCAAATCTGCGGTTTACAGCGTTATCGAGAACAAGGCAGCGGCTGCGATTGAGAAAATCATGCAGGTCCAGCCCTCTGCGGTTCCGCGTGCAGCCGGCGTGGTACAGCCGGAACGTTCTGTTACTGAAACCAAAGCGCCGGTGGAGGCCATCGTTGCGGACTACATGGGGCGAACGACAGAGGCAAGGGAAAAGACCCTGATCATCGCACAGCTGAACGAAGACAGGCGGGCAATCAATCAGGGCATTCATGACAGGCTGTTTGAGGTGAAGGAGCTGGGTAATAAAGCCGTAAACGTTCCTGTTCTGGAGCGTGTCACGGGCGGCAGGCATGACTTTAACCGCACGTCATCCTGGAAGTCGGGGCAGGTGGTTATGGTGAACGACAGCTATCTCAGTGTGACGGCTGTTGATTCGGGTATTAACCGCATCGTGTTACGGGATGAAGACGGCAGGACAAAGTTTTATTCACCGGCTGAACTCAATGCCACGGAGATCGAGGTTTTTGAACGCAAAAGCCTGGAGCTGCGGGTTGGCGACAGTCTGCGCATGACCAAAACGCAGAAACAGGCCGGACACACCGCACATGAACAGTATCGGGTACAGGCGCTACGGGATAATGGCGAGGTGGTACTGAGGAGTGCAGCAGGGGAAAAGGTCATAGAGCCGGGGAAGGTAACTGCAGACCAGCATATTGACTATGCGTGGGCGGTAACGGGATACGGTGCTCAGGGGGCCAGTGCAGAGTACGTCATTGCGCTTGAAGGTACTGAGGGGGCACGTCAGCGCATGAGCGGTATGCGCGCCTTTTACATCAGCATCTCCCGTGCGGTTGACCACGTACAGATTTACACGGACGGAATGGCAGACTGGATGGCCACGCTTCGTAACAGGGATAACGGCCCTGAAACGGCGCACGACGCCATCGATCCTCAGCCTGAACGCTCTCAGGCAAGACTTATCTGGGGTATGGGAAAACCGGCGTCAAAAACGGCCATAGGCCGGACCTTTCTGCGGGAGCATGGGCTTAAAAACAGTCCGTTAACCGTGCGAATTATCCCCCCCACTAAAAAGTATCCGGAACCCCACCTTGCCCTGCCGGTCTTTGACGGCAATGGCAAGACTGCCGGCGTCAGTCTCTACCCGATCAGTGCGGACGCTGGTCAGATGACAACAGGTGTGGGCAGGGAGCTGGCCACCCGCGAAGCGCAGGCTGCTGTGCTGCAGAAAAGCCGGAACGGAGAAACGATGATAGTCACGTCACTGGGGCAGGGGCTTGACGCTGCCAGGACGCATCCACATACCGGCGTTATCCTTCAGACCGGCCGTAAAACACCGACTGACAGGATGCTGAAAGTCGCCGGTGGCCAGCCAGAACGGGCATACCGTTCCGACGCTGCGCTGGTGAGCCTTGTGCAGCATGAGTTAACGGATATGCTCAGAAATCTGCCTCCGGATGGTCCCGTCCGCGACGAGTCAGCCCTGCTGCAGGCGGCCCTCGCGGCGCTTGAAAAATCACAGGGTGCGTCGCTCTCACTGCCCGAAACGGACCGGTCAGAGCGGGCAGGAGAGCCCGATATGAAAGCGCTGGCCAGAAAGCTGGCTACCGAAGCCGCCAGGGAAGACATAAAGCTACCCGAAAAAACAGAGCCGGACGGAATGGCGGAGATGCAGAAGCTTGCGAAGCAGCTTATGGCTGAGGCTCAGGCTGCGGTGAAACTGCCTGAAACTGATGCTGAAAAGGAGAAGCTGAATTCACGACTTCTGACACGCGTAGTGGAGTCGGTTAAACAGCAAATACCGGCATTACCAGGGGAAAAGGAACCTGACTATGCACGGCTTATCGGTCAGGCTGCCGGCGAGCTTTCGTCGCAGGGAGGTCTGACTGCGGCTTCAGCCAGTGCGGTGCTCAGTGCACTGGCGAGCGGAGGCCTGCCTGGTGATATTCGTCTGCCTGCTGAGACGGGCGGTGCGGGTGCCATACCGGCATCTGTCATCCGGAAGGCGACAGAAGAACTGGACCGGTCTGTGCAGGCTCCTGTCAGGGCGCAAGCCGAACTGTCGGAGCGCGCCATTGCCAGCGCGGCGCGTGAGCTTGAAAGACAGAGTCAGCCTACCCTGCCGGCAGAAGGACGTGGCAGGGAGCGTGAAGAACCTGTCCCTGAGATTACCCGCAATATTCAGAAAGAGCGCTGATACACATGCAGGGCAGTATCACGGCCCTGCAGCTCGCGAAAGCTGGCGCAACAGCCAGCCATTAATTTCCCTGAATTCCTGAAAGAGAAAGCAGAATCTTATGAAAAAACACCTGAAAATGGCGGCAGTGATGCTGGCCACTGGCATTTCCTGCGCCGCCCAGGCGGCACCGACGTCTGCAGCAGAGGACTTTACGCCTGCGCAGCAGGCCCGAATCGGCGAAATTGCGGCTGACTATCTGGTTGCGCATCCGGATGTCCTGATTGAAGTCAGTAAAAAGCTTCAGGCTCGCCAGGAAGAGATGAAGCAAAAGGCCTTTGTCGGTGCGGCGGTTAAAGCCCACCGGCTGCTGATGCAGCTCGACGGCGTGCCGGTGACAGGCCCGGCTGACTCAAAGGTGATCGTGACGGAGTTTTTTGATTACGAATGCATTGCCTGCAGCATGATGTCGCCGGTGATGGAAAAGGTGATGGCCAGTAATCCGGATGTCAGGTTTGCATTCCGTGACTGGACGATATTTGCCTCCCGTTTCCCGGAGTCCACTCAGGCCTCCCGACGTGGTCTGGACGTATTCAGGCAGAAGGGCGCTGCGGCCTATATGGCTTATCACAACGGCATTTACCGGACAGGGCACAATGAGGGAAAGCTTACAGCTGAAGACATAGAAACTGCTGCGAAAACAGCGGGTGCAGGGCCTGAAAAGCAGGAGGATTATGCAAAATCTGACAGCCTGATTGCTAACAATGATTCTCTGGCTGAGATGCTGGGGCTTTCAGGAACGCCGGGGATTATTGTCATGCCGGCAGAGAATGCCAGCCCGGAGAACACAACGGTCGTACCGGGCGTGGTCAGCGAAGCGGTGATGCAGCATGCCATCAACAAAGCGGCCGGAAAGGAAGGAACGCCCGGCGACAGGATTGCGCCGCCGGGACTGTATCAACGGAACTGATCGTGCTCGCCCCCGGGTTCTCTGTTACGTTCCCGGTGAATTTTACAGGAATGACCTTTGTCCTTTAGCCCACTGATAGCATCTTCCTGGGTATCACATTCGTGCAAAAAGTCTCCAGTGCCTTCTTCTTCAACGATGTGATAATGGTCTGAACCGTTGTTAATTCTGACGATAGGAACTGCTTTTGAAAAAGATAAGTTTAATGATGCAAAAAGAGTCTCTATTATTGGTCAAAAAAAAAATTTTTGCTAAAATTTAACCCGATGATTGTTTTAGCAAGTTAGCCACTCAGGATTTTTCACAGTTTTATGCCAAAATTTGTCTCAGCGGTAATGTCCAACTTTATAGCAATGACGATTTGGGCAGTCCTTTATTACCTTTCTGGTGTGCTTTCGCTGAGATTTGACGATCCTCAGTTGCACATATCTGTCGTATGGTTTCCTGCCGGCGTCGCCACTGCGGCGTTTTTAAATTCGCGCTGGCGACTATGGCCAGCGCTGTGTGTTTTGTTTGTTGTGCTTGATGTGATTCTGGACAAACCTTCGTTCAGCAGGCTGCCGACCGAGACGTTTTACGCCATTCTTGATCTGCCTTCTTCGCTGATAATTGCGTGGATAGTTAAACGTTTTTCCCGGCCCGGTGATGATTTAAATATTATTATGTTGTGGTTCGCCTCAACCATTATCATCAGCTTTCTGGATGCCGTGCTTTTCGGTATCGGACTCTCATTAGCAGGAAAAAACAGCTTCTCCGATCTGTTCTGGACCGGTTTTATTGCCGACATGACCGGCATTTTCCTGGCCACCACCATTATTATGGGCTTTGCTAACAGCCGCCTTACCACAGCCGTTCAGATTTCCATCAAAATACTTCTGTCAGGCTTAACGCTGCTCGCCGCGCTTGTGGCACTGTCTTTGTGGATATTCAGTGGCGGTGTTAAAGAATTTAGTATCGCTAATACGATCACCCACGATGAAAGCCTGATTTTCGCTTTCAGTTGCCTCCCGATTATTCTTGCCGCTTTTTTAACGCTCTTCTGGGGTAATCGTGGCGGATCGATAGCGTTATTAACGTTGTCAGGTTGCGTTATCTATTATGCCGATAAGGGCGTGGGGCCGTTCTTTCTCAAGGGATTACATACCGGTGAACCCCTGCTCCTTGTGCAGTGCTATTTAAGCGCCAGTGCGTTGCTGCTGGTTTTTTTACGGGTGGTGACGCGAAATATTTACCGCTTCAATTCAGAAACCGACGCACGACTCAATTTACAGGCCATTTATCAGCTAAACCTGACAGAGGGCACGCTCTGCTGGGAAAACCTTTCTGGTGAACTTGCTGAGCTTCCTCCCGGGATTCTTGAAAAGAAAGAGGCAATACTGGCGCAATTGCATCCAGAGGATAAACAGCGCCTCGCCGGACACTGGCAGGCCATTCCACGTCAGCAGACGCTTCCTGCGATTCAATTCAGATTGCAATACGGAAATAGGCAATGGCTGCACGTTACCGATAGCGGAGCCCTGATGTTCGAGCGTCAGGGATCGCTGTTCATACTGGGTAACTGGTCGGTTTCCACCTGACTTTTCAGCGCATTTAGGAGAGGGATAGATTGATACAGATAGCCATGTTGCTACTGGGTACGGCATATATTAAGCGAAATGCCCGATACCTTTCGGTTGCCGCAACACTGTGGTTTATCACAGGTATATTACTTTTCATCGATGGTCTTGACCTTCACTCGTACTTTCCATTACAGATCTTTGGCTATATTCTGCTGCTGGAAAGCATGCTTACACTTTGTGTTGCGACCAGCGCTGTCGGAACAAAAAAGAGCATTCTTTTTTTCAAAGGCGGCATATTTTTATTCGTATCACTGATTATCATCGTTAATCAGGAATACAGTAATGTCCTGCTGGCTGTCATTTTTGGTTTTACTTTTTTTATCATCGGCTTCTTCACCAGCTTTTCCTCTTTTATTGTGCGCTTTCCCCGCTGGAAGCTGACGCTTATTTATGGACTGGGATTAATTTCCTTTTCGTTCTTCCTGCTCAGTCACCATGATGCGACCGTATCATTCTTTATTGGTTTTCAGATGGTTACCAGTGGGTTGAGTACCCTTGGCATCGCCAGGAAGGCGATGCGGATGAAAAGAGGTACGTCTATTTTTCAGCTGATTCAACCCGGCGACGTACTGCTGAGTAGCTCCCCTTTAATCCAGGAACAAGAACTGACCGCCCCCCATCCGGTGCCGACGTCTGCTGCAGCGCGCGCACTGATTGTGCACGTATGGACGCCTGAAGAAACCACCGAAGCCAGGCCTGTTTCGCGCCCTGTCATTAACCGTTATATCGCCGCCGTGGACGAAAATGGTGTTATCTCAACCGGCCACGCGGCGCTTGAAGTGGCTGATTATCTCTACATCAGCCTTTATCCTGCCGAGGAGATTGATCGGTCTCCTTCGGAGTTTTTGCGCACACTTAAGGCCACCCGTGATAATGATGTGGCAGGGCGCTTTCTGCCAGACTACGCCACAGAATCCTCAGAATGGTGTCATTCTGTACGTCAAATCGAGTTTAAAAAATTCAGCCTGCGGAAACTGAATCACTTCTGGGAATCTTATCGCCGCAATAACACCTACAACCTGACTTATCGTAACTGCTCAAGTAGTGTTGCCTATGCTCTTGAAGCCGCCCTGGATGGTGCGCTGGCACATGAGCGAAAACTGAGCGACCTGCTGGTGCCGGAGCTATGGATCGCTGCACAGGTGCGTAAACGCGCGCAGATCATGGCCTGGACGCCTGGCCTGGTAATGGATTACAGCCGGGCACTGAATGCGCTGGTGCATCCCGTTCCTCGTCCCTGGTATCACCGTCTGCCCTGGCGCCGTGCCATAGAAAAATAACCTGCCAGCCCTCTTCGCAAACCGTTCAGGACAAAGGCGGTAACCACTTATCAGGCTCGTCCGGGGCCATGAATACCCAGATCCACTGCGGCCATTAAACAGAAGAGGCCGCAAAGCGCGCCGACCATCAACGGCAAGCCATTCTGCGTTGCTGACATGGCAAGGCCACACAGCAGCGGCCCCAGTAGAGCCCCTGCGCCCCATGCTACCGAGGCAGCGGCATATACGCCTGCGAGCTCTGCTCCACTGAATGTCGCGCCTGCCCAGGTTATTGCGACGGTATAGATCCCCACGAACAGCCCACCCCACACAAAGAGGATCAGATAAGCTGCAACCGGCCAGGATAATAACCATGGCCAGATGGCCGCTCCCACCGTGGACAACAGCGCCAGTATGACGATGAGTCGTCGGCGGTCAACTCTGTCAGCAATCATGCCAACCACAGGCTGTAAGAGAATGGCACCCAACATCAGAACCGAAATTAATCCAACGGCATGTTGTCGACTCCAGCCATGGGACTCGGCATAAAGCGGTAAAAAATTAAGTCCGGCCACTTCGACGGCAGCATTTAACCCCGTGGCAACGATCATTAAAAAGGCGATACGGATGCTTTTCAGAAAGCCAATAGCGTGGCTGGTTAACGAGTGATGCTGCGCCATGCCCAGCAGTTTAACCAGCACCAACGCCAGGAGAACAATGGCCGTGCCGATAAAGAAAGGAAAATTGCTCTGGCTTGCGCTAAGGGTCAGTATTAACGGGCCACAGGCAAACCCTGTCGAGATGCCGGCTGTGTACCATGCCATTGTTCTTGCCCTTGCCTGCTCAACGGTCGCGTCATTGATCCAGGTTTCTGTGAGCACCATTATAATCTCACTGAAAATGCCCAAAGCAAGCCGGAGTCCGAACCAGTAAATAAAAGGCAAACAGGTAAAGAGCAACATGATGACGGCCACGGCGGAAAGCGAAGTCCCCAAAAGCAGCCTTGGACGGAAGCGCTGAAAGAGACGAGGAATAAAAGGTGCGACAGCAAAAACGCCAATAGCCTGCATCGCGGCATTGAGTCCGATATAGCTTTCGCTGAAACCATTATCCTGCAATCGTGTGGCGATCAACGGTGCGCTAAGGCCGTAAGTCAGGCCAAATATTGCCACGCAAATAATGACAGAAATGAGATCTTTTTTGTTCATTATGCTCCAGATCCCTAACAATAAACGCTCATCTTATATTAAAATTCATGAAAAAATCTATAATAAAATTATATAAAAAACCAGTATTGAAAAAGTTTTTTGAAAAAAATCGAAGTGAGACAAAGTTTTCTGATTGAAAGTACTTCTTAGATAACGCGTTTACTGTGTGTAATTTCGTATACACGCATACTTTGTGCAATGCTCGTAGACATAAAAATGTATTTTCCTCATCGAACTAAGCATAGTAGGCGATCACCAAAGGGTTATTTAACCTTTTAGCATGCTGTTTGTTCCACTGTTTCTCAGATTAGATTCGTGCACTACTTCTAAGAGAATTTACTGGAAATGATGCACTATGCCAGATGACCAGATTTTTCGTTAAACAATTTACTCCATGAGGGTTTTGATAATAGCTTCATATATTTGCTTGTTAGCTATAGACTGCTGAAAAAAGCAACGCTGAGAACTGTACGTATTTAATACGAAGCTTATCAGTTAACTACTCCGCATTAGAGTTATGTTGCTATCGGACGGAGTGTGAGCAAAGCTATTTCGAAAATTATTATTTCAACGAGGTGCCCGGCATCATTAGCTCAATCATCAAGGTGGCGCATTAGACCTCACATCTGAATAAGCCTCAATATGGTCTGGATGTGACGCCTACTTTTAAGCAGAAATGTAAAAATTCGCTATGACAATTCCGGATTTCTTGAGGATGCCCATAATAATTACGCACCGTTACTTTCGTTTATGCAAGGTTTAATGTGGCAGGGACATACTGCCTACGAAAAAATTTCTCAAGTGAAAAGGAATAAGACAATGCGAACTATATCAGTTGACGAACCTCCTTCAGGCAGGTCTGGGATTAACTGACAGTTCTCCACACTACAGCGTGTAATCGGAACTGTCAGCAAGAGTACAAAGTCAACTGAACGGCTTAAGTACAGAACAGTTTTGTGATACACGCTTCTGAGGTGTGGAATGTTACATATTTTCTCTCGCAACATCAGCCTTGGCTGGACGCTTGTTATTAATCATTCATCATGCATGCATATGATTGGTGGTTTCAAAAGCTATTCTCCCCGTCCGGTTCCCTCACCGGAAAGTAAACATGATCCTTTATTCCGCAGGCTCCGGACTTATTTTCTGAGCAGACGGCTGAAGCGGGTTTCTTCCGAGATAGATTCTCTTCTTCCCTGATTGAAGCATTCAGTTCCGACTGAAATTATTCTGGCAAACAACATTTTTTATCCGCCAGTTTAGATGATGATTGTCAAATTAGTCCAAAGTTTGGACTGCTGGACGCTGCCAATGATCATGCTGGATACAAAGTGGTATGTGCTGTTTAACGCCATCACACGCACATCAATGATCACCGGAAAACTTAAGGAGGCCAGCCGAGCCTTCCTTCTTAGAGGAATAAAGTGGTTGACAACATTCATGCTTCCTGGCGTTTTTCCATAAGTCGTTACAGGCATTATCTCGGCAACCGGTGGCGCGTGGAATGCAGCCATTGTGGCCTAAGTTCTCAACTGGGGGAGCATGACGCTTCATACTACTGGCCACGGCGTATGCATCTCTCAAGTATCGTCTGCAGCTCAGGCTCCTGACCAGGCAACTAGATGCGTCGACATGTGTTTCCTTGTGGGGGTATGCATTATTTTTATGTAGCTTAAAGTCCAAAAGAAACATCATTGAAACTTATTAGTGCGACTTAAGCGAAACGGTGGCACCGATCGATAATTCATGTTTAATAGTTTCAATCTATTGTAAATGACATATTGATCGTTATTGTTGATCAATGATAGTGGTTTTGTTATGATTTAAGTCAAATAAAGGACTACTCCTAAATGCAAAGCGATTTTTTTGTGAAGCATGTTGGTCAGCGTGATGTTTGCAAGTAGAGCATGATCAGCACGCTTCTGGATGATTTATATATTAGGGAGGCTACATGGCAACAATCAGGATTGATCAATTCCCCGACGACAAAAACCTCTATCTGCATGAGCTGGCCGCATACCTCGAAAGAACGCCGGAGGCCCAGGCGAGATTCATGCTCTGCCAGGCTTTAGAAAGAGTGTCTGTTGGACGCTGGCATGCTGTGAGACTGCCGGACTGGCTGGAAGACGCCGTGAGGGCGGGTGCTTCGGAGCGGTTCTCCTCTGAGAGTGAAGAAATCGTACTCCGGCTTGCAAAGGCATATACCGGTTAGAAACAGCCACAGCTGACCGTTCCCTGCACGAATGATGTAAACCGTGACATGTCGCAGAGGGCTTTCTACGCCCTGTACTTACGAATTCATGCAGAACTTTCCGATCAGGGGTAATGGAATACATCGGCCTATAAACGTTCACTATCCCTGCCATTAAAAATTTATAAAAGAGTAAGGAGGTTTTCCTGACGGACAGGGTGCCGCTTCTTTTTCAGATGCGGCGACAGTTGTACATGTAACAGGATCAACTTTTATCTTAGC
This sequence comes from Pantoea sp. B623, assembly GCF_024814475.1. Lineage (NCBI taxonomy): Bacteria > Pseudomonadati > Pseudomonadota > Gammaproteobacteria > Enterobacterales > Erwiniaceae > Pantoea > Pantoea sp. B623. The sequence continues at coordinate 16,827 of NZ_JANUXM010000002.1, read as the reverse complement.
CAAATGATTAATCAAGGAGAATGTAATGAAAAAAGTGTTATTAATGACCGCCATGGCTGTGTTCTGCGCAGGTATCTCATCCGCCTATGCCGATGATCCGGCACCAACACCAACACCGTCCCCCGGGACAACCGACCAAGGGAGCGGTAAGGTCGATTTCATCGGTTCAGTCATCGACGCTCCGTGCTCGGTTGATACAAATGACGGTAAACCCGTTGACCTAGGCAGCACCTCCGTTCAGGCGCTGAAGGACGGCAAGACGAATCCCAAGAATTTTAATATCAACCTTAAAAACTGCAACATCGGTGACAAAGACAAGTCTAAAACCGTGTTCATCACCTTTACAGGCAGCGGAGCCTATGCGCCTGAGGGAACAAGCACCAATATTCTGGGTGTGACAGGCTCCGCGAAGAACGTCGGCATTATCCTGCAGAACGGCGATTCCCAGCAGATTACCCTAGGGAAGACCTATCCCGTTCGCGAAGTCAAAAACGGTAATCAGGACCTGCCGTTTGCAGCTTACCTCACCAAAACCGGAGGAGACAAAGATGTTCCGGTGCCCGGGCAGTTTTTCAGTACCGCTAACTTTACTCTGACCTATCAGTAATAAAATTCGGGCGGAGGGAATTGCACATGCACGCCAATGCAGTCTCACTTCTGCCCGGACTTCTGCTTTTTATGATGTCGTTACTGCCCAGTTATACAAGCGCTACGGAGTTTGACACGGGAATGCTCGACGCAGAGGACACCCGTAATGTTGATTTTTCCCGTTTCAGCTCCGAGGGTTATGTCATGCCCGGCCGCTACTCATTGACCGTGTTGCTGAATGACCACCGACTCGGCGAAAAGGAGCTGGACGTTTTCCCCACAGAGGTGGGCAATGCCGGGTCACCTGCTGCCTGTCTGAGTGCGGATACCGTCGATATGCTCGGACTGCGCAAAAGTGAACGGGCGAAGCTTGTCGGCTGGCATCAGGGACAGTGCTTCGGTCTGCAGGCTCTGCCGGGTAGTGCTGTCCGCATTAACCTGAGCCAGGCGGAACTGGCCATTACACTGCCCCAGGCTTACCTCGACGAACGTAATCCGGACTGGGATCCACCTTCCCGCTGGGACAACGGTATCCCAGGCGCATTCATTGACTATGACCTGAGCACCACTGTGCTGAGTCCGGAACATCAAGGATCTGAAATGCAGGGCTCCGTCTTTGGCACGGCGGGTGCTAATGCTGGTGCCTGGCGCCTGCGAGGGGATTATCAGGGCGATATCTCTCGTGCGACAGGCAGGGGCGCAAAGCGTGATTTCCGCTGGTCACGGTTTTATGCCTACCGCCCGCTGCCGTCAATGAGGGCGCGCGCCACGCTGGGCGAAAGTATTCTTGATACCGAAATATTCGACACGTGGCGCTATACCGGCGCCGGCCTCTCCAGCGATGAAGCCATGCTGGCACCAGACCAACGGGGATATGCGCCTGAGGTCAGCGGAATAGCCCACACCAATGCCCGGGTTGTTATTTCCCAGCAGGGGCAGGTTATCTACCAGACAACGGTGCCCGCGGGTCCGTTCCGGATACAGACGCTGAGCTCAACACTCTCCGGCAAGCTCAATGTCAGAGTTGAGGAGCAGAATGGCGAGGTTCAGCATTTTGAGGTTGATGCAAGTGCCGTCCCTTATCTGACACGCCCCGGCCACCTGCGCTATAAAATCGCCGCCGGGCGTCCTTCCCGCCCCGATCATCAGCTGCGCGGTCCGCTATTTACCGTGGCGGAGTTTTCGTGGGGGATTTCAAGTGCGTGGACGCTCTACGGGGGGACCACTTTTTCCGCTATCTATCAGGCCGTTGCGGCCGGTATCGGCCGCGACCTGTTTGGCTTCGGTGCGGTGTCGGCGGACGTTACTCAATCGCTGGCCAGGCTGCGCAGCGGCGCCCGTGAGTCGGGTAAGTCTTGGCGTCTCAACTATTCAAAATATTTCTCCTCGCTGAACGGCGGCATTACTTTTGCCGGCTACCGGTTCTCTGAGCGTAATTTTCTGTCGATGGATCAGTTCCTGAACCTGCGGGAACATCCCGGTCTTCTGCAGGGGCGCAGCAAATCGATGTACAACATCATGATGAATAAAAGCTTTTCTGATTCAGGCATCAGTCTGTACCTTAATTACAGCCATCAGAATTACTGGGACCGCCCTGCAACCCGCAGCTATACCCTCACACTCAGCCGCCTGTTTGATATGTTCAGCCTGAAGCATCTTTCGCTGAGCCTGTCCGCGACGCGAACGCAGCTGGCAGGGAGGCATGACGATATGCTGTTTGTCAGCCTGTCACTCCCTCTGGATCAGGGGTCAGTGAGTTATGACGTGCAGCGTCAGGGGCGGACTCTGTTACAGAGTGCATCCTACTACCGGATGCTGGACCGGCATAATGCCTGGCGACTGTCTGCAGGAGGGGGCAACAGAGCGTCTTCGCCAGCCTATGTGAACGGCTATCTTAACCATAAGGCTGATTGGAGCGATATGTCTCTTACTGCGGCTTACTCCCGCAACCAGTACCGCTCAGCCGGCCTGACCCTTCAGGGTGGGATAACCGCGACTCCCCGAGGGCTGGCGCTGAGCGCCGGCAACGGAAACGGCGGAACCCGGATGATGGTAGATACGTCTCCGGCGGGGGGCATTCCGGTAAACGGCGGAGAAGTCGTTACCAATCCATGGGGGAAGGGCGTACTCACTAATCAGAGCAGTTACTATCGCCTGCATACCAGTATCGACGTTAATCACCTACCCTCCGGCGTGGAAATATTCCGGCCGGTAAATGATACCACCCTGACGGAAGGGGCCATCGGCTATCACCGCTTTGACGTCCTTAAGGGCTGGAAAGGCATGATTGCCATTAAGAGAGCGGGAAAACTGCCTCCCCCATTTGGGGCCAGCGTGCAGGATGAAGGCGGCCGTGAGCGGGGAATTGTCGGAGACGGTGGGCAGGTTTACGTCGCCGGTCTAAGGGAAAAGGAGTCGCTCCGCGTGGTCTGGGACGGAAAGCCCCGCTGCCGGTTGCGCGTTCCCGCTGACATTGCCACCGCGCCTGACACGCTAGCATTGCGCTGTAAAGAATAACGCACCTAACAGGATGAATTTTATGAAACTCAGAGGTCAGACAATTTCAGCCGTCTTTGCCGTAACACAGTGCCTGCTGATACATGTCGCAGAGGCCGCAGTCACACCGGACCGGACGCGAATTATCTTTGATGGCGGTCAGTCAGCGCTCAGCCTGGCGGTAATTAATGATGACCGTTCAGAGCCTGCTCTCGCACAGGCCTGGCTCGAAGACGAAAAAGGTACCCGCTCAGGGCTTCCCTTGGCGGTTGTTCCGCCTGTACAGCGCCTTGAGGCCGGTGCTCGGAGCCTGATAAGACTCAACGCACTTCCCGGGACGTCAGCACTGCCGTCTGATAGAGAGAGCCTGTTTTATTTTAATATCCGGGGGATCCCTCCCCGTTCAGACAAGCCCAACGTTCTACAGGTTGCCGTGCAGACCCGGATAAAACTGTTCTACCGCCCGCAGGCGCTCATGGTAAAGTCCGGCAGCCCCAGCATGAACAAGCTGACGCTGACGCGAACGCCGGACGGGTACCTTCTGGACAACCCGACGCCTTACTATGTCACCATCATCGATCTAAAGGCGAAGGGCAGCGGCAGCACCGACATGGCGCCCCGGACCGTTGCCCCCGGAAACCAGGCCCGCCTAGTCTCTCCGTTCCTGCCAGTTCCGGTTCTGACGTATATTGACGACTACGGTGCCCGGCCGGAGCTGACTTTTTCCTGCCAGGGGGGACGCTGTTATGTTAAACAGTCCTGAGGCCTGGTTACGCACCTGCGTTGCGTGCGCACTTTCTGCTGCATTCTCGCTGACACTGAGTGGCTGCAGCGTTTTTAGCGATGTCGGCAAACACAGAAAGCCTGACGGCACAGCCGTGCCGCCACCTGCGCTTTACCGAAATGTTAGCGGGGAAACGTCTGCGCGGGAGGACAGCGGCGGGGCCCTACTCATCCGCTGTCGTCAGGAACTTAAAGCATTAATTACAGTGTCTCCCGCGGCGGCGTCTCCTCTTTCACACACCTTTACTTCGATGATGCAGAAGATGAACCAGTATGCCGGCTTTCGTGACACCCTGTCGCCTCCTCTGCAGGAAACAATGGATGCCCTCTACCGCTACCGGGTTAACAGGCTCTGCGCAGATATCCGTCATTCCCTACTGAACAGCCTGAGTGAGCAGGCCGGACAGGTGCAGGAATGAAGCTGCGCGTGGCAACTGGCGTGTTCTGGCTCACCTGTACAGGAGCCCTTCAGGCTGCGTCCCCCGTAAGGGATATCCTGCGTCCGGAAGCAGCAGCCTCACTGAACGCACTCTGGTCACTGGCTGAAGGATATTCCCCGCCTCCGGACGGGAAAAGTTACTTCACCGGCGGCGGCTCTCATGCACCCAAAAGTAAACCGCAACGCCCCGTGCTGCCCCGGCAGACGACGCTTACGGGCAACGCCGTCTGTGAAATCATCACCAGAAAAAAAGCAGAGCCGGCACCGCAACCTCATTCTGCCGTGCAGAGCACGGCAGAGAAATCCATTCATCCTCCGGGTGTGCAAAACCTGAATGACTGGCTTTCACGCCTGAGTGATGCGGTACACGCCATGATAAGAGAGACACAAAAACGCCGCGAAGCCGGAAAAACGCGGCGTCTTCTGGCTCTGAGCAGCGGGGCGTTGTTTAACTATATCTCTCTCCTGCCGGTGAAAAGACCGCTGGTTATCAGCGGAGCCAGAGATGAAGAGTCTTACGCGAGTGGCATAATGGCCGGAACGTCGCTGATGAGCAGGGAAGACGCGCTGAGACGCTCCGGTATTAAGCATGACAGTGCGTTATTTCTCGCCGGTATCAGTGACGTCTTTCACCGGCAGATACAGCTGCAAGGCCCTCAGCTCGAGAATGCACAGCAGCGGGTTGTTGCACAACTCAACCAGGCCGAGTTCGCAGAGCGTGCGCGTCAGATATCAATGGAGAAACGTTTCGTGGCCGACTTCCGTCAGCGGCGGGGAGTGCGCGCCGGTGGAAAAGGGATCTGGTTTCGCGTTGACCTGCCCGGGCGCCGGGAGGGGCTTACGCGCCAGGCCGTTATCCCGCTCGTGGCCCGCGAGATGCTGGCAGACGGAACAGTTATACAGGACATGCAGGCGGACGGGAAAATACTGAATGCCACTCTTTCCGAGCTTCCTTCTGCGTGGCGGGAGGCCGTTCAGCAGGCCGGATTCGGCGGCCGGGTTACGGTGGTGCAGAGCCGGGATGCCGACAGAAGGATGCCCACAAGGGTGAGCATGATCCGGACGTTCGACCCCCGTAATTATCTCACTCCCGGGCGTCCTGCTTCTTTAATGAGGTGACAGCCCCAAAATGAGCCGGACCGGCATTAAGGACATCATGATGATAAGAGGAAGATCCGGGAGGAATAATAAGGTGAAACGTTACGTGGCCGGAAGGGGGCGCTTTCAGCAGAAGCGGCCGAAAAAAACAGCACATGTAGCTGATAAAGATCCACGTGGCATAGTGCGTATGGAACACGTCGTCTTCTTTCTTTGTATTATCTGTTCCGGGTGCCCGGCGCGGGCCGCCGTCAATCTGGATCGCACCCGCATCATTTTTGACGCAGCGGAGCCATCGGTCAGCCTTACCGTCACCAATGATGACAGCGCTCGCCCTTTTCTGGCTCAGGCCTGGGTGGAGGATTCAGCCGGAAAAAAAAGCACCGACCTGCTGGTCACCATTCCCCCGGTGCAGCGTATTGAGCCGGGAGGCTCCAGCCTCGTCAGGATAACTGCAGCGCAAGCCGCAGGGCGTCTGCCTCGTGATAAAGAATCCCTGTTTTATTTTAACCTGCGCGGTATTCCGCCGCGTGCCGAAAACAGCAATGTTCTGCAAATTGCGCTGCAGACGCGCATCAAGCTTTTTTACCGGCCTGAAGCACTCAGGCTCAGGCACGGTTCCAGGAGACAGGACTCAATGAGTCTGAGACGCATTGATGATGGTTATGAAATAGCCAATCCGAGCCCATACTACATTACCGTTGTCAGCCTGAAAAACCAGGGCCAGCCCGATAATGACATGACTCCCCTGATGCTTGCTCCGGGCGGGCATGCCCGCCTCAGCACCACTCGTCTTGCCCGGCCGGTGCTCACCTACATTAATGATTTTGGCGGACGCAACGAGGTCAGTTTTCACTGTGAAGGAGAACACTGTGAAGCAGAAAACCGGTAGCGCAGGCCTGGCGGGCTCTACATACAACCAGCTTTTAGCCGGCCTGCTCTGCGCAGTTGCCGTTTCAGCCTTTGCAGTGAACATATGTACTGCGGATGAGGGGATTGCCCGGCTGACGTTTTCCGGCGTGCTAAGTCATGCGCCCTGTAAACTCGACACCGAATCTGCGTACCAGAGGGTGGACTTTGGTCGTATACCGGTCAAAAACTTTTACGACTTCACTACCACTGCACGGCAGCCCATTGTCATCCGTCTGCTCGACTGCGTATTTAAAACCTCGCAGCGAGTTGATATCAGGTTTTATGGGACGGAAGATGGGAGCCAGCCGGGCCTGCTGGCCGTGGACGGGGCAGCGCAGGGAATTGCAGTGCGGCTGACAGGTCCTCAGGATGAACCCTTAAGAATAAATCAGGACAAACTCAGCACGATGCTTCACTCAGGTAACAATGAAATCAGGCTTTTTGCCTCCCTGAAGGGCTCGCCAGAGGCGGTCAGAGAGAAAGCCATCCACATGGGTGAGTTCCATGCCACCGCCAGTTTCGTTCTGCAGTACCCCTAAAACCTAGAGCCACTAAACATGAAAATAAATTTTTCAAAAAATAGGTGCGTCGTCACTGTTCTGGCTTTTCTGCTGGCGCTGTGTTATGCAACTGACTGTAAGGCTGCTCGCATGTGGCCCGAAGGATCAAACAAACTCATTATTGAAGCGGACTTGGGGCGTTTTCCTGCTTACACCAAAGGCTCGCAGTTGACGGTGAATTTCAGCGCCCATTTCACACAGACCTTGGATTATGAATTCAACAATTTACAAGCTGTAAATTTGTATGACTATATCAGTAGCTACAATTTGATGCTCCCCAAAGATGGATGGAAGCGGAAGATCAATGAAGATTTAAACTTAATTAGCTTTAAAGTTACAGGCAATCCAATTGATCTAGTCACAAATACAGTTACGTTCTACTCAGTGTTCAAATCTGGATTCAAACCACCTTCATATAGTGGTAAAGTTGAGATAAACAAAGAAATAAAGGGGAGTCTTACGCTTGAGCTGAGACACGATGTAGTTGGAGGGGCCATCATCACGCCTGCTGAAATCCCACTGATTTATACTTATGGTGCTATACAAATACTTGGTTTTTGGCCAGATCACTATGATAGCTCGGTCATTTTTAGCCAGATTTATCTTAAAACCGGAGGCTTCATTCCGGCACCTGCAGCCTGCTCGATTAGTGTTTCGGGGGGGGAGTATATCGATTTCGGTAATATCGTTACGGATTCCCTGACCCCGGCGCGAGAAAATGAAAACAGGAAGACTATCGGGCTTGATTACCGCTGTAATGTGAAAAAAACGCTACCGGCGGAAGTGCACCTGTTGGCTCAGAGGTCCGGCTTTTCTGACTCTGTCATTGCCAGCACCAATCCTGCCGTGGGCATAGCCCTCACTCATAACAGCGTGCCGCTGCAGCCAAATGGAAAATTCTCCACTCGCGTGCAGGATGGACTGGGGCATGACACCCTGACGGCTGTTGTGACCCGGAATCCCTCTGTGGCTCCCGGGGCTCTTGAAACGGGGCCTTTCAGCGCCAGTGCCATATTGGTTCTTGAACAACAGTAATCCCGTAAAAGTTCAATAAATGTGCCCATACCCCCCTTTAAAACTTGGGGGAAGAAAAAGCGTTGTTGAATAAATCGAACTTTTGATAAGCGTTACATACAAACTGTATTGACAATGATATTGCACGGACGATAGCAAACCTGAACGGTATATAAGCTGATATTTTGGCTCTGGAGACGCTAAAAAATTTAGCTAAAATTTAAGCTTATATGTTTTTTGTTTACTAATTAAACCGTATTTGTTAGCAGTTAACCTCCTGAATGAACAGCAGGTTTATTAACATGAACTACTGCGGATGTACAATTTATGCCCTTTTCAGCGCCTTTTTATGGACTTTTAATGACGAAATGTCTTATCTGATTGCCAGTCTGGGGCGCTGGCTAGTTAGCATTAGTTAGCATTAGTTAGCTTTTTCCTTTGAGGAATGATTGGTTACCATAAGTGAGTAGTTGCGCATCGGTACTCCCTCATCAGATGAGGGGGGTGATGATCACGCCAGCCGCCGTTCCGGGACCGAGAGATCACGGCCAAATCGATGTACGCTTATGCAGGTGAGATGCTGAATTTTCACGGTAATAGATCGCGCAGCCGGTTCACTGGCCAGTCCTGAATGTGGCTGAGCACGAAGAGCAGCCACGCCTCCGGCTCCACATCGTTCAGCCGGCAGTTTCCGAGCAGTGAGTACAGCACAGCAGCAAGTTCTCCGCCCCTGTCTGAACAGGAAAACAGCCAGTTTTTCCGGCCCAGGCTACACCACGCAGCGCGTTCTCCGCGATGTTGTTGTCTTTCTCTGACCAGCCTTTGCTGCAGTACAGGTTGGGGTCAGTTTGGATATCAAAAATTATTGTACGTTAAGCTCATCTTTTGAACGAATATGTCTGTTCCATGGGCGTATCCTGAGGTCTGTTAAAGTGAGGCATGAATAGGAAGTGGCTGGCAATCCTGTCCCAATTTTTTTGGGAACAGCATAAACTGGTACTACGGTATGTATAACCCTTATACAACTTTATTCAGGGAGGGATAGCTTGTTTCGTACGGAGGCGCTTCAAAACAGACAACGGAAATGGCAGGAAGAAGCGTTTCTGTTTACGCGTATTTCCTATGTTTGACAATTTTCCGCACACATGAGCAGGTACTGACCAAAACAAACCTCGACGTATGAGTATTTTTATCCATCAGGTACGCTTACTGTTTATTCAGTGCTGGATTTAGTGGATGGCTGCGGTTATGATTTTCGGACTTTGCCGAGTGGTTCCGGCGATCGAGTGTGATCCTTGCCGGGTACTGTGGTGGTCGAAGGCAGGTAAAGCATAACCCCTAACCGGTCATGCGCGGTGAGGGCAAAGAATTATCCGGATAGGACGTATCCGTAAAAACGTCCAGGGTACAGAGCAAGGTAAATCACCAGACTCTGAATGCAAAAACCCCCCGAAATCTGTCATCAACTTGGCGGAAGGCGGCAGATATCAGGGGGTCAAAAGCAGGCGCTGGCCTGTGAAGGATTATAACGCATGCGTTTCATAAGACAAGCCCTGCCCGCCATAAGTCCGGGACAGGGTGAATGATCAGATTTTAATCGGGTTAAACTGCCCGACCCTAAAAGAAGACAGACGTCGTCGCGGCGACCATTCTGTTGCCTGCAAGTGCCCAGAACCCGTCTGGTTCGCGCCGGAAAACTACCGCCCGTTGCCGGGCGAGTATGGACATGCCATGCGTAACTTTGTTGTTAAAGACAAGGTTACCGGTCAGTGGCGGCTGCGCCAGCGCCTCTCCCGTCACCCCTATTTTGTGAAACTCCGTAAGGCCGCAGGCCGCGAACGCGATTTCCGGCCGGAGCGCAGAAACCTCATCGATGCGATCGCACCTTTGCTTGTCCAGCGCGCAGACATGGCCACGTCGGTAGTCACCGTTCACGGCAGGGGGCTGGCCAGAGAGCTGAGTCCGAAAGATGAAAACGGCAACGTCATTCCGGAAACGCGGGTTGAGCCGTGCCGTCTGTCCAGGCTTTTTCAGGAACTGGCACGCTTTGGCCTGATAGAGCTTCCCAGCCTGGAGTGGGACCCGGTTGAGAAATACTGGATGCCCCGGCACATCATCCTCACCGATCGCTTCTGGAAGCTCTCCGGCGTCAACATGGATAAGCTGCTTCACCAGCGTAACGTTCGCCTTGAGGCCCAGGCTGAAGGCATCATCGAGCCGGGCACGCATGAATCCGTTCGCGCAGCGCGTAAGCGCTGGTACGAAAATATGCGTATGGCCACGCTGCTTCACCGGCGGGAAAAGGCCGTGATGGAGAAGCGCAGAAAACGCCTCAGTCGTCTGCCGCTGGACGAACGCCGGCAGACGATGGCCAGCTGGCTGATCCGTTCCCGTCCGAACCACGAGCTTTTTAACCTCGATGCTGACGGCTTCGACCGTCTGGTGTGGCAGAGCCTCAACCAGCTGGAGCTGGGCCTCGGCTATGAGCCGGCGCCGCCCGACGTCGTACACTGACACCCCCCCCTCATTTTAACCGCCTTAACTGGCGGTAAAGTCGTTTGTGCCGGCAGCAAAAGCGGCAACGTTCGCGCACACTACACGCCGTTTTTATCGCTGAATTCAGTGGCGCTGGCCAGAAACACGACCGTCGCAATTTCTATCTACATTTACCCGCAATCGTGAAAAATTTGTTAGCCGCACATGACTCATGAGATACCCGCAAAACATTCCTGACTTACGTCATAAAGAAATATTCATAAGTAAAATAAGGTGTTCATGCAGACGTTGTGTGTGGATAAATAAGGCCTTCGCTCGCAGCGGCCGCAGGCGTCCGCGCCGCTCAGAATGGGAAGTAGCTCCCGCTGACGCGGGCCCCAAAACCAGCCATTTTAGTTACAGCATACATTAGTTCACTGTAAACAGCACCGGCGCAGTTCTGCACCCTGAGTGCCCCTCCTGGCAGGGACCTGAGCCGGACCTGAAAACCCATCGCCCCCACTGACCAGCCGCCCCCGCCCGTCCCGCAGGGCCGGAACAGGCGTGGCTGATTAATGGGTGTTGTAACTAATGGCTCTTGTATTGCTGTGAGTAGTCTCGCTTCAGGATACAGTGAACACGCCCGTAAGCGGCCCTCACGGCCCGCTGACGCGGAGATACGCCCCGACTGCGGCTCCGCCTTGTCGTGACCACTCCGACGGCGTACAGTGGCTTTCGTGCAGCGGAAAGCGGGTCTGGCTTATCAGCTACCGTGTTAAGTTCCATGACTTTCGCTGAAAGTTTCGATTAACACCCCCCTAAGCGTCAGCAGCAAGCTGCCGACCCCAAGGCCCCGGAAATCACGCCCTTCACGTCGCAAGCGCCGTGAAGCCCGCTCACCGGGGTTAAAAGGGGTTACATAAGCTTCTTCACTACTGAAAGCCCGCAGGGCTGTTCAGGGAAAGGTAGGGTATAGCACGATTTATACGTCTGTAACCGGCTACGCCGGGCGTACGGCGCCGTTCAGCTTCTGCGCCATCTTTTACGTCATCTGGCGCCTTCATGCCGCTGAAGCGGCATTCTGAATACGGCTCTCACTGCAGGGGTTGATTCAAGTATAAACGTCCGCTTTGTGCCAAGAGCGGAATCTGGAGTGCCTGAGGTCCTCTAAAAATTGATGTTTCGTTTTACAGGGATACTTACATATTCAGATGATAAATATCAGTAATGTAATTGAGGGGTAGAGCATCTAGCTTTTCAGCAGGAATGATGTGTCCTAAGATTGATGAAATTTTTAACGTGAGCAAACGTTATGGCAAAAATGACCTGCTCCCCGTTGATTCACTCATAACGCTGTTAGCAATGTCCGCTTCTCGCTCATAGCGAACCTCCAGCTCAGTCAGCCTGCCCGCTTTGTGCCAAAGGCCGACATTGATAATATTAAGATATGTTAATCTATGGGGAGCAGGTCACTGGCTACCATTCAATCCGACTTATTTCCTGCTGGTTCATCTCGCGCCAATCCGACGCCTCAATACCATAATCTATAAGAGCAAACTGAAGGGCCTCTTCAAGTGAAAACATTATATGGTCGCCCTCAACCTGCAAGCTGTCGTAATCGATAAAGCGGATCTCAATATAAACCGTTTCTTCATCTCCCATGACCTTTAACCCAAACAGCACGATAGCCGTTACGTTTGGACGATAATCACAAGGTTGCCGCACTTTTGCGAATAGACACTTGGGTTCTTTCTTCATCTTGACACTCTTTGAATTCGCGTTCATTCAAGTTAGTAATTAGTGCATAAATTTACTAAAAGCTTTATGAGTATAAACTTACACTATGTCCGCTTCTCGCTCTCAGCGGACCTTCAGCTAAGTTAGAACGTCCGCTTTGTGCCAGAAGCGGACATTGACACTTTCAGACATGGCCGGGATCGGGCGCCTCGGGATAAAACGGGGGCTTGTCGTACAATGCATCAAACCTGAGAAAGTGAAAAAGTAGTCGCAAAAGTTATTACTGGAGTATACGTTCCGGAGACGTGCCTTAATGAAATTAAAAAACTTGGTGTGCGATTAGGTCGTCAGGTGTCTGTCAGTCTTTGCAGCCACCTTATTGAAGAGCCTGGTCACTCGCCCCAGAACGTGACGAGGGAGACTAGATGGTTTAGAGCGCAACCTTTCCGGTGGATGTGGGCTGGCAGGCTTTACTGAAAGACCTGGGCCTGACACCTGCGCAGGTTTTACGCCGCGCCGCGCTCCCGGAAGACTTACTCTCGGGAGGAAAACAGCCCCTTTCAACACAGGACTATTTCCGCTTCTGACACGCGCTGGAAACTGAGTCTGGTGACGCGATGTTTCCCCTGCGAGTCATGGAAACCCTGACGACCGAATCTTTCAGCCCACCACTTTTTGCCGCCCTTTGCAGTCCAAACCTTATTCAGGCTGCAAAGCACCTCGCCACGTACAAAAAGCTTGTCTGCCCTATGGAGCTGATGCTGGATGTGGGACCAGAGGGTGAACTGACAGTTTCTCCACGCTGGCTGACGCTTCAGGCCGAGGCTCCGCTGTCGCTACAAATCGCGGAAATCGTCTTTTTTGTGGTTTGCCCGTCTCGCAACCCGCGAGCCTGTCCGCGCTTGTCGTGTGGTACTGCCAGACAGTCTTCCCGAACCCCATGCCCGACGCTATGAGAAATTCTTCGGTACCAGCATCATGAAAGGAAGCGTGCCTTCCATTACGTTTACCGCCGGGGATGCATTAAGGCTATTTCTTACCGCCAGTGAAGGTATGTGGCGCGTATTTGAGCCTGATCTCCGTCAGAGACTGAGTGAACTTGAAGCAACCGCCGCATCGGCAGAACGGGTCCGGGCCGTCCTGCTGGAGCTGCTACCGGGTAATACGGCCACGATAAAGAATGCGGCAACCCGCCTCGGACTGAGTCAGCGCTCGCTCCAGCGCCGTCTTGCAGAAGAAGGTGTCAATTTTCGCGGACTGGTTAACTCCACGCGCGAGCGTCTGGCACGCCATTACCTCAACACCACTTCAATGTCAGGTGGAGAAATCGCATTTCTGCTCGGTTTTTCAGACCCCAGTTCTTTTTACCGCGCATTTCACGACTGGACTGGACAAACGGTCGGGCGCGCTCATCAGAGTCTTCCCCGGAAATAAGCTTTGACCCGTAAGCAATGGAAAACGGAAGGCGGGCGTCGAAATGGCGCTGATTGCATTAACTCTGGCACCGATTGCAGGCGTACTGGCCTGCCCTATCGGTTAAGCTGGGTCAGGATAGCGTGAAAGCAGCGCCAGCCCTGTCACAATGCACTACAGGAGCAACTCAGATGTATGAAATCAGCCAGCAACGGGGCCGCAGGGTCATTATCACCGGAGCCAACAGCGGCACGGGTAAGGAAGCAGCAAAGAGGCTGGCGGCAGCGGGAGCCGATATTATCATGGCCGTACGAAATGAGGCGAAAGGGGAAGAGGCGTGCCGGGAAATTTGTCAGGCCGTTTCCGGGGCTTCGCTTGACGTTCGTATCGTTGATCTCTCCAGCCTTGAAAGCGTGCGTATGTTCAGCCATCAGCTGCTTAGAGAGGGACGCCCGGTGGATCTGCTCGTGAACAATGCGGGGATCATGGCACCACCACGCCGTGAGCTCACCGCAGACGGCTTTGAACTGCAGTTTGCGACAAATTTTCTCGGCCACTTCGCGCTGACGAATCTTCTGCTACCGCTTTTACTGGAAGCAAAAAATCCCCGCGTCACAACCATGACCAGCAGCGCTGCAATGATGGGAAACATTCGGTTTGATGACCTGCATTGTGAACGGTCTTAAAAACCGATTGCGGCGTATGCACAGTCCAAACTGGCCTGTTTGTTGTTTGCGAATCAACTTGGCCATATCGCAAAAACACGTCACTGGCCGTTACTCAGTACGAGTGCGCATCCGGGCCATACGCGCACTAATCTGCAGACAAGTGGCCCGAATCTGGGAACGGCATCGACCCGAAAAAAACTGATGTATTATCTCGTGCCTTCAGTGCGTGTAGAGTGGGCAACAGAATCGCTCCTGAGAGCAGCTGTTGACCCTTCGGCGACGCAGGGAGAATTTTACGGCCCGCGCTTTCTGCTTTTTGGAGCTCCCCATGTCGCAAAACAACCCAAAACCGTAATGAAATCCGACCCGACGCGCCTGTGGCAGACAGCCGAAGCGTTAACCGGCATTCTGACTCCCGCCGCCTGAGAACAATTTCATAATCTGTTGTTTACATCGCGCTCATGGCAGACGTCTACTTGCGTATAGTCGCGTTGTGCCAAAAGCAAGCGTCACCTTACGACCTGAAGCAGATATGATGCTGTCCAAATTTAATCCGTTAAATTCTATGTGTCGCAAAGCGGCTTTCAGATAATCCGGGACTGACATCAGATTCAGCTTTCAGTAATTTACCGTCATATTCAGACAGCGTAGTGAGCCCTACAGACGCTGTAGTGCAACAGAGGCGGCTGAAGTTCTCACCTGCCAGTACCGGGCAGGTGCTCTGCATTCCCGGCGACGACAGAACTGCGTCTCTGGTTCCATCCGGCCGGTAGCGGACCACACGACTCCCTCCCCATTCAGCATTCCACAAATAGCCCCTGGCATCCACGCAGGAACCATCAGGCGCGCCTTCGACTTTGGTGAATACGCGCTGGTTTTGCAGCGAGGGGTAATCGCAGCACATTATCCGACCCTGCATCGAGTCACAGTAATAGAGGGTGCCGCCATCGGGGCTGAAACAGATGCTGTTTGGAATGGCGACATCGGGCAGTGCAAGCGTCTCAACTGTCAGCGTTGCCGCATTAAGCCGGTGAAACTTACCGATAACGTTCACGGGAAAACCGTCATCCATTGTTCCAAAGACAAAATTACCGCTACGGTCACATCTGCCATCCCCAATGCGGGTACCCGTGCCTCCCGGTGAGGCGGCCAGCGTGGTAAGAAAACCGGTGTTGAGATCATACAAAGCCAGCCTGGATGCAAGCCCCATCAGCAGAATATGACTTCGGTCAGTCAGAGCAAAGGAACCAAGGCGTTCAGGCAGCGACCAGCGCATGACAGCGTCGTTACCTTCTTCTAATGCGAGCAGTTCACAGGCTTCAATGTCAGTCCAGTAAAGCCTGCGGGTCCTTTCACACCACAGGGGACACTCCCCCAGCGTATTCCTTATATCAGCTGCGATTGAAAACATGTGAATCCTCTCGATAAATAAAGGTCGTACTTTGCGCCAGACCAGACTTATCCCCGCCTGCGTGGTAGCAAACGGGGGAAAGCCGTTACTGCAGAAAACGTGCGGAAAGTCGATCGCCGAAAAGCATGACGGCGAGACCGGCCAGCATTACAAGCATTCCAGCCAACTTAATTAAAGAAACCGGACGCTTGATCGCGCCCAGCAGACCAAAATGGTCGATCATCTGAGATGAGAGCAACTGCCCGACAATTGCCAGTCCGAGCAGAGCTGAAAAACCGATTTTCGGTGCAAGTACCACGTAGCTGAACAGCGCGCAGGCACCGATCAGTCCGCCCGCCAGACTCCAGACAGGCTGAGAAGGAATGGCTGAAAGGGAGGTGAATAACCCTCCACGCAGCAGCGAGTAAATCCCGAGGCTGAACGCCCCGGCCGTAAAGGAAAACAACGCGGCGGTGACAGAGTCGCCTCCGAGTCCTTTTGCAAGCTGACTGTTCAGGGTCGTCTGCAGGGTAATCCCCAGACCTGCTGCAAAAGCTATCACGTAATAAATCGCGCTCATGCTGTTCGTCTCTGTCAGTTAGCCTGAACCAGCGGCAGGAATTTTTCCGCAAAGATGTCTGGCTCATACCCTGCCGCCGCAAAAAGGTGCTCGCGTGATTCATCAATGGCTGCGCGGAGGCGCTCACTGTCCACACCCAGCACTTTGCCGTTCTGCTTGACGATGCGCCCGCCGATCATCACGGTGTCGATGTTACTGCGCTCGGTTGCATGTACCACGGTACCAAACGCATTTCCGTTGGGATAGAGGTTGATATCAGCCGCGTTAATCAGCACCAGATCAGCCTGCTTGCCTGGCGTCAGGCTGCCCACTTTGTCCTGCATTCCTGCACAGTAAGCACCATCGACGGTGGCCGATTTAAGCAGCTGCGCAGCCGGAAGCGTCGTCAGCGAATGCGCTGAATCACAACAGTGCTGCTTGTGCATACCCATCACACGCTGCAGATAGAACGCCACGCGCATTTCCATAAACATGTCGGTGCTGTAAGACGTTTCATTGTCAACACTCAGGCCAGGATGGATACCATGACGTTGCGCGGCTTCAATAGCGAACATCCCGCTTTCGATGCCGTAATGCGAATCTGAGCGCGGGCATACGTTCACCCGGACACCGGCTTCTCGCAGGATTTCCCAGCCTTCATCAGGCAGTGCCGTGCAGTGGTTGAATATATTATC
>NZ_JANUXM010000003.1:0-275791 GCF_024814475.1 Pantoea sp. B623 | reverse complement strand
TGCCAGTTGCCAGTTGCCAGTTGCCAGTTGCCAGTTGCCAGTTGCCAGTTGCCAGTTGCCAGTTGCCAGTTGCCAGTCCGTTCAACTCAGTACCCTTTTGTCTACCGGCTTCACATGCAGGGCCACACATCGGCCTGAACTCATGATGCACCCATCCCTCGTTACTGATTACAGTGAATCTTTTGCTGACTATAGTGAATCTTTCAGTTTAGCGATCTTACCGCTGCCAACCGGCATGAATCTGTGATCCAGATATGCGGTGAAATCAGCATATTGGCCTGGCCCTCCTGCTTACGGTTAACACGTATTGGAACTGAATTGACCTCCATCAGGTCTGCAAAAATTCGAATGCATTCATTCACTGATTACAGTGAACGTTCGACACTGTTATTGATGCCTTTTCTTACCAGCTTTTACAGGAGATAGAATTTGTCAGCCTTATCGTGTGCTGGATCAAGCGTCAAGGTTAAGGCTGTGAAGATGAATGGGCGGTATTTCATGTGCGCGAGCTCGAGATGTGTCCCGCTCATCACAGTGAATTGCGCGAACAAAGTCACAGAAATCAGGAGTCCTACATTTAACACAGTATTGCGTTGATATGATAACTTGTTGCCTTGTGTGCAGGATTTAGGTATAAATTCATAAATCCTACATATTTGGAGTAAGTATGGCTAACGATGATAGTCAGGTCATGAAAGTTGCTCAGCGTTCCGAACGCATGTTATTGAGCCTTACTGAACAAATTCAGGCACAAAAGCTTGAGTTGCAGGAAAACAGCTACTACCAAATTTATGCCAAGGCGGCTCTGGCTAAACTGCCAAAACTGACCCGCGCCAGCGTTGATTATGCCGTAAACGAAATGGAAGAGAGTGGTTATCAGTTCGATAAGCGCGCTGCCGGTAGCTCGGTGAAGTACGCCATGTCCATTCAGAACATTATTGATATCTATCATCATCGCGGCGTGCCGAAATATCGCGATCGTCACACTGAAGCCTTTACTTTATTTGTGGGGAATCTTAAAGGCGGCGTTTCCAAGACGGTTTCTACTGTTTCTCTGGCTCACGCTCTTCGGGCTCACCCTCACCTTTTATATGAAGACCTGCGCATCCTTGTGATTGATCTCGACCCACAGTCTTCTGCCACGATGTTTTTGAATCACGAGCGTTCTGTCGGGCTCGTGGAGGCGACTGCCGCTCAGGCGATGCTACAAAACGTCACACGGGATGAGCTGGTAAGTGAATTTATCGTTTCATCCATTATTCCCGGTGTGGACGTATTACCTGCATCAATAGATGACGCATTTATTGCATCAAGTTGGGATCAGCTGTGTGCCACTCATTTGCCAGGGCAAAACATTCATTCGGTGTTATACGATAATGTCGTGTCTAAACTTAAAAAAGATTACGACTTCATCTTCATCGACAGTGGCCCACATCTGGATGCATTTTTAAAGAATGCGATCGCTGCATCCGATCTCCTGATGACTCCAGTCCCACCGGCACAGGTAGATTTCCACTCTACCCTCAAATACCTGACTCGTTTACCAGAGCTGATTGGCATTATTGAAGAGTCGGGAGCCGTATGCCGTCTCCAGGGCAATATCGGGTTTATGTCAAAGCTCTCTAACAAAGCAGACCATAAACTTTGCCACAGCCTTGCTAAAGAAATTTTCGGCGGCGACATGCTGGACGCAACCCTGCCCCGTCTGGATGGTTTTGAGCGTTGCGGTGAGTCGTTTGACACGGTTATATCGGCTAACCCGTCAACCTATGTAGGTAGCAGTGAGGCGCTGAAAAACGCTCGTTCTGCCGCCGAAGACTTCGCTAAAGCGGTTTTTGACCGCATTGAATTTATCCGCCTGAACTGAGGTTTTTATGAGTGCGAAAAGAATAACGATCGGCAGAACCTTCAGCCAGACACCGTTAAACACAGAAAAACTCTCTGATAACCCTTCGCAGACGTTTGTTCTTGCCACAGGAAAACGTGCCGTATTCCGTTTTGAACACATTCCTGCGAATGAGATAGAAAGCAAAACCTTTGTGACCATGGAAACGAATGGTCGCGATCAGTCTGGTCTTACGCCTGACTCACTGCGGGATATTATCCGCACGATTAAGCTTCAGCAGTTCTTCCCTGCCATTGGTGTGATGCAAGGCGAACGTATAGAGATACTGGACGGCTCACGACGTCGCGCGGCAGCACTTTATTGTAAAACCGGTCTGGATATTCTTGTGACCGATGCGGTCATCACTCCGGATGAGGCACGCAGGCTTGCGCAGGATATTCAGACGGCTCGTGAGCATAATTTGCGTGAAGTCGGGATGCGATTACTGGCGCTCAAAGACGGCGGCTTATCCCAAAAAGAGATTGCTGAAAATCAGGGCCTTTCGCAAGCCAAGGTCACCCGTGCTTTACAAGCTGCCAGCGTTCCCGCTGATTTGATCTCTCTTTTTCCTAATCAGTCAGAGCTGACTTATCCTGATTATAAAGCTTTGCTTCAGGCTGCGGATAAACTGAGTGAGACCGGGCAAACCGTCGAGGCATTGATAAACGCTATCTCGGCTGAAATCGATGTTGTCAGGGCTCGTGATGGTTTGGCTGAGGACGAGTTAAAAAACACAATTCTGAGATTGATTCGTCAGGGCAGCCAGACGCTCGTTAAAGAACCTGAGAAAGATAAAACCACAGCGGTGGCTCTCTGGTCCTTTGCTGATAAGGATCGATTTGCGCGCAAAAAAACGCGAGGAAGAATGTTTAGCTATGAGTTTAACCGCCAGTCCAAAGAACTCCAGGACGAACTAGATAAGGTCATTGCTGAGACATTGAAGAAGTATATGACCCGATGAAACACATCAAACCAGGCAAATCGATTGTCTGGTTTTTTATTTCCTCATATTTCCTTTATCCCTGTAATATTCGATATCGCTATAGCGAATTTCAGGCTGAAATCGCCAAATAAATAGCCTGAAATTTATCTCTAAGATACTGTTTTTAAAATGTTTTAATTTACTTTCCCAAAATGAAATTCGCTATATTTCCCGCCTGCCGCCTGCCGCCTGCCGCCTGCCGCCTGTGGTTTTAATGTGGTTGTCTGCCTCGGTGCTAAAAGATTTTTGATTCGACTGATCTGCTCCCCGTTGCTGGCCACAACATGATGTTATAGCAACGCAAGGACATCCCAATGAAGACAGTTTTCGTACGAACAGATCATCAGTATCGCTTGCATAGCCGAGGCTGGCATTTCCTCCCGTAAGCATATTATTTCTGACGCAAACTTTTGCGCCTGGCGTAAGACATTTAATGGCTTTGCACTCCCTGAAGTAAAACGTCTGAAGAAGAGAGAGCCCGTCTCAGGAAGTGACTTGCAGAAGTGATGCCTGAGTGAAGATGCATTACAGGTGGTTGAGCCGATAATACTGACGACAGATCGCAAGCGGGAAGCGGTTGCAGTGAGGTGTAAAGTGATGAGTCTGTCACGACCTCGTGCGTGCACGTATGCTGATTTGTTCCTGTCGACTTGCTGCCATGAGAAGCAGCCTCCGGTGGCTGATGCGCATTTTTCAGGGCGCTCGATTGCGCTGCCACCTGAGCGACGGCGTTTCGGTTAGCGCCGTATAGCGGGAAACTACGGCAACGAGAAGGCCTGCATGTTAATCACAAGTACTTGTGATGCCTTTACCATCTCAGCGGCTCGGGTGTTAATTGCAGGCGAGGTCGTAGAGTACGGGTTACAGAACGCCTTCCTCTGCTCCGTCTTGCTGCTCCTGGTCTGTCGTGGTCACCGTATTTCGTCATGGACGCCACAGGCATCCTGACGCAGAATAAAGTGTTATATCTGCGTTGATGATTTTACCAATGAATACCTGTCAGTTTCTCTTACCTCAGGTATATCTGGCATGCAGGTCACACGTATTCTGGACAGTATTGTGCTATTTCATGGCTATCCGGTAACGTTAAGACCAGACCAGACTCTGCACCAGCGTTTACCTGGCGGGCACTGAACCAGTGGACCTTTGCGCATGGCGTTAAGCTTCGGCTTATTCAGCCGGGCGATCAAATACCTATGGGGTTATCGAAAGCTTAAATGGTAGTTTTCTAAAGGCGTGTCAGATTAAGCCCGGGTTAAGCGAAAGTGTTCACCCAAAAAAAACATTAACGACTGGCGGAAGGACTATAAGCGTTTCAGCCTCATTCCTGAGTGATTTATCTGACGTCAGCGAGGTTAGCAGTGGGCTGGCAAAATGCTAACAGAGAAGGTAACCCAATCGACGTGGCTAACGGTCTATTGTGCTCAATGCTGTGGGGGCAAATCACGTCGATGATTTTTATTGGATGCAGTCTGCGCGATATTTACACAAACAGAGACGGATACAGCAATTTTTCGACGGCATCTCAATTAGCGGTGTTGCTGTGATTGCAATAAGAGATTTAGCAGTGTGTGGATTATCGGTGTCAGGGCGAAAGCGACGCTTTTTTCAACCCTATCTTCATGAAAAATATTGTTTTTATGATGGCGATTTCAGCCTGAAATTCAGTCAGAGATAAAAAGTAATCCCTCGGTTTCTGAGAGAAGTCAATGCGTCAGGGTTTTGCTTTGTTATTTTTTTGAAGACGAACGTCCCGGTCAAACTCTGGTTAAATTGATATACAGAAAATATCCCTTAGTTATCCACAGAAAAAGTGGATAAGTTGAGAAAGCCTTAATGACAGAGACATGCGCCAATCTTTCGCCTTACTGATAGGCGTTTCAGGAGTAAGTAAGTTAAGCACATGGAGTTGGTTTCATGCCCCGATGCTAAAAAACATGTCGCAGTTTGCATCGTGACTCTGGCCTTTCGCTTAAGCGGAACAGATTCACGCCTGGCAATCGGCCTCACGTTGATAACATAACGATTTAGTGAAAACGAGCGCTGACGCGACGACAGAATGCACAGCGACAAGCTGAAATCGGTGCAGTCATCATCCAAAACCCGTTTCAGCCCAGGTATTATTCGAATCAGTAAGAGACAAGGCTGGAGAGCGAAAGCGTTCTGTTAGGCGCTAATGAAAGTAAAAGCCTGATGCTGTACAGCATTTTATCAAATTCGCATCAGTGCCTGCAGGAGGAGAAAAACGCTATTCCTTACAGAACCGTGATGCCCGGGCGAAAGCTAACGGCTTATGGCTTTGGCATGATGTTTTTACTAAATACTATAAGCTGCATTCAGGCCAACCCGACGTTCACTGTAATCTGTAAACGTAGGTCATAGGCTTGATTCTACTATGTGTGGCACTGTCACATTCCCATCCATGATGAAAAACTGATTACAGTGAATCGGCAACGAGATCCTTTTGAGATTAACTGTTCTGGTCTTCACTCATAACATGCTCATGTTGGCTGAGTTTTGTTTATTTCATCCTGCTGAGGCTACATCCCGCGTCAATCACGGGAACGACTTTCGATACTGATTACAGCGAATTACAACCACTGTAATCAGCAATCGCAGATGACCTGTTTGGCGATTTCAGGCTGAAATTCATACTTATCAATGGGTTTGCTGCATGAAATTGTTGAATGCAGTCATTATCAAAACAGGCAAGCCTCGCTGGCGAGTGGCCGTTTAGACAGGGTTTTTTGATCGCATCATCCAGGCTTAACTTAGGTACCTGGGTTGCAGTGTACAGTGAACGGTTAAGATGCATTGCTCACTCTGGTTAAAAGTAATGTTCACATGATGGTGGGTTGGGGACAACTGTCTTTAACAGGCTTAAAATCGCTTTAACGCAGATAAATGACGACTCGCCACGAAGGGAAATCCACGTGGCGGTATTAACGTGTTTTAGCCAAATCAAAGTAAAAATACGTCGCTGTCTTCTCAGGACGTCAAAGATTCCAGGCGCGTAAATCTGCGACAGTGCCTGCTTATTTAACATAATATACAGGTTTGTCTGTGTTTTTGACGTTAAAAAAAATCATTTATCCTCTGGCTGGTTATTATTTCCTCTTTTACTGATTACAGTGAATGCCACTTAAACGTTCACTGTAATCAGTAACACCTAAATGTTGGCGATTTCAGGCTGAAATTTTCCTTATGCACCTAATGGCAATTTGCGCCACGTATATCAGCCTTGTGTAAATGGGAGTCTTACACGATTTCTATTTATGAGCAGATAGCCACTGGTTCAGCATTCAAGCCGAAAAGCGCGCAGCCTTCCTAGTTAACTGAAACTGCTCAGCCCGGCGTGGAGTGCGACTGGCGTAAGCGTTCACGAAGACAAGGCACAAGCGGCGATTCGACAACATACGTATCTCTCAAGACGAAAATGTCTTTGCCAGCGTGACCGCAGAGTGAAAGCGGTAATGGGTGAAGATGGAGAGATGAGAGTTCAGTGACAATTCATGTGTCATGCGCGTTTCAAGGCAATAATGGTCAGTGGCTATTAGCCAGCACTGAGCTTCAGGTAAGTAAAGGGTAGGGCAGGGGGCTTTGTTACTCAACGATTCCAGAACTTCCACCAGATTACTCAGCATCACTAACGTCAGGGGCATTTATAGCCTTTCAGCACTGTGCCACTTACGCATAAACCTGTTCGTTCAATGCCATCTGACGGTGCGGCAACTGAAGTATAAAACGTTGGGTCAAGGATGAGAGAAGGGAAAGACGATCATAATCAGATGTTAATCATGCCCTATGATCAGAATTTGTTGTGTCTTTTTTGCCGGAATAGATGCCAGGCCTGAAAACATCTGTCGTCATCTGATATATCTGTCGATAACAGCCAGCGAAGGTTCAGGTCGCTCTGCGTGGTTTGAACGGCTTTGCGCGAAATGAAACTTTGCTCCCATTGCCAGTGAGTTGCACTGGATTAAGTACTTTCTCGAACATCATTGCGTTACCTCAATTTCTGGCCTTTTCATAACCCAGAAAATGAGGTTTATAAATGTTCAAAGACCCAGGATTGCGTCGATCTCAATCAGCAAGTCAGGTGAGAACAGAGCACTAACCTGTACCAATGCGCTCGCAGGTAAATAATCACCATAACGTTTAAACAGCACGTTGCGGAGTGCATCAATATCTTTAAAAGAGGTTACAAAGAGGGTGACCTTAATGAGTTGCTGCAGAGAGGTGTTTTCAGCCGCCGCTATGCTTTCCAGCTGATCAAAAATCACTTCAGCCTGCGCCGCGATATCCCCCTGGTTTGCAGGCGTGCCAAACGCCGTTAAGCCTGAGACATAGAGTGTTTGATTGTGGCTGACGGCATGGACATAGGGGGCAGTGACTTCCCCAAGCGAAGCATAGTTTTTCCGTACAGGCATCATAGTGCTTAACTCCCAATATATTACTTGTTGGTCATTAGCAGCTGCGAGCACGCATGATTGCTAAGTGCTGCCTGCTGCTGCTGTTCTTGAGTCAGACTTTTCCAGTTGTCGATCACCCGAGCGGCCAGGCCAGGAACAAAATGTATTTTTTGCAACGCATAGTCTGAATTACTGCCTTCTATAACGTTTTTCATGTCTTTCTGCAGCTGTTGCTCATTTTGCTGAGGTACGGCGCAGAGCACAGAAATGTAGTA
Organism: Pantoea sp. B623; assembly: GCF_024814475.1. Taxonomy (NCBI): domain Bacteria; kingdom Pseudomonadati; phylum Pseudomonadota; class Gammaproteobacteria; order Enterobacterales; family Erwiniaceae; genus Pantoea; species Pantoea sp. B623. The sequence goes on along the minus strand of NZ_JANUXM010000003.1, from coordinate 268,237 downwards.
GTTTTCATCTTCAGCGTCATAATGAGGTGTCAGCCACCACCCCAGGAACCCAACGACAAGGGCGGCAGGGATAAGAAAAGCGGGTTTTAGTACTGTCATCTATCCATCCAGAGTCATTCTTCTCACTGGCCAACAGGGGCATCAGTCCGGTCGCATATCCTGCCATAAATAGCGCTATTAGTTAAATCCTCTGCCTGGATTAGGCTATCGGGTTACACCAGGCACCAGCCCTGGCCATAAGCAGCATAAAAAATATGACCGGCATTGACGTTTTATGAAATCAGTCAATGAAACTATAAAAATCAATACAATTAACAGGTTACAGACCCAGACTTATCTGTATTCACCGCTGAGTTTTTAAAAGCATACTACTATTAGTTGTCTGGAGCCTCAGGATCCAGACTGATATTTATGCACATTTATAGGGGAACCGCGTGCTGATAAAGAAGAAGAAAATACGGTCACATACCGAGGATAGATATCTGGCACTGGCACTGGCAACGACTGCCGGGATACTCAACGCAATGGCTTTAGGCGCGTTTGGTTTTTTTCCGTCACACATGAGCGGTAATACTTCTCAGATTTCTAACGAAGTTTTCACTTCTGACTTTGATAGTCTGGTTTTCCTTGCGGGTCTGATTTCTGCGTTTGTGATCGGTTGTACCACCGCGAGATTGTTCATTATTGCCGGCGAAAGACGGAAAATCAGAACCATCTTCTGCCTGATCATTCTGGCTGAAGGGTTTGCACTGACGGCAGCGTCACTCTTCGAAAAATGGTTTTATTCACCCAGCTACAACGGTGAGGTATTGTTGATGCTGGGCTTCCTGATGGGCTTACATAATGCGACTTCTACGCAACTGTCGAACGGCCGTGTCAGATCAACCCATATTACCGGTACGCTAACTGACGCAGGCATCGCCTTAGGTTCCTATTTATCATCTTTTATATCCCGAGCAGAACCTTGCGACAGACGATTTGCCCAGAAGCAGCTCTATACACATTTAACCACGGTATTATCTTTTTTAACGGGGTGCATTGTCGGGCTATTACTTTTTAAAACCTATGCATTTAACGCTATGATTGGACTGGGGATTTTCCTCATCGCCCTTGCAGCTGGCGCGATTGTTATTACATTGTATAATGCAAAAAAGCTTTACTAGTTGATTTTTATAAATGGCGGTTTCGTGAGATTTTATTTCAGGTGCCGCCATTATTAGCAGGAATAATTAATTTAAGACTGTATTTTAAAAGTGGTATAGCAAATTAAATAGAGGGATTAACTTCCAGAATATGACCGGTGAACAAGTCCATAAAACTGACAAAAAGTAATAGAAATTTACGTTTTATCCGATTTAGAAAAGAATTACCATTTCACTAGATTGGTCGTGGAAAAATAAAATTATTGTATAACTAAATCAATAATATAAGTAGATTCTACCGCTTCGCTTAAGGTTTATTTCCTCTGCTGGCTTTGTTTTCCTGACCACAAAAGTGTTAGTCTGTATATACATACACCGGTTGGAGGTTATGTGAATAACCATGAAGACAACGACATTCGTGCGCTGATTGGGGCGGTGGTGAGTGAACTTCTGAAGGTAGGTGAGCCCGTGCAGTTTCACCAGATCACAGATGCATTGTTTCGTTTAAGTCAGGACAGCCGAGACAAAAGATTTAAAGTACTTTGCCAGCGCGCAATCCATTTTTTCTCACGCAAAATGCATTAAGAGTGGCCTGCAATCTGGCTGCGTTGCAGGTCAACAAACTCACGCTGACTTAGGATAAACGCCCTCACCACAGATGTCAGATGCGAAACTACACACCTGCATCGTCTGGCGTACGTCCTACCACGATTTCAAGAGTTCTGCGTAACAGTTCGATGTGGAACTCATCATCCGTCGATTCGAGTTCTGCAATGAGGTACAGGATGATCGCTTTATTGGTTACGCGTTTTTCGTCACTGACAATATTTCTGATAACTCTGCCAAGCAGCTCAGTCTCCTGAGCAAGATGCTCTCCCTCACTGCGAAAAAACTCGATGATGGCTAAATCTGATGTGCTCTGTTGCATAGTTATCATTCTCTAAGAATCGTCAGTTGCGTCTTAAGGAGTCAGCCGACAAGGTCATTAAGTAGTAAGGGTTACCAGGCATAACACACTTTGATGCCCATCTTTTCTCTCGCTGGCACAGCTTAAATCTTAGACGCCAGCGTCAGTGTTTTTTAGAGCCTTCTGGTGGGCCGTCGTTGTTCAAACGGTGTTTATCGCGCTCGGGAAGATCCACCCGGCGGCGACTGTTCGCTGTGGCCATGCCTTTTTGTACTTCAACAATCGCAACTTTGATGGCTTTCAGCCTGGTTGCGTCCTCGGTTTCACTTGCCATTGCTTCAAGTTGAGCAATAAGTGCATTGCTGGATATCGGACTTTCTGATTTCAGTAAGATCAGAACGGCCTCACCAATCATGACATCCGTTATTTTTTCTTCTTCACTTCTGTACATACTGGCTTCTCTGATTACGAATTTGTAGCCACGCTCCGGCTACGATGACGGGGGACAGCTAACCTTCCCGCGTCAGCTGTGGGCAGTACTATCCCTGTGAGTAAACATGGTACTGCCCGATCAGAAATTACTTCAGGTAACGAATTAATTTTAAAGCATTAAATTTATATTAGCTTTCGCGACTAAACAGTAATCCAATTAGCTCCTGGTAATGACGTTGCTGCTCTGTGGCATCACAACCGTCAAGACGATGGAGCAATTTACTGCAAATTGCTTTGCGTGAAAGTGTTTGGCCTGCGCGCAGTAGCTCAACAACAATCTCACCCAGCGTTTCCTGCTGAGAGGGCAAATTTGCCTGGCTGAAGTAACGGGCGATGTCGCTGGTATTATCCGGTGCATGTCCGTTCTGACGCATACGATTATCCTCAGGTGGTTAAAATGTACTTTGCCATAGAGCGAAAGTTATACATCTTTCAAAAACTTGTACAGAATTTTGATGGTCTTAACGGGAGTTTTTTGTGCAAAAAATGCTAATTGATTAAAAACAGAGAGTTACAGAGGTGTGAAGTAGGGCGGATGTTATCAAGCATTGTGCCAAAATTAAGCTTAAAAGTTAACACAATGCGTAAAATATGAGCATAGAACTATTTTATGACAATGTCATCGCCGTCGTTGTCTGAAGATCCTGAAAACGCTGATTTGCGTGCAGACCAGCCTCTGCCTGAAGTCAGGCGCGAACCAATTTGCCTGAAACCCATCAGCCATTTGGTTGCATCATCGAGCTGTGACAGCCTGGCTTCATCCACTTCAGACCGGGTCATTACTTTAAGCTCATCGACAAGAGACTCCACACTGACGTCCTGATTGATGGCGATCAGGTTCAGAGCGGCTTCTCCGATGATCGTGTTTGTCAGGTGCTGCTGGGAAAGTAACAAAATGACCTCCTTTGCCTTTCATACGACAAGTTTATTTTAGCAAAGCATAGCGTTCCTGTTTTACCCTGCGCGCGCTCAGCGTTGATCCATCCACTTTATGGACCTGCATCAGGACGGTTTCTTCATTATTCGATGGCGCTACACTGCTGGACTTTTACTTTCAGAATAACTAGTTAGCCACTCTGCATTACAAAACTTAAAACTTCCATTCATTTCATTAAAAAACTTCACAAAGTGTTTCTGTGTGAATTTTATAGCCTGTGCTATAAAATTTAGCACGGGCTAAATTATTGGCGCTTTCTTCATTAATCTCAGGATGACGAACATGGTGAGTAAATTATCGGTTTCAACACTTGGCATGATGTTGAGTGTTTTTATTAGCCTCAACAGCTATGCGGCTGATAAATTTAAGGTTGTCACGACCTTCACCGTTATTGCTGACATGGCAAAAAATGTGGCGGGGGAGGCGGCTGAGGTGACGTCAATCACCAAACCTGGTGCCGAAATTCATGAGTATCAACCGACCCCTGGCGATATTAAACGTGCACAGGGTGCACAGTTGGTGATGGCTAATGGTTTGAATCTGGAATTGTGGTTTCAACGTTTTTATCAACATCTCAAAGGCGTTCCTGAAGTTGTTGTTTCAACGGGCGTCTCTCCAATAGGAATAGGGGAAGGACCTTATAATGGCAAACCCAATCCTCACGCATGGATGTCTCCGGATAACGCACTGATCTATGTGGATAATATTCGTGATGCGCTTGTAAAGCACGATCCGGCCAATGCCAGCACCTATCAGCAGAACGCAGCCGCCTATAAGCAAAAGATCGTTGCAGCACTCGAACCTGTTCGTAAGCAACTCGCCGCCATACCAGAAAACAAACGCTGGATAGTGACCAGCGAAGGCGCTTTTTCCTATCTGGCACGTGATTTAGGGCTTAAAGAACTTTATCTCTGGCCAATCAATGCCGATCAGCAGGGAACGCCACAGCAGGTTCGGAACGTCATCGATCAGATGAAAAAGAATGCCATTCCCGTCATCTTCAGTGAAAGCACCGTCTCCGATAAACCTGCACGCCAGGTCGCGCGCGAAACGCACGCACATTATGGCGGTGTGTTATACGTTGACTCATTAAGCGCGGCCAACGGGCCTGTGCCAACGTATCTTGACCTGTTGAAAGTTACCACCCAGACGCTGGTAAACGGCATTCAGGACGGGATGAAAACACCATGAACCCCACAATTGTCGTTTCGGACCTCTCGGTAACCTACCGTAACGGGCATACAGCGTTGCACAACGCCAGCTTTAGCGTGCCAGCCGGGTCAATTGCTGCACTCGTCGGGGTAAATGGTTCGGGTAAATCTACGCTTTTCAAAGCGCTTATGGGATTTGTGCCTGCGCGATCGGGCCATATCAGCGTACTGGGATTGCCAACGCGTAAGGCGCTTCGCCGTAGCCTGGTCGCCTATGTGCCGCAGGCCGAGGAGGTTGACTGGTCTTTTCCGGTTCTGGTGGATGATGTGGTTATGATGGGGCGCTATGGACATATGGGCCTGATGCGTATCCCTAAACGGCAGGATCGCGATCGGGTGACTGACGCGCTGGCACGCGTTGACATGCTGGATTTTCGCCATCGCCAAATCGGTGAGCTTTCCGGCGGCCAGAAAAAACGCGTTTTCCTTGCGCGGGCCATTGCGCAACAGGGCGAGGTGATTTTACTGGATGAACCCTTCACCGGCGTTGATGTTCATACCGAGGCCAAAATCATCAGCTTGTTGCGTGAGCTAAAGGAGGAAGGAAAAACTATGCTGGTTTCGACCCATAACCTTGGCTCCGTGACCGAGTTTTGTGATTACACCGTCATGGTTAAAGGCACGGTTCTTGCCAGCGGCCCCACGGCGACGACGTTTACGCAGCAGAATCTGGAGCGCACATTCAGTGGCGTACTGCGCCATGTCATGACTGAGGGCGGTATCACGCAGGTTATCGCCGATCATGAACGGCCGGTTATTGCATCCACGGACACGCATTCATCATGGGGTAAACGATGACCGCGCTCCTTGAACCTTTTGGTTATCAATATATGTTGAACGCCATGTGGATTTCAGCCATGGTCGGCGGGCTGTGCGCCTTTCTGTCCTGTTATCTGATGTTAAAGGGCTGGTCGCTTATTGGTGATGCGCTGTCACACTCTATTGTTCCCGGTGTCGCGGGCGCTTACATGCTCGGATTGCCGTTTGCGTTGGGCGCTTTTTTATCAGGGGGCTTAGCGGCAGGGAGCATGCTGTTGCTCAACCAGCGCACGCGGCTGAAAGAAGATACCATCATCGGCCTGATTTTTTCTTCGTTCTTCGGCCTTGGGCTGTTTATGGTTTCCCTCAATCCCACTTCGGTAAATATTCAGACTATCGTGCTGGGCAATATTCTGGCTATTGCGCCTTCCGATATCATTCAGCTGCTTATTATCGGACTGACTTCTGTCGCCATTTTGTTTTTCAAATGGAAAGATTTAATGGTCACCTTTTTCGATGAAAACCATGCTCGCGCCGTTGGTTTAAATCCGGTGCGTCTTAAGATCTTATTTTTCACTTTGTTGGCCGTTTCGACCGTGGCTGCGTTACAAACTGTGGGCGCGTTTCTGGTTATCTGTCTGGTTGTCACGCCAGGCGCAACGGCCTGGTTGCTGACCGATCGCTTTCCCCGGCTACTTGCCATCGCGGTTGCCATTGGCAGCATCACGAGCTTTATGGGCGCGTGGGCAAGTTATTATCTCGATGGCGCAACGGGCGGCATTATTGTCGTTGCGCAAACGTTACTGTTTTTACTGGCCTTCATCTTTGCGCCTAAGCACGGTGTGCTGGCGAATCGTCGTCGTGCCCAGGCGCATGCTGTGCGGGAGACAAGATGATGTGGCTGGAACCTTTTCAGTTTGGTTTTATGAATCATGCTTTACTCATCGCGGCGGTGGTTGCCGTGCCTTGTGCGCTGCTGTCAGTCTTTTTGGTCCTGAAGGGCTGGGCGTTGATGGGTGATGCGATGAGTCATGCTGTCTTTCCAGGCATAGTGCTGGCGTGGATGATGGCATTACCTCTGGCAGTGGGCGCATTCAGTGCCGGTTTGTTTTGTGCTGTCGCCAGTGGCTACCTTAAAGAGAACAGCAGAATCAAGCAGGACACGGTTCTGGGTATTGTTTTTTCCGGGATGTTTGCGGTTGGCCTGATTTTGTACATCGCCCTGAAACCGGAGATCCACCTCGACCATATTTTATTCGGCGATATGCTGGGGATCAGCCAAAGCGATATTTTTCAGACGTTAGGCATTGCCGCTGTGATTGTCGCTGTCGTCGGTCTGAAATGGCGCGATTTCATGCTGTTCAGCTTTGATCCTCAACAGGCTCAGGTGTGCGGGCTTTCGGTGCGCTGGCTGCATTATAGCCTGTTGTGTATGGTCTCTCTGACCATTGTGGCAACGCTTAAGGCAGTAGGGATTATTTTATCGATTTCATTGCTTATTGCACCCGGAGCGATTGCCGTTTTGCTGACGGATCGGTTTTCCCATGCGTTGATACTGGCGACGTTTGTTTCGCTGGTTGTCTCACTCTGCGGCGTTTATCTCTCATTTTTTATTGACAGTGCTCCCGCACCAACTATTGTGGTGCTTTTCGCTCTGGTCTTTATCGTCAGCTTTATCACCACTCACTATAAACTTTCTCGCCTGTCTAAATCCTCCTGCTGATTACTGTGCTGGTCGCCTGAATGAACAGGGCGACCAGCCGTGTTAATTAACGCAATCGTCGTCTTTTTACCTCTTACCCTGAAAATAAGTGCTAAACCTAATGACGTACATACGCATGTAAACATCAGGGTTATCCGGCTTTCCCCGTTCTTATCTCGCCCGTTATGTATAAGTAACCGATCACCTAACCGGCCCTGCAACCATGGGAAAAAGACAATGTCAGAAACAATACCGTTAACGATGCAGGTCAATGGTCAGACCCAACAGATCAGCATCGATCCTCGCGTAACCTTATTAGATGCGCTGCGCGATCATCTTAACCTGACCGGTACCAAGAAAGGGTGCGATCAGGGGCAGTGCGGTGCCTGTACCGTACTGGTAAACGAGCAGCGGGTACTGAGTTGTCTGACACTGGCCGTGCAGACGCAAGGTAAAGCCGTGACCACAATTGAAGGTCTGGAACAGTCCTCGGGTGAACTGCACCCGGTGCAACGCTGTTTTATTGAGCATGATGGTTTCCAGTGCGGCTACTGTACGCCAGGTCAGATTATGTCTGCGGTGGCCTGTATCAAAGAAGGCCATACCGGTTCTGACGACGAAATTCGGGAATATATGAGTGGCAACCTCTGCCGCTGTGGTGCTTATCCTTTCATTCTTGATGCCATTAAACAGGCCGCGGCGGAAATGGCGGAGGAGGCACGATGAATGAATTTCACTGGCAGGTTGCGCAGTCCGTTGAGGATGCTGCTGGCGCCAAACAACATCCCCAAAATCATCTTATCGCGGGTGGGACGACACAACTCGATTTAATGAAATGTGGTGTCTTTACGCCGTCCCGGCTCACTGATATCGCTGGATTACCCAACTTGTCTGCGATTGATTTTGGTCAGGATAACATCACCATTGGCGCTCTGGTCACTATGAGTGAGCTGGCGAATCATCCGGCCTGTGAACGCGAGGCGCCGGCTTTGTACGGCAGCTTATGGCAGGCGGCGTCGCCTCAGATTCGCAACATGGCTACCATCGGCGGCAATTTATGCCAGCGCACACGCTGCGCGTATTATCGCGATCCGGCCACCTTCTCTGCGTGCAATAAACGCGTGCCTGGCTCCGGCTGCGCTGCGCGGCATGGTGTGAATACCAACCACGCTATTCTGGGAAACAGCGACCACTGTGTGGCGGTTTATCCCGGCGACCTGGCGGTCGCTCTGACGGCATTCGATGCAACGGTTGTGGTGCAAAACAGCCAGCAGCAGAGCCGACGCATTCAGATTGAAGATTTCTTTCTTCTGCCAGGTGATACACCCCATCATGAACATGCGTTGCTGGCGGATGAAATCATCGTAGCCATTGAGATCCCATGCTCCCCGGCGCTTAAGCAGTCTCACTATTTAAAAGTCCGCGATCGCACCTCCTACGAATTCGCCAGCGCCAGTGCAGCCGTTGGACTCACGCTTAATCAGGGAATGATCGAAACGGTCCATATTGCTTTAGGTGGTGTGGCAACAAAACCCTGGCGCGCGCGCCGCATTGAACAGGCACTGACAGGACAGCCTTTTGAGCACCAAACGCTGTATGAGGCTGCAGAGCTGATTAACCAGGAAACACAGGCGCTCTCCGGGAATGCGCATAAAATACAGCTTACACCGCGGGTAATCGCACGCGCCTTGATGGCGGCAGGAGAAATCGTATGACCCATGACCAAAACGACCTGCTTCACAGTGGGAACGCCGTGGATTCCACAGGCGATCACAACGAACGCTATCGCCGCGCACCCGCAAGCCTGTCAGGACTGGGAACGCCGCGCACCCGGGGTGATGGTGAGGTTAAAGTGACAGGAAAAGCGCGTTACGCGATCGAACATACACCCGAGAATGCTGTGCACGGCGTGGTCATCCAGTCCACCGTCGCCAGCGGTCGCATCAGACACATGGATACCACTAAAGCAGAAAGCGCAGCGGGTGTTATTGCCGTTTATACGCATCTCAATTCACTGAAAATTCATCAGCCGACGGCAATCGCTGACGGGGGCGCCGCGCAGACAACCTACACGCCGATCCAGGATGACGTGATTATTCACAACGGTCAGAACATTGGCCTGGTGGTGGCCGAAACCTTCGAACAGGCAACTTACGCAGCTTCGCTGGTAGAGATTGACTATGACACCACGCCTGCGCTGATATCACCGACAGATGAAGGGGTGGAACCCAAGCCGCTCCCACCTCAGGATATTGAGATGGGTGATGCGCAGAGCGCCATGAACCAGTCTGAAGTCCGCATCAATCAGCGCTACACGACCCCGCGTGAATACAATATGCCCATGGAACCCCATGGCTGTATTGCACAATGGGAGAACGATCATATGACCGTCTGGGAACCCAGCCAGTGGGTGATGGGCGCCCAGGTCGAAATTGCGGAATGGATGGGCATCTCACCCAAACAGGTGCGTATCATTTCGCCCTATGTGGGGGGCGGCTTCGGTTCTAAGCCCGTGCCTTACACACATGTTGCGCTGGCCTGTGTGGCCTCGCGCGCGCTCAATCGTCCGGTTCGTGTGTCACTGACGCGACCGCAAACCTTCACGGGTTTGGGCGGACGTCCGGCAACCTCACAACAGCTGGAAATGGGGGCGACGCGGGAAGGAAAGATTCAGTCCGTTATCCTGCGCAGTTTTAGTGAGACATCACTTATTGACGTGTTCGCCGAAAACTGCAGCAAGGTCACTGGCCGCATGTATGCCATCGAAAACCTCTCTGCCCAACATCAGGTCAGACCTATTAATACGGTGACGCCTGGCTGGATGCGCGCACCGGGTGAAAACCCCAGCGCGTTCGGTCTTGAAGTGGCGATGGATGAGATGGCTTACGCACTGGATCTTGATCCCCTGGCTTTTCGGCTACTTAACTGGGCCGATCGTGATTACCAAAAAGATCTTCCCTGGAGTTCACGTCGGCTTAAAGAGGCCTACCAAAAAGGGGCTGAGGCGTTTGGTTGGGATAAACGCGTCATGGCGCCCCGATCGATGCGTGAAGGACGCGAACTGATTGGCTGGGGAATGGCCTCGGGGACCTATCCGGTCAACACCATGCCTGCGGAAGCTAAAATCCTGCTTTCTCCGCAAGGTCAGTTCGTTGTGCAGTGCGCAGGAGCGGATATTGGTACCGGTACTTACACCATACTTGCGCAAACCGCCGCAGACATTCTGGGCGTTGATTCACAGCACATTGATGTTGAATTAGGCGATACGCAACTGCCCCGGGCTGGCGTTGCGGGCGGCTCCCAGCTGGCAGGGAATCTGACCGCTGCCGTAGACGTTACCGCGAAAAAGCTGCGCGCCCGTTTACTGGCGTTGGCCAGTCAGACCTCAGGTTCCCCTCTTGCCGGCATTTCGCATGACCAACTCACTCTGGCCCTGGGTGGCATCCATCTCACGGCTAAACCGTCTCAGGCCATTGATTTGGGGGCGCTGCTTAAGCTGGCTAACCTTAATGGGCTCAGCGTTGAAGGCGGCACGTTTTCACCGGACATGTCTGCGCAGGAACGGGACAGCGTTACCGGTAGCCTGAATGAAATGAGCCGACCGGATACGGTCTCGGCCCACAGCTGGAGCGCACAGTTTGTTGAGGTGCGGGTGGACGAAGACTTTGGCACCATACGGTTGAAACGTATGGTCGCGGCCTTCGACAGTGGCCGACTTTATAATCCTAAACTCGCCCGAAGTCAGTGGGTGGGCGGCATGATCATGGGGGTAGGTCAGGCATTACTCGAAGGCGGCATTATCGATCCGCGTAATGGTCGGGTGATTAACAATAATCTTGCCGATTATCTGATTCCAGTGAATGCGGATATTCCCGAGATCACCACCATTGATGTCGGCGAGCCTGATTATCAGGCCACCAGCATGGGCGGAAAAACGGTCGGTGAACTGGGCATCGTGGGCGTGGCTGCGGCTATCAGCAATGCGGTTTATCACGCGACCGGTAAGCGCGTCAGGGATTTACCCATCACGCTGGATAAAATCCTTTAAATATGGGCAGCGAGGTTGCCGGGAAGGCGGATGTGAAGACGGCGATTGTGCTCACGGCGGCGGGGATGAGCCGCCGGTTTCGACAGGCAAGCGGCCAGCATAAACTGCTGGCGGTACTGCAAGGAAAAGCCGTCCTCCGGCATTCGCTGGAACAGGCAAGGGCAAGCGGTATGGATATCATTGTTGTGACGCGCCCGGAAGATAAGGCTATTCATGTGCTGCTGGACAACGTGCGTGCTGTTTTCTGTGTCAGTCAGGGGCTGGGAGATTCCATAGCAGCAGGCGTCAGCGCCTGCCTGGACTATGATGCCGTCATTATCGCGCTCGGCGATATGCCTTTTGTCACGACTGACAGCTATCAGGCGGTGGAGCAGGCGTTGCATGCTTCACCGCTTGTACGCCCGTGGGTCAAAGGACAGCCAGGCCATCCGGTTGGCTTCCAGCGAGCATTTTTTCCCGCGCTGCAACAGCTTTCAGGCGATACGGGGGCACAACATTTGCTGTTAAACCAGCAAATCCGCTATGTGCCGCTCAGCGATCGGGGATGCCTGGAGGATATTGATTACCCGGAAGACCTACTGCGAGTAAGGAGCAGCTCATGATTACGCTGGATCAGCGGGTTATCGAAACGGCCTTGAACTGGCATCAGGCGGGACAGGCGATTTGGCTGTGCACCGTGCTTCGCACCTGGGGTTCGTCCCCACGCGCGCCGGGGACAATGATGGCGATTAACGCCTGCGGTGATTGCTGTGGCTCGCTTTCTGGCGGCTGCATCGAAGAAGATTTCCTGGCACGTCTGGCGGAAGGGCATTACCGGATAAGCAGCCAGGTTGTCCGATATGGTGATGGCGGACGGCAAACCCGGGTGCAGTTGCCTTGTGGCGGCCGTCTGGACGTGCTGGTGGAACATCTGCTTCCTGACATGCTCAGCGGCGCGTTGTTAAGTGCGATGCATCAGGCGCTTATCGGCCAAACCCGGATGATCAAAAAGTTGTCCGTGGGCGAGCGCGCATCGTGGGAGAGGGTTGCAACGTCGGCCGCCTTACCCGTGCTTAGCTATCAGGACCCCGACATCGTGTTGCCAGTCGGCGCGATTCCTGAACTGTTGGTGGCAGGGTATTCCACGGTTGCGTTTGAATGCATTCGTCTTGGGCAACTTCTGGGTTTTCATGTGCGCGTCTGTGAGCACCGTTCGGCAATGTTAAGTGAACTGGAGCGTCATTTTTCGGGTGAAGACAACGTGACGATTGTGCCGCAGCATCCTGCGCGCTGGCTGGAGTTAAACGGTGCCCATGCTGCTGTTGCCATTGTGTCGTTAACACACGATCCCCGTATTGATGAGTTAACCATGATGGAAGCGGTCAATACGCACGCTTTTTATATCGGCATCATGGGATCGGTAAAAAACAGCGCTAAGCGTAAGGCACGCTTAACGACGTTAGCCGGATTGGCTGAGGATGAGCTGGCCAGGATTCAGGCACCGATAGGTTTGGCCATTGGCAGTAAAACGCCTGCGGAGATAGCGTTATCAGTGATGGCCGATATCGTAAGGGTCAAAAACCAACACTGATATTATACCAGCCGGTTCTGGCGGCGCGATGTTCAGTCTGCCGCCAGACCGCGCTTTAAGGCGATGCTTTCTCCAGCGAATAAAAGTAGGTTCCTGAATAGGGAACAGGCAGGAACGTGGTGAATATCTGCTGCAGGGTGTGTTCCGGATCAACGTCTTTAAACCGATCCGGATAAAGGGTTTTAGCAAAAAATTCCGCTGCCGCAACGTGCCACGGGCTGAGATAAAAGTTGTGCCACAGCGCGGCAGCATGACCGTTATGAAGGGCCCGAAGCTGCTTAAGGCCATTTTGTTGCGCAGTCAGCTGGATCAGGGACGCGCGTGTTTCAGCCGAACTGATGGCGGGACCGATCTTCAGATCCGATGAATCGCCGCTGTCTCCGCTACCTGTCGCAAAATAAAAATCCGGATGCGCGACAATCACGGCTTCTTCATTCAGTCGGCCAAAAACGCCAGCCAGGGTTTTACCGGCAATGTTATCTCCCCCTGCCAGCGACAACACCTCGCCGAGACTGCCATTCACAGCGGTGACGCAACATTCATTGCGGCGGCCCAGGTGGAGCTGTAACAGCACGGTAGGTTTAGAGCCTTGATAACGGGCAAGGCGCTGCTGAATAACCTGCATATGTTGCTGATAAAACTGGTTGAACGCCGATGCACGCTGTGGCTGATCCAGTACATCCCCAAGGATGGCAACACTCCGCATGGTGTTTTGCAGTAAATGGACCCGCAAATCGATTTTAACCACGGGAATGTTTGCCGCTTTCAACGCCTTTTCCAGCCGTTGCCCGGCATCACTGCTGCGGGCGAGCTCGGGCAGGATCACCACGTCTGGTTTTAACGCAATCACCTGTTCAGGATTAATATCATTTATTCCATCAAAACCTAACGACGGTATGCTGAGCATCTCTGGAAATTTGTGCGCAAAAATATTCCATGTTTGCCGGTCATACTTCTTCAGATCCTGTGGCCAGCCGACCAGCCTTTTGAACGGATTGCCGGGTTCCAGCATGGCGAAGGTGTACAACATTCTGCTTTCGCCGAGAACAATACGCTGAGGACGATCGGGAATATCAACCCGATCGCCATTAATATCAGTAATCGTCTTGCCCCAGGCGACGCTGCTGACTGTCATGGAGAGCAGCAGGAGCAGGAGCCGCCAGATTGTTTTGCAGGGATTAGAATTCAACACGGGCTTGCACCATCAGGTTACGGGTTTCACCTTCACGTACGCGCAGGTTACCGCCGCTCGACGTGTAGTAGTGTTTGTTAAACAGGTTATTAAGATTCAGTCTTAACTGCGTTTTTTTACCCAGTAGCTGATTGTTCCAGGCAATAAAGCCGTCAGCGACAACGTAATCCGGCAAAGAGAAGCTGTTATCCGGATCGCCGGCGCGACTGCCAACATAGCGTGCGCCACCACCTACACGAAAATCACCGGGTAAACTGCGTATCACCAGGTTGTGACTCAGGTAAAGCGCCCCGGCATGTTCAGGTGCATTCTGAAGGCGATGGCCGTTGTTGGCCGGATTAATTCTGTCATCGACGATTTCGGCATTGTCATAACTGTAATTGGCACTGATGTCCCAGTCGGGCGCCACTTCACCATTAACCTCAAGCTCAACCCCTTGAGACCGCGCCTTGTTAATAGGGCGGGTGGTGCCGTTAATGCTCAACGACATCTGCCTTTCATCAATGTTGTAGAAGGCGACCGAGGCGAAAAGGCGAGGGGTGATTTGCCATTTGCTCCCTGCTTCCCATGTCGTTCCCTGTTCGGGTTGACTGACATTGCCCGCATCATCAACATCGGTTGACGGGGTAAAGGATTTACTTATGCTGGTGTAGAGCGAAATATCTGGCGTGATTTTATAAATCAGCCCGGCCTGTGGCAGGAATTTATTCCCTTCATCATCCAGTGTCTGAACGACCGGGTTAAAACCTTTTGAAGCTCGTTGCTCATAATGTTGGTAACGCCCGCCCACGACGGCGATCCAGTCGGACGTCAGCGAAATACTGTCTTTGACATAAACCGAGCGGCTGTGGATACGGTTTAAGTTGTTGGCATTCGCCGTATTCTCTGTCGTGCTGTCGGTGACGGGAGAAAACATGTCATAAACCGGATTGAAATAGTTGAAGCGCCTGTCATTCTTGCCCTGATACTGATGCGCCCGATAGGTTTGGTTCATTTCATAATCGGTGCCAAACACCAGCGCATGCGTCATGCCAAAAAGTTCCGGATTGCCCAGAACATCCCAGGAGACGTATTTGGTTTTTTGATTAAAGCCGCGATTGGCATCCGCGCGCCGGGTGACAACGCCGCTGGCAGGATCAATGGCCGTTACCCGCACCTCATTATTGTCATAACGGCGCTGATTCCAGCCAAGCGTCAGGCGCGTGCTCCAGCTGTCGTTGAACTGCCAGTCATAATGGGCGTTCAGCGCCTGATTGCGTCCCCAGGCATGATTGGCTTTATCGTCCAGCCGCTGTTTGTAGGGCAGTGAGAGGGGTGAGCCGTTGATAAACGCTGTGCCGCGATCGTAGGGAATATCATAACGATAATCGCTGTAACTGATTAACAGGCTGGCCTTCTCCCCATACCACTGAAGAGAGGGAGCCAGCAGCGAGTGTTCATCACTGCCAAAGTTACGCCAGTAATCCTGGCGTTGTTTTTCCGCGATGAGCCTGAAGGCAACGCCGTTGCCCAGTGGGCCCGTAACATCCAGCGTACCTGCACCGCCGCCTTCGCTTGCGTAGCGGCCACTGACCGCTGAGTGCCAGGAATATTGCGGCTTTTTGCTGATCACGTTGATGATCCCACCGGGATTCTGAATACCGTAGAGTAACGAAGCCGAACCCTTTAGCACCTCGACGCGTTCCGTGGTGGCATCCAGATTGAGTCCCTGGCTGCTGCGGATGCCGTCGCGATAAACAGACCCATCAGAATTACTCCCAAAACCGCGCCGCACAAAGCCATCTTCCGTGCCTGCCAGGGTGTTTGCTTCAGATACGCCACTGACAAAACGCATTGCATCACTCAGGCTGCTGGCCTGGTAGTCATCAAGCTGTTGTTGTGTCACGGTACTGACAGACTGTGCCTCATCCAGACGCGCCACCGGGGCTTTGCTGGCCACGCTGGTGGTGGGGATGGTGTAGCCATCGTGACGATCTGCGTCACTGGTTACCGTCACCGTATTATCACTGACCGCCGCCAGGCCTTTACCCGAGGCAAGCAACGCGCCAGAACACATCGCCAGCATGACTGCCTGCTGGATCCCCAGGTTTTTAATCTCGTTGGAACGTTTTTTCATTATTTTTTCGCTGATCATCAATGACAGAAATAAAGGGAATAACCCTGTGTATTGCGTGTATTTATTCAGCGACGGGCAGATAACCTCATCATCTCGCCCTCGCTTTTTTGTAATTGATAATCATTCAATCATTGGCTGATGTAGTAGTAAACAGAAAAGAGAGGGTTTTCACTACATTCTGAAATGTTACCTGGCATGCAGTAAAAACGGTGCGTGAAGGACTTTATATATTGAATTTAAAGGTTTTTTTAATTCATGCTGGGCGAGTGAACGCGTAAGCTGTCCCAGGAGGAGTTTCTGCGGGCGATAAAATTGCTTGCTGACTACATTGTGCAGGGCCATTATCTGCAGACGGGAAATGAGAAACATTATCCTTTATGCGGCTTATTGGAGCCTTCTGCATTCAGGTTTCCGGCACTCATGTCGCTTCAGGATCAATACGTGCGGGAATAACATCACATGTTTACTAGTGAAAATGACAAGGCGGACGATCATCGCAATGCAGACTAAAAGCCGCGTTGATATCGTGGGTGAGCGTATCCGGTCACGTGAGCATCAACTCTCTCCACGCCTTCTGGCTGTCGCGCATTACATCAATAGCAACCGGGAAACGGTGCTTGACAGCACGGCGATGGATATTGCTGACGCCAATCATACCTCTGACGCCACCGTTATCCGCGCAATCCAGGCGCTGGGGTTTTCGGGCTTACGCGATCTGAAAAAAGTGCTGCAGGCCTGGTTCGGCCCTGGCATGTCGTCAGAGGAGAAGATGACAACCACGGTCAACGACGTAACGCGTGATGTCACCTCGTCCATAGACTTTGTTTTGCAGGGGCATCTTCATGCCTGCCATGTTTTATCCTCTGAGCAAAACCGTCAGGCGCTGGCCGAGGCTACCGGATTGATGATCGAAGCCCGTCAGGTTGCCATTTTTGGCATCAATGCCTCAGGCATCCTTGCGGACTACAGCGCCCGCCTGTTAAACCGAATCGGCCTGGCGTCATTCTCACTTAATCGGGCAGGAATAGCGCTGGCGGAGCAAATGCTGGCCTTGCAGCGCGGCGATGTGCTGATCATGATGGCGCAGAAGTCTGCCCACCGTGAGGGAAGCACCGTGGTGCGTGAAGCCAAAAGACTCGGCGTGCCCATTATTTTACTCACGAATGCCACTGACTCCTTTTTTGCCCGCGAAGCGGATGTGGTAATCAATGTTCCACGCGGTGGAGAGAAGGGGCGAATTCCGCTCCATGGCACCGTAATGGTTTGCCTGGAGATGATGATTTTGTCGGTTGCCTCCTCCCTGCCTGACCGCACCGTGAAGACCATGAAAAGACTGCAGGACCTTTACCGCGGGCTTAAGCCTGCGGCTAAAAAATAGCGCCTTTGTTGGGTGTCACACAGCTCCAACCTGATGAGGCCTGTCCAC
This sequence comes from Pantoea sp. B623, assembly GCF_024814475.1. NCBI lineage: Bacteria > Pseudomonadati > Pseudomonadota > Gammaproteobacteria > Enterobacterales > Erwiniaceae > Pantoea > Pantoea sp. B623. The sequence continues at coordinate 250,735 of NZ_JANUXM010000003.1, read as the reverse complement.
GGCCGCCAGGGTTGACGACATTGCCTCCGTCCTGGCCTCGCCGGGCACGTTTTTCGCGCTCCGGGCTCAGGTGCAGGTGCGGCTGGCACTTTTCGGAATTATAAAAAAAGTTTTCGTTTTTGCGAGCGCACCCCAGCTTTCACCTGGAGCCTTTTACTCTCAACGGCTATTACTGAGCCGTGATGTTATTTGCTGTTCTTCGATTTATCCATCCTTGTTACATCCCTGAGCGGAGCAAATGATGAAGAGAGCGCGTGTGTGGTTTCCTGTATCCTTAGTGGCGCTGGCCACGGTGAGTGCCCTGACAACACCGCTGCCGGCCATGGCATGGGACAGTCTTACCGTATTCGGTGACAGCCTGAGCGATACCGGAAATGTGGGTCGGTTTACCTATAATTCTGCAACCAATCCGCTGTATGACGAAATCCTTGCGCGGCAGGCAGGGCTTACGCTCCAGCCTTCTTCCCAGGGCGGCAGCAACTACGCGGCAGGCGGGGCCGTTGCCGTACCCGCTATTAATCCGCAGTTTAATACTCAGGATCAGGTGGCGCGTTACCTCGCATCGAACAACGGTCGGGCCGATCCCAACGGATTATATATTCACTGGATAGGCGGTAACGACCTGGCCGCAGCCGTTGCGCTTCCTCCGCTGGCAACCACCCTCATTGACAACAGTGCCGGTGCGGCCGCCAGTCAGGTGAAAGCGCTGCTCAATGCTGGCGCTGGCACCGTGATTGTGCCGACAGTCCCTAACGTAGGTGCCACGCCCGCGCTGATCGAGGCGATTCTTCAGCCGTTTAGTGCCGCAGCCGTGTCCGCTGCCTTTCAGTCACTGGATGCTGCCGCAACGCCCAACAGTGCCGCCAGACAGCAGGCTATTGAGGCTGCGTTCAATCAGGCAGCCGGACAACTCTCCGGTGTCCCGGCGGTTCGCGATCTGATTGCACAGCAGTTATTCGCCGCCTGGCAACAGCTGAGCGCTCAGGCGGCAGCCTTGACGGCGCGGTACAATCAGCTGGAGGAAAACGCGCTGGCAAATACCCAGGGAAATATCGTCCGGGTTGATATTAATGGGCTCTTTAGTGAAGTCATCGACAACCCCGCGGTTTATGGATTGAGTAATACCGCAGGCATGGCCTGTCCGCCCGGAACCTCCTCCGTTGACTGTACCTCATCAACAGCAGGTTTTTCGTCCCAGCAAAATTATCTGTTCGCCGATCGCCTTCATCCCAGTCCGGCGGTACATGCCATCATTGCCGACTACATTCAGTCGATTCTGGATGCACCCGCGCAGGTTGCGGTGCTGACGCAGGCCCCGCTGGCCATGCTGCATGACATGCACAACACACTGGATGGTCATCTTCAGCAGCAGCGCAAGCAACCCGCTGAGGCCGGTCAGTTCACCGTATTTGGCGGTTATGCCGGTCAGCATGCCCGCAATAAAAACGATGTTTTCAATGATGGCGACACCGATACCGCCAACCTGTCTGTGGGCATCGGTTATCAACTGAGCGATAACTGGCAGGCCGGTGCGTTGCTGTCGACCGCCAGTCAACGCCAGCATCCCTCTGATCGGTATGATTACCGACTGCGTGGCAATATGGTTGCGCTCTGGAGCCAGCTGCAGCTGATGGATCGGCTCTGGCTTAACGCCGACGTCCACTATGCGGATCTGGATTACGACGCAATAGAACGGCGGATAAAACTTGGACCTGCAACGCGAACGGAGCAGGGAAGCAGCGGGGGTAAACTGATGGGGCTGCGCGTCCAGACAGGCTGGGATTTACCGTTAGGCGAGGTCATCACTACCGGTCCGGTAGCCAGCTATGCACTGGACTACGTGCAGGCAGATGCTTATCAGGAACGGGGCGACAGCAGCAGCGCCATGCGTTTCTCCGATCAAACGCGGCACTCACAGATTGGCGCAGCGGGCTGGCGTATCGACACCCAAGGATTATGGATAAACCCCTGGGCACAGGTCAGCTATAACCACCAGTTTGGCGACACCGACTCAGCCGTGAGCGCGGGGTTAAAATCTACCCGCACCACCTTCCGGCGCACCAGCGCCGGCCAGGATAAAGACTGGGTGGATATGGCCGTTGGCGCCAATGTGCCCTTGGGCGAGGCGGTGACCGCATTTGCCGCTGTTTCGACGGTGGTGGGTGACCGTGATTATCGCGACGTCACATGGAACCTGGGCCTGAGCGCTCGTTTTTAAGAGGATGTTGTCGCAGGGACGCGATAAAAGTTTGCTTGCCCATGAACCCGGGCGCTGGACTGACGGATACCCCGGCCTGTGTCCTGAGGTCACCGCCACGAGATAAATCGTTACCTGGCTGAGGGAGGGTGAACGGCTCAGAAAGTTTGACGGATCCCGCTTCGCAAGCGGGTTTCGGTAAGGTATAGTGCGCGTTTTTGGAGGAACCATGCTGACCCAATCATCTACACGGCTCAATAAATACATCAGTGAGAGCGGAATATGCTCCCGCCGCGATGCCGATCGCTTTATCGAACAAGGCAACGTTTTCATCAATGGCAAGCGCGCGGCGGTAGGTGCCCAGGTCTTTGCAGGCGATGTCGTAAAAGTGAATGGTCAGTTAATTGAGCCACGTGATGAAGATGATTTGGTGCTGATTGCGCTGAACAAGCCAACCGGCATTATTACCACTATGGAAGAAGGCGAGCGCGATAACATCAGTGATTTTGTCAATCACAGCAAGCGCGTTTTCCCTATTGGTCGGCTTGATAAAGATTCTCAGGGCTTAATTTTCCTGACCAACCATGGCGATCTGGTCAATAAAATTTTGCGTGCCGGCAACAATCACGAAAAGGAATATGTGGTGACCGTCGATAAGCCTGTCACCGACGAATTCATCGCGGGCATGGCGTCAGGTGTTCCCATGTTGGGTACGGTAACCAAAAAATGCAAAGTAAAGAAAGAAGCGCCTTACGTGTTTCGTATTACGCTGGTTCAAGGGCTTAACCGGCAAATCCGTCGCATGTGCAAACACTTTGGCTATGAAGTGACTAAGCTTGAACGCACGCGCATCATGAACGTCAATCTTAAAGGGATCCCTTTAGGAGAATGGCGCGATCTCACGGATGATGAACGGGTTGAACTGTTTAAGTTACTCGAAAATTCCTCTTCAGAAGACAAGCCAGCGAAGAAAACACCACAGAAGAGTCCGGCGGCAAAGAAACCGGCAAAAAATGCCGTTAAACAGGGCGAAAAGTCAGAGGATAAACCGGCGTCACGCAAGCGCTTTACCCAGCCGGGTCGTAAGAAAAAAGGGCGCTAGAACGGATGCGCATCAATGAATCGTTTCCCTTTGATTATCCGTGAATACCGGCCCGAATGGGCGGATCACTTTTCTACCGAAGCTGCCGTTATCGCGGCGGCATTGGGTGAGCATCTTGTGGCTGTCCACCACATTGGCAGTACGGCTGTTGAAGGGTTATCAGCCAAACCTGTCATCGATATTCTGGCAGAAGTGATGAATCCTGATGCGCCAACAGCAGAGTCTGGGCTAATACAGGCAGGCTATCAACCGCGCGGAGAAAACGGTATTCCGGGAAGACGCTATTTTACTAAAGGTGTTCAGGCGCGGACCCACCAGATTCATGCTTTTCTCCCGGGGAGTCCGCATATCATACGGCACCTGGCGTTTCGGGATTATTTGCGACACTTTCCCGCGATTCGCCATGAATATGCTGCGGTCAAATACGCCGCACAACGTGCCTGCCAGGGCGATATGAAGATCTATTGCGCATTAAAACATGATTTTATTCAGTTTCATCAGCAACGCGCACTGGCGCTCTTTCCCTTCTGATTTCTTCCACAGCCTCGCTCTCCATTACCCGCAACTTTTCTGAAATTGTGTTTCTGCCCTCTACACTTTTTCATTCAGCAGCAAGCGCGTACTGGCGTTTGGCGAAAGTGCCTGAAACGATGAGATAAAGCATGTGGGAACAGCCAATGCGTGCGAGAAAGCGTCAGGCCAGTGCCTCAGGCAGCATAATCAGAAGACGCCACCTTTTCAGGATGAAAACGACATGGCAGGATAAGCCAAATTACTAAGGAGTGGGCCTGATGTTACTGAAAGGTATGAATGATCCGTTACTTAAAGCGTATCAGCATCCAAAATCAAGGTTGATGATCAGTCGTTTCAGAGGGTTAGCGGGGGATCGTCGTCTCAGTGACTGGCAGGTTTTTTGTATTCTGGTCAACGGATTTACTAATTACTGGTACGTATTATCCGGTAATTTCAACATCCATGTTGAATATACTAAAACGCGGCAGTTCGATTTCATGCAGGATTTTTTGCATTTTTCTGTCACGCTCGATGGCTTATTAAGCGACGCGCACTTTCGCTGCCCCGATTTTATTTTGCCGCATTATGATGTTCCTTATGAATTTTGCCGCTGGCGCAGCAAACGCGGTTATGATTCTCCGGTGACGTATGTTGGCAACCACGGTGTTAAATCCCATAAAGGTCTGTTTATTGCCAGCCACGATGCGACGCGAGATGAGTACCTGATGAAATGGGAAGGAACAGTCACGGTTTTTGATAAAGCCTTTTTTAAAATGGGAAGTTTTCAGACTACCTGTGACTTTTTAGTGAATGATATGACAAAAACCATTCGTGAAGGCGTGATCAAGCATTTGAGCCTGTATCGTGACCTGTATAATTATATTTTTCCCTCGCCCGTGGAAGCGCGTATTCAGGCGCGTGACAATAAACGTTATTTGGCAAAGAAATAAACAATCGGCCAGACCTCTCCTCGCAATCCGTTCAGAAGGGTAAACTGTTAGTGTCCGGAAGGCTCGCCAGGTAACTTCCAACGCAGCCAGGCATCCAGTTCAGTTTCGGCCATGGGCTTGATATTGAAATATTCATATGCGACATCATTATCTTGCGGGGGAGCGGCAAGGGGTGACGTCGCAGCGTGAAAGCCGGTTTCATCCGCTAAGACGATCGTATTAAACTCTTTTAAGGTGCTAAAAATACTGTGCGCTATCAGACGTGAAGTGATTTTTGCATTGATCGCGTTTGCCAGGACGTTATTAAGCTTGATGATGACAGGCGGGCTTTGGCGAAGGTAGCGTATTTTGCTATAGCCTTTAGCGGCATCCTCCCACGACATACTGAATCCCAGACGTCTGAGCATTTCCAGCCCCAGCATGGCGGCCGGACTGTCAATGATATGCTCCGTTTTCACTATCTTGATGATGAGCAGTGAGACCGGCAGCCCTGCCTTTAGCATTTTCTCCGCCAGCTTTTCTGCAAAAGCGACGTCAGCAACATCTCGCTCGTGAAGACTTATCGTTACAGGTAACTGAATAGGGTGATGCCGGAGACGCTTAAGGCGGCAAATAGCGCGGTCGACCAGCCAGGCTGTGAGCTGTTTGTCCAGCTCTGTTCCCTCAGCCAGCGTGGCAAAATTATCTGCCGGCAGGTCGCCGCGCAACGGATGGTGCCAGCGCATCTGTGCTTCAAGGCCCACAGGTTTGCCGCTTTTCAGGCATACCTTGGGCTGGAAAACTAAATATAAACCGTGATTGTGTCGTAAGGCTTCTGCCAGTTCGCTCATCAGGGTAAAATCTGGCGCACAGCCTGAATCGCTTAATTCATCAAGACGAAACGGCGAGACCTTTTGGTCACTCTCATATTCCAGCGCATTGACTGCTCGTCGGAGAACCTCATGGGCGGGGGCATCACCGGCAACAAAATCTGTTTGCCCGACGCAGGTGGTCAGGGCCATAGTCAGACCATCACCGACATCAGCACTGATTCCATTAAGACGCTCGACCACCCAGCGCGCACTGATGTGGCTGTCAGTATGGGTTAAAATCGCAAAACGCCCGGTGGCGATAGTATAAAGCAGGCCGCCACTGATTGGTCGAAGGCGTAAAGGCAGAAGCGTCGCCACATCTTTAAGCAACGACTCCAGCGATGCCATACCTAACGATCGGGATAATTCGAACGCGCGTGACATATCGATACAGTCAATCAGCACCAGACGGCGAGAAGCCGTGTCGTTCAGATTAGCAAGGAGCTGTATATCACGAACAAGACGTTCCCGATTCGCCAGGCCAGTAACCGGTTCGACAAAAGCCGCAGAGTGCCAGGCGTCAAGGAATGCGATAACTAACGCTGCCAGGGATTCAAAGATATTTTTTTGCTGGTTGTCGAAAGGGCGCGGTACCGTATCCGTTACGCACAGCGTCCCCAGCATCAGGCCATTTTTGTTTTTTAGCGGCGTGCCGACATAAAAGCGGATGAAAGGCGCATGCGTTATTAACGGATGATGAGCAAAACGTGCATCACGGCAGGTATCCGTGACAACGACCGTTGCGCCGCCTTCGACCACGTGCCGGCACAAGGCCTGCTCGCGAGATGAATCTTGCAGCTCAATATTATAACTGGCGCGAACAATATGCTGTTCATCGGTCAGAACGGTAATATAACTTCCATGGGTGCCCAGCAGCTGGCTGGCCAGACGCAGAAATTTCTTCAGACCTTCATCCCGGCCGCGATCGGAAATGCTGAGTGCATTTTTTTCACTGGTGCGGTGAGGTTCCTTTTTAGTGTATTCCATAGACATTCCCGCTCCTGCCCGTTTGCTGAATAGAACTGCAAAAAAAGAGTGTACGACAAATGCTGGAAATAAAACCCAATCAATATAAAAGGCAAAAGCAATTAATTTATTTCTTGTGGAGAGTGAGTGTAGGAATTATAAAGTTTTCATGTCTTTTTACTTAATGCAAATTGTATCCGTATTTTGGCGTTGTTTTTTGGTTAAAAAGTTTGACGCTGAAATATTATAAATAATAGTGCGGCCATTTTAATCAAACGATTCACTTTTATTTTATCATTCAGCCTTAAATTAAATTTCAGGTATTGTTCGTTTTTTTTAATGTATACATGCCGGGTCTTATGTCATTTATGCGTTGTGCATTACCCCGCCTGACGGGATGGCACTCAATGGTTACGTCTGCAATGTCAGCTAATACAAGGCATTATCTTGTCTCAATGGCGGGCGGTAACGAGGCGTTAAAGTCAACCAATAAGCCATGTCGGGATCTTTACGGTGAATAGGCATTTTTAAATAAATAACCTTAATGAATAGGTTTCACGACGCCACAAGATTAATCCGGATCGTGCCGCGATGAAGCGTCGTCACCGTAGTATATTAATGTAAATTATTGTGCCTGTTCGCGAACCGATACCTGCATGTTTGGACAATAACTGATAAGCTATCTTCTACAATCACGACGACGTTGGAGCTGCCCTTTGCTGACCACCATTATTTATCGCAGCCACATTTCGGATGACGTTCCTGTTAAGACGCTTCCAGGAATGGTGGATGATGCCAGCATACTTAATGCTTCCCATGAAGTGACAGGCATTTTGTTGTTTAATGGCACACATTTCTTCCAGTTGCTGGAAGGCCCGGAAGAGGGCGTTCTTGCTATTTACCAACGTATCTGTGCCGATCGCCGACATCACAACGTGGTAGAACTGATGCGTGACTACGCGCCATCCCGTCGCTTCGGTAACGCCGGAATGGAGTTGTTCGATTTGCGTGAACACGATCGTTCAACCGTGCTTCAGGCGGTTCTCGATAAAGGCACCTCCAAATATCAGCTGACCTATGCTGACAGAGCGCTGCAGTTCCTGCGTACCTTCGTAGAAGCGCGTGAAAAAGAAAACTACTACGAGGTATTACCGTCAGAATACTGGGAATTCATTCCTGAAGCGCCTGCCTCAAGCGCGGCAAAATCCTCTCCTTCGGGTATCACCTTCCGACCGGTTGTTGATCCCCTTGCCAGGCAGGTGACGGCTATTGAGGCGATTACGGATACGCGCCACAGCGGCAGCGATCCCAATGGGTCGGATAAAAAGTTACATGATGCCGACCTTGATGCCGTGATTAAAGCTTTCGAGATGGCAGGCAGGGCCTGTCCGGATGAAATGACCCTGTATGTCAGCCTGCTTCCTATGACGCTGGTGGTCGTGCCGGACGCCGTTGCCAAAATTGTTGCAACCATCAACGCCTCAGGTCTGGTGCCGGAGCAGGTGGTCATTGGCGTCAGTGAAACCGAAGTTATTTCACGGCTGGAAGCATTTTCCGTGGCTGTCAGGGAGCTTAAAGCCGCCGGTATCAGCCTGTCCGTTGATAACTTCGGTGCGGGATCGGCGGGATTGTCATTACTGACCCACATTCAGCCCGATCGCATTCGTATTGATTCCAGTATCACCACGGATGTTCATCGAAGCGGCCCGAAACAGGCAGTTGTTCAGGCGATCATCAAATGCTGTTCAGCATTAGAAATCACGGTAATTGCCGCAGGCATCGTGAAAGCGGAAGAGTGGATGTGGCTGGAAGCCGCGGGCGTGATCAACTTTCAGGGTAGTCTGTTTGCGTCGCCAGATTCGGGGCAGTCCGATGCGGTTGCCTGGCCAGAATATCGTGACGCCATGTAAGTATGCTCATGCCGTTATAACGGCATAGTCTGAACGTTTATCGGGAATCTATTCCTGGCAGCACGGAACGCTGCTGTTATTCCACTTATGCTCTACGTACCCGCCCTGTATTATCCTTCTCTCCTGCTACGCATTTTGAATTCAGCCTGAATATCGCCATTTTTACCCATCCGCTATCTTCTATCGCGAGTCATTGTTAATCGTCAGGCAGCCAGCAAGAGTGCGGGTGTGGTGTTGCGAAAGGGACGAATAACGATTCCTCGTACTCCGCGACAATATTTAATGTCTCCACTTTTCGTCAGAGAAATTAAAACGATTTTACCTGAACAGTCTGAGCAGGGTGGTCAGGAGGCGGGCGCATAAAGCGGTATTACTCACCAGTGAGCTGAGTTAATCACCTTTCCAGAGATTACCTGGACACAAAAAGCACAGTTTGCGATCATGGCAGCATTACGGAAAATAAAAACCTGTTCAGGTACACATAACATGAAAGAAAACAGTCGCTTAGAATCGATCATGAATTATCTTAAAGGCAACAATCTGGTCACGGTTGAACAGCTTGTTACGGTGACCGGTGCGTCACCTGCGACCATAAGACGCGATCTGATTAAACTCGATCACGAAGGTGTCGTCAGTCGCACGCATGGCGGCGTTACCCTGAACCGGTTTATCCCTTCTCAGCCCACGACGCTGGAAAAGTCGTCGCGCAATCTGGCTGAGAAACACGCGATTGCCCGCGTTGCGGCCAGTTTTATCAAAGCCGGTGATGCGGTGATACTGGACGCCGGTACTACCATGTTTGAGCTGGCGCGACAGATTACCCATATGCCTTTGCGTGTGATCACCAACGATCTCCATATCGCGCTGTTTTTGTCTGAGTTCAAACAGATTGAAGTGACAATTATTGGCGGTCGCATTGATGAAAGCAGCCAGTCCTGCATTGGTGACCACGGGCGAAAACTGCTTAATAATATTCATCCGGACATTGCCTTCCTGAGCGGTAACGGATGGGATGGGGTTAAGGGCGTGACGTCGCCTACAGAAGAAAAGGCCGCGCTCAAACGGGACCTGATCAGGAACGCCCAGCGCCGAATTTTACTGGCAGACAGCTCAAAATACGGCGCATGGTCGCTGTTCAACGTGGTGCATTTGAAGGAGCTTACGGATATTGTCACCGATGCCAACCTGGATAATGAGATCCGGCAAAGGTTGCTGTCAAACCCACTCCCTGCGCTGACGATCGCGGAACCCGTGTAACACGCCGTTGCCTATGGCGGTGTTGCAGACCCATCGGGTGCGGATGAGTGCGTGACGGAACAGCGCGTTAACCGCGTGGCACAGATTATTGCCCGGGCATGGCATCAAGATTTGCCCAGAGGAGCGCGCGGCTGAGAAAGGGTTAAGGGTTTGCGACAGGATAAATGCGTCAGGCAGGTACCAGGGTTGGCGCCAGAACACGACATCGCTGAACCGGCTGATAAAATACGCGCCTGGGTCACGCAACCGTTATCCCGCCAGCGAGCGTTACTCGTCTATCAGGGGTTTGAGATACAAGCGTGTATCGCCGTCTTCACCATGTTTTGGGTGCCAGACCATGGCTGCATTTTCATCGCCGATGTAGGTCATCCCCAAAGGTTCTATGACTGCATAGGGCCGCGCGAAAGCGGCCCGGTAGGCCAGTAACTCTTTTGCCATTGCCACAACCTGATGAGAAACGTCGTCGGGGTGGGTGACAATGTGATTCAACTGTTCTTCAGTCAGCATACTTCCATTCCTGAACACCCAGCCCATAAACGAAGCCATCTGGCAGGGGTTTTAAATCTGTTAATTATAGTCAAACGGGTTACCGTCAGCTTTCGTCATTGCTCAACGCTCAACGCTCAACGCTCAACGCTCAATGGACATGACCCATATTGGCTGTAGGGCGTAGCTTACTACGGGAAGGACAGATTTCGAAGGCCTGTTGACAGCGGTGCAGAAGAAAGGAAAGGGCAGCAGGACAGGCGTTACCTTATGCGTCGATAAATCAGACAGAAAAGACGCGACAGGTGGCCTGCGACATCTTGACTATTTATAGCCATATGATCGCGGTTGGTGTTGTTGGCTTCAGCAACAGGGTAGCGCGCGTTTTATGCTTGTGCATGAGCCGCCATTTTCGCTTCCGCCCCGTCAGGCTCAGAGAATGAGGCGGTAACGCGTTACACAAAACGATCTGAAGAGATCGCTGACAGAGCGGTAAGCGCAACAGCTGAACGCATTTTCATGTTATAGCCTGAGGTTATTCAGGCAGGCAGCTGCGCTTTTGATGAGGTGAATGATAAATATGCCCTGAATAATCAGGTCGTTTATTCGATTGCTTCACTTTGGCTTGCAGTCATGTGTGATATCGACATAGCTGAAAACGCCAGGCGCGAGGCTGACGGCGCGGTTTCTCGTTAAAAATCTTAGAAAAAAGTTCCGGTCATGTTATACAGTCTCGCATAGCCCTTGTTTGCGATAAATCGTCCTTTAACAGGGCGCTAAATATTTAAATTTAGGCTAAATTAGTTTCTGCGTTTTTGCACCCGCACAAGGGGAGGCTGTTGTGCACAATAATCAAAGTGGCAATGACGAAAATCGTCTCAAAGCGGTTAAAGCACTTTTGTCACCTGATGTTACCAGGGATGAGGTGCTGGAAAAGTTTGTTCATCTTGCCGCGCAGGTACTGGGCATTTCAGGCAGTTTTATTTCTATTATTGATGATAAAAATCAATATATTAAGGTTTCCCGTAATTTCAATCTTAAAGAATCCGCACGAGAAGTTTCCCTTTGTCGTCACGTGATTGACGGTGACGGACAGCTCGTTGTGCAGGACACATTACAGGATAACCGCTTTACCTTTCATCCACTTGTTGAGGGTGAGCCGCACATTCGGTTTTATGCAGGCGTGTCGTTATCTAATCTGGAAGGGCTGGTTTTAGGCACGCTTTGCGTGACTGACACAAAGCCTCATACGTTTAGTGATGAGCAACTGGACACCTTAAAGTCGCTGGCAAAACTGGTTAGTTCTTTTCTGGATGCCTGGAATCTTGCCAGTTTCACGGACCTGATCACGCTTTTACCCAACCGGCCCCGACTTATTCGCGACATGCAGCAGTTGGCCGTCAATAATCCCGATCGTCGTTTTCGCCTGATCCTCATCGACTGCCTTGATATTCCACAGGCGTATGAGTTATCCCGTACTTTTGGCATTGCGCCGGTAGAAAACCTGCTCAGACAAATTGCCGGACTGGTCGGTGTTCGTCTTCAACTGCAGTCAGATGACATGCTGTATTCATTTGCGCCCGGCCGGTTTGCGTTAATACAACCTTATCTTGGTGGTTATAATGCGCAAAGCACCGTTGAGGTATTAACCAGCCTTAAAGCAGATTTAGCGGATAACATTACGATTGATATTGATGTTTATACGGGTGAGACAGAGTTTGTTTCCCGCGACATCGATGCGAATGAAGTGGTGCGCCAGGCGGTCAGTGCATTACACGAATGTATCCATCAAAACATGGGCGCCATGACGTTCGATCATGCTTATGATTCGCGTCGCACTGAAGATTTTTTGATTATGAACGATCTGGCTCAGGCGCTTAAAAAAGATGAAGGCCTGTACCTCGCTTATCAGCCAAAGGTCTGTTTAAAAACGGGAAAAACCGTAGGGCTTGAGGCTTTGATCCGCTGGCACCACCCAGAGAGAGGCGAACTGTTTCCGGCCGACTTTATACCGCTGGCCATTAAAACCAACCTGATTTCTGTCCTCACTGACTGGGTTATCGATCGCGTCATTATTCAGCTTAAGCAATGGAACAACGAGTTTGAACTTATCCCGGTATCCGTGAACGTCAGCGAGCGTGACTTTTCCAGACCAGAGTTTGCTTCTGGCTTAGCCAGTAAAATGCAGGCGGCAGCCTTGCCGACAGCACTACTGGGCATTGAGTGTCTGGAAAACGAGCTCATTACGGAGAGTGATATCGCCATTAACGGGCTGGAGGCGCTTAAAGCTCAGGGATTTGTTATTTCACTGGACGACTTCGGTACGGGCTACAGTAATATCAGTTATCTGCAGGAAATACCGCTAGATGTCATTAAGGTCGATATGTCTTTAATTGGCCGAATGGATGGCGATCATGCGTCAAGAATCATCGTGCGGAGTATTATCATGATGTTGAAAGAGCTGAACTATACGGTACTGGCAGAAGGCGTTGAAACTGAAGCCACGTTGAGTTTGCTGAAGCAATACGGTTGTGACCAGATACAGGGTTACTTCTTTTCGAAGCCGCTCCCGGCCAGCGATATCGAACACTGGTTGCTGCAGAAGTAAATGCCCTGAAGGCGACAGTCAGTGTCGCCTGAAAAGCAGGACAGCCTGCTTCAGGGGGTTTTGCCAGCAGCGCTTCAGTCGGTTAAGAGGCTGAAGCGCGCTGTACGATTAATCCAAATCCCTGCCGTTACTTGCTATCACCTTTTTATACCACCAGAAGGACTTTTTCCGCCGCCGGGCCAGCGTGCCTTCTCCACGATCGTCACGATCCACATAAACGAACCCGTAACGTTTGCTCATTTCGCCGGTTGATGCGGCAATCAGATCGATACAGCCCCATGTGGTATAGCCGATAACAGGAATACCGTCTCCGATCGCATCGGCCATCGCCCGGATATGTTCGCGCAGGTAGCTGATACGATAATCGTCAATAATTTCGCCTTTCTCCGTTAACTCATCGCGTGCGCCCAGGCCATTCTCGACCAGGAAAAGCGGCTTCTGATAACGGTCATACATCATATTCATGGTGATGCGCAGGCCAAGCGGATCGATGCCCCAGCCCCATTCACTCCGCTGAATATGCGGGTTGGTGAGGGATTTCACCACGTTTGCCGCGCTGCTATTGTTGTCATTCATCTCGGCCGAAGCACATCGGGATGCATAATAGCTGAACGACACGAAATCGACGGTATGCCTGAGTATATCCGCATCACCGTCTGCCATTTCAATCTGAATCCCTTTTTCGCGGAAAAGGCGCGCAGCGTAGGCGGGATAAGCACCTCGCGCCTGAATATCAATGAAAAACAGGTTTTCACGATCTTTTTGTAGCGCCGCCCAGACATCGTCAGGTTTGCTCGACCAGGGATAAAAATTGCCACCTGCCAGCATGCATCCCACCTGATTATCAGGGTTGATTTCATGCGCGATTTTTGTCACCAAGGCGCTCGCGACCAGTTCGTGGTGAGCTGCCTGATATTTAACCTGCTCACTGTTTTCACCGGGTTCAAACACCAATCCGGCACCCGAAAATGGGCTGTGCAGCATGATGTTAATTTCGTTAAAGGTCAGCCAGTACTTCACTAACCCATCAAATGCGTCAAAACAGGTGCGGGCATAGCGGGCAAAAAACTCAATCATTTTACGATTACGCCACGAACCGTATTGCGTAACCAAATGCATGGGAACGTCAAAATGGCAGAGCGTCACTAAAGGTTCAATGCCATGTTTACGACACTCGGTGAACATATCACGATAAAAAGCCAGGCCCTGTTCATTCGGCGTGCTTTCATCGCCACGCGGAAAGATACGGCTCCACGCAATTGAGGTGCGAAAGACGGTAAAGCCCATTTCTGCCATCAAGGCAATATCTTCCCGATAACGATGATAAAAATCGATCGCAGTATGGCTGGGATAGAATTCGTCATCGCGCAACTCAACGCGTTTTTCCTGCCCCAGCTTTACTGGCATACGCGTGGGGCCAATGGGGATCATGTCAACGGTAGTGAGTCCTTTCCCGCCTTCAAGAAAAGCGCCTTCTGACTGATTGGCGGATAAGGCACCGCCCCATAAAAAGCCTTCAGGGAATGTTGCTTCAGACATGAAATCCTCTTTAACAGGGTCATTAATGATCAGCTGGCGTTAGCCGCTTTCGTTTGTTCGGGGGATGCGCCAGGTTGTGATGGCGCCGGAGGGGTGGTTTCTGGAATATCGTCAAAACCCAGAATCAGGGTAAGAATGAACGACAGCACCACGGAAAGTACCATTACCGCGACAACCCAGACAATCGACAGGGGATTGGTCGGGTCAAAAAACTGGACGCTGGTAAATAAACCCGGAGAAGCCATTGAATGGCTGGCCAGACCGCCTATGCCGGCCACGGCACCGCAAATGAATCCACTGATCAAACTGGCAATTAAGGGGCGTTTTAATCGCACTGCCACGCCGTATAGAGCAGGTTCGGAAATGCCAGCCACAATAGCGGAGGCCGCCGCCGCCAGCGCGGTTTGACGTAATTCGCGGTTTTTTGTTTTAAAGGCCACCGCCAGCGACGAGCCGCCAAGCGATAAATTGGCGCCAATCTCAGAAGGCATCACCATGCCTTCTTTACCCGTTTCGGCAATGGTCTGGATGATGGTGGGAGTAAAAACCCGATGCATACCTGTCATGACCAGCAACGGCCACAGCCCACCCATAATGGCCACAGAAAGCCAGCCCAGATAACCGTGAATGGTGTAAACCAGAGCGGAAATCCCGCTGCCGATCCAGATACCAATCGGGCCTATCAATACAATGGCGATCGGCGCGGCGATCAACACGATCAACATAGGCTTAAGGAAGTTTTTTGTCACTGCAGGGGTGATACGATCCACTCCGCGTTCAATGTGAGACAAAATCCAGGTCATCACCAGCGCCGGTATCACCGTATAGGTATACTTCACCGCCGTGACCGGGATAAAAGCAAAGTCGACGTGTTGTCCCTGTGCGGCTTTAGCCATGAGGTCAATAAAGTTGGGATGCACCAGCACGCCAGCAATGGCGATAGCCAGTGACATATTGGTTTTGAATTTCAGCGCGGCAGACGCAGCCACCATAATGGGCAAAAAGAAGAAGGCACCATCACCTATCACGTTAAGTATGATTAGGGTTGATGAGCCTTTCTCAAATACGCCAGCCATATCCAGTATCATGGCCAGGAGCTTGACCATTGAACCGCCGATAATAGCCGGAATCAGCTGTGACATAGTGCCAACCAGCGCATCCAGAATGCCGGCGCCTACGCTTTTAAGCGTCATTTTGCGTTTCACGGGCGCGGCGCCGTCTGACTGCGGTTCGCCTAATGCCAGCACGGCCTGATAAGCCTTTGCTACCTCATTACCAATAATCACCTGTAACTGAGTATCGGTATGAACAACGCCCATGATGCCGTTAATGGCTTTCAGGCCGGCAAGGTCAACCAGATGGTCGTCCTTCACCACAAAACGCAGGCGGGTCATGCAATGGGTTACCGCACTGATATTAGTCAGGCCACCCAGCTTACTGACGATAGCCTGTGAAATCTCTGCATAATTTCCTGGCATGATTTTATCTCGTAGGGAAGAGGAAAGTGCGCTCGGGTTTCCGCTCTGGCCGTCGTGTTGTTGTTTTACTTCGCCAGTCAGCCTGCCTTACTCTGCATCTGACCCACGGTGCGGCTAAATAGGAAACCGGTTTCACAAAATCATGAAGAGATTTCGCCCTTTAAACAAGAGTGTAAAATAGGCTGATGTTATTTTTGTGATGATAATCACTTTGAGTGGCGAAGCACGCGGCACGACATTAAGGCTAAATATTTCAAATAATGAAAGGCTTAGGTAAACTCCATTTACTCAGAAGATTCTGGCAGCGATAACATGACAACCATTTCACAAGTAGCAAAACGCGCCGGCGTCTCAAAAGCGACAGTTTCGCGGGTGTTGTCAGGTAAGGGTTATGTAGGGCAGGAGAAGCGGGAACGGGTTTTGCTGGCCATTGCGGAGACAGGCTATCGACCTAATCTGCTGGCACGTAATCTGGCAAATAAAAGTACCCAAACCATCGGGCTGGTTGTAACCAACACACTGTACAGTGGCAACATTTTCAGTGAGTTAATGTCTTACTCAGCCAAAATTATGGAGCAGCAAAATCGGCAGTTGATCCTGGCCGATGGCAAACATACCGCTGAGCAGGAGCGCGCTGCCATCCAGTTTCTGCTCGATTTACGTTGCGATGGCGTTATCATCTATCCGCGTTTTCTCAGCATCGACGAGCTGGATGCGATTATTTCGCAGCACAAGCAGCCTGTGCTGGTCATTAATCGTCGTCTGCGAATTAATGACAGCTTCTGTATTTACAGCGATCAGCAGGCAACCAGCCAGAGGGCCGTCAGTTACCTGATTGAACAGGGCCATCGTAATATTGCATTTATTACGGGATCACTGGATTCGCCGACCAGTCAGGAGCGACTTGCGGGCTATAAAACCGCGCTTCACACCCAGGGAATCGCAGTTAATCAGCAGCTAATTGTGCAGGGCAAATGGACGGCGCAAAGTGGGATGCTGGCGGTGAAAACATTGCTGGCGAGCGGACAGCCCTTTAGTGCTATCGTCGCCAGCAATGATGAAATGGCTATCGGGGCGATCAAACAGCTTACAGAAAATAATATTGCTGTACCTGGAACCGTCTCGGTCATTGGCTTTGATGACATTCCGCTGGCCCCTTATATAACGCCTGCGCTCTCCAGTGTTAAATTTCCCGTTACCGATATGATCAATGACACCATTAATCGACTGGTCTTTATGCTGGATGGCGGTGAATTAACGCCGTTTACTCCCTATCAGGGCAGCCTCGTTGTGCGTGATTCCATTACCGGCATCATCTGATGCCTTTACTGTGCTGAGTCGATCGCGACCTGTATTAACCCGATACCTTGTGCCGTGAGTCCGGCCACCACGTCCTGAGAAAGCCCCTTTTCCGTAATGACGTGACCGGGCTGAAAACCGGGAGACAGGGGATAAGGGTGGATCTGCCCGAATTTAGAACTATCGGTCAGAACGTAGCTTTCTGCACCTTTAGCCAGCACGGCATCCACGACATCACATCGCAGCATATCCCGCCCGGTGAAGCCGGTTTCCGGGTGCCAGCCATCTGCACCAATAAAGGCCTTATGGAAGTGCATTTGCTGTACGCAATACCGGGTTAAGGGCCCCGTCATTGATTCGCTGCGCTTTTGCAACATGCCGCCCAGAATAATGACTTCACAGGCCGCGTCTTTAAGCAGATGGCCGATATAATGGCTTACGGTGATTAACGTCAAATTTTTGCGGCTGGCCAGCATACGTGCCAGCAGGGCGTTGGTGCTGCCGCCTTCGATCAATACAGATTCGCCATCGTTAATCCGCCCGGCTGCATAACGGGCGAGCGCCAGTTTTATCCCATAGCGGGTATGCATTCGCACGCCAACGTCGTCGCTGTCTAATGCCTGAGCCGCACCGTGAACCCGACGTAAAACCCGCTCTTCTTCCAGCAGGTTGAGGTCCTGGCGAATGGTAACCTCCGACACACCGGCCAGCTCAGCCAGTTCGCTGACGGCGACGTTGCCTCGGGTATTAACCAGTTCAATAATTTTCTGCTGACGCGTATTCATCATGGTTCTCTGCTCTGACGTTGAGTCTCACTGGTTTCAGGCTAAACCCAGTCCACGTTTACCCACCGAATTGAGATCGGCGAGGGTAAACCGGTTCTTCCAGCCGGCCTCGTAATGTTCAGGCGGAAAATCAGCAGGGGAATGACCCTGCTCAAGTGCACTCGCCACCTGATGCGCATAAGCGCGGTTTTTATCACACATTGGCGCCGCGGGAATATACATAACGTTTCCCCATCCCTGTTGATTTTCAACCGGTGCGACCGCATGAATCAGGTCACAGTGCCACCATACCGAATCGCCTGCGGTGATCGCCGGTACGGAGCATAATCCTTTTACCAAATGCGGGTGCCATTTTTCACTAATCGGGAGTACGCGCCCCGGTTTAACACCACATAATTCATCGTCAGCGACATCCGATAACAATGGGCGCAGCAGCACATATGCAATGGCCTCCGGTACGGGAACCACGTGCAGTAAGCCCTGACCCGGCATCATATCGGACAGCGCCGTCCATCCCTGAAACGTCCGGAAAGCCGAGCATTTTGTGGTATCAGGAACATCGAACTCATCCACTTCGCTGCGATGTGCAGCATGCCACGGGTCGTAATGCTCAAGATTGCCGTCGAAAATCGATCGAAAAACGCGTTGGTAAGCGGGCAACAGCCAGCGTTCCAGCGCGCCGGAGTCAGTGTGTGCGCCCAACCCTTTCGAGGTTGTTCCTGGCGGTCGCCGACGAATGCGATCCGGATAGATAAGATTCACGTCCGGATCGAACCATTGCTGGCCCCCGGATTCAAACGTCCACAGGCGATTTAAACATGACTGCACCTGGGCCATTTCAGGACTCTGGCGCGCCTCCATTTGTGCGTGAGACCAGTAAATGGGATAGATTTCAGGGCGGGATGCTTCCAGGCTGCCGAAGAAATTATCGCCCGGGCCGCGGTACTGTGCATCAAACTGATTTTCGTCCAGGTAACGCAGCATGGAGGTATCCCATGCCAGCGCCTGTTCCCGTGGGAAATGCTGCTTAACCACCACACAGCCACGGCGCTTGATGCTTTCTCGGGTTTCAGGCGTCAGCCCTTGTGTGATCTCCTCGGGTGAAATAACCGGCCAGGCGCTGCCGTTTAGCCGCTCTTCCGCTTTTGCGTCGCTTATCGCCTGCTCGGTTCTCTGGCAAACCTGCCTGAATAAGCCTTCAACATCGCCAATCTGCTGACGGATCTGCTGTTTAAACTGGCGGATGGCGGCTGAAATATCCGTGGGTAATGCTGTGTGCTGAAGCTTTACATTCATGACTGCGCCCTTAACAGTGTTTTCATTTTACATATGAAGGTTTATTTCATTTCATTCGAAAGTCAGCACTATGTTTAACAGATTGCTGTTGGTGAAAACCGGAACTGGCGCACAATGTGAGCGAACAGAAGGATTTTTGATGACTGGAATTCTCATTATCCCCTTCAACGAGTAAGCTTAAAAATGAGTGAGCCTGTTCAGGCCGGGAAAAAGGGGGATGACAATGGCAGTAAGGATGATTGCAGTGGATATGGATGGGACGTTTCTGGACGAAAACAAGCAGTACAACGTCCAGCGCTTTTCACGCCAGTACGCCCTGCTAAAGCAAAAAGGTATTCACTTTGTTGTCGCCAGTGGCAATCAATATTATCAGCTACAGCGCTACTTTCCTGACATCAAAAACGACATTGCGTTTGTTGCCGAAAATGGTGCGTGGGTATCAGAAGGCGATGATGAAATTTTTTGTGGTGAGCTGGCAAAGAAAAGCGTGCACCGCGTGTTGGATATCCTGGCAAAAGAGCCGGATATCAGCACTGTCGTTTGTGGACGCAAAGGCGCTTATGTCCATTCTTCAATGCCAGACAGCGTTGTTCAGATGCTTAACAATCATTATTACCGACTTGAAAAGCGCGATAATCTTTATGATATCGATGACACCATTTTTAAGTTTTCGCTTAACCTGGCCAACGAAGGCATAGACAGCCTGATGGATCGTCTGCATAACCAGCTCGGTGAAATCGATCATATTATGCACCCCGTGTCGAGCGGCTATGGCTTTATTGACCTGATTATTCCAGGCTGTCACAAGGCACATGGTATTGCTTTGCTGCAACAAAAATGGGGCATCAGCGATTGTGAGGTGGTGGCCATCGGCGACAGTGCAAACGATATCGAAATGTTGCGCCAGGCCTGTTTCAGTTTTGCAATGGCCAATGCTGTTGAGTCGGTCTCAACCGTTGCGCGGTTTAAAACGGAAAGCAATCAGGATGAAGGGGCGCTAAACGTCATTGCCAGAGTGCTGGCGCGCGAATTCCCTTTTGATTAACGCCGCAATGGCGGCTTTTCAATCATGAGCGCGGAAGGGGAGCCTCTTCAAAAACAAACTTAACGTGACGCTGTCACTTATTTTGCCTGCTTTTGATCTTTTCGGACTGTATAAGGTGCTGGCAGGGGATGTCAGTACCGCGCAAAGAAACCGCATGCAAAGACAGGTTAATGGGAATAGTTACAACATACTTTAAATGATTTTCTTAACACCGTTCGGTTAGATCGACGTCGTCTTTGTCTGGGCAAGAAAATCACGAAAAGCCCGGTCCAGGCCGGGCGGGCAGGCATTATTTATCCGCTTTCTTCTCATCCTCAGTGCCTGACGGCTCCGCTTCAGCAACGGACAGCCAGGGCTTGAGGAGTTGAATATCCAGAATGACGTAAACCATCGTGCTAATAAATAACGAAATCACGCTACCGAATACGCCGCTGGTGGTGAAGGTCAGATAGTTATAGATAATCAACCAGGTCAGGCAAATGAACAGGGAAAGGGCAAGCATAATCGATGAGAGTGAATAGTTGCTGGTGCCGGTACCTTGTTGGTGCGTCAGTTTAAACAGGTTCCCGAGGGTGTATTTTTCCAGCATCAAAATCGTTTTTTGCCAGTTACGGCGTTGCCGTGAACCGGCGCGAACAATAAACAGATACAGTACGGAGATAAAAAAGCCTGAAAAGGCAATCAGTACCGGAACAGCCTCCAGAGCATACTCAATGCTTTTGTGGCTTGCGCCAGCCGGGCTCAGGTCCAGCGTTAATGAGGCGCCCAGTGCGGCATACAGAAAAACGAATAGCGCCAAAAAGGTTATCGTGCGCTTCCAGTCCGCCTCTGCTTCGCGGTTCTGTTGCTGGAGGGCGACGGTAAAGGCGCGTTCGATATGTTCAGCCTGAGGTGAGTGCATTTCAATCGCCTCTACCGTTTCATCCAGCAGGGCAGTGATAAAAGGTTTGTGGTCGTTGTGCAGGGGAATTTTCATGACGTCGATTCTCGTTGAAATTTCCGCTTATTTTAGTCTGCCTGAAGGGAAATGATACCTGCTTAACGTGATTAACCTTGTCAGACTGAGCCACTTAACTCGCAGGTAATGCGCTTTGCGAGCACGGCATGATGTACACTGCTTATGAACTCACCACGAGGAAAGCGATTATGAATGACAAGAAAATGATTTCCATCGATCAGTTCAGTGATGAAGAGCGACTCGCCGTTAATGAAGTTCTTCAAAACCTGATGCAGAAGCACCGTCAACGCACCGGCAAAGAACCTGATGCAAAAAAAGAGAAAGAGTTAAACAGCGAAGCTCGTCAGCAGGTCATGGCCGATAAACTTCTTAATGAAAAGTTAAAAGCAGAAAAAGAAAGTAAAAAACCGCTCAGGAAAAAGAAACCCTCTTCGCTAACGGCCAGTGAAGTCGGCGATTTCAACTGGTCCGCCTCAGTGGCTAAAGGCCGCAGAAGATAAAGTAACGCCCAGTCGCGCTAAGGCCTGACGATATAACATGGATCGTTGGGCCATGTGGACCCGGCCAAATCATCGGCATAAGTCATCATAACGGCAATAACAAATAAAGGGTAAAAGTCTTAAAAATTAAAGCGCAGGGCGTTTTTTGTGGATAAACTGCGCTAAATATATTGTCAATTACGCGTGCGAATGACCTATTACTCACCTGATGATCATCATCTTAAAATGCGATCCACGCGATTTGTCCGTCGCATGTTTGCCATGCGCCAGCTTGGCACGCTTTTATGTTTTTTGCCGATTGCATCCGTTCTCCTGGAACTGGGGAAAGAACCAGCGATATTGGTATTACTGATTAGCAACGTTCTTATCTGGCCTTATCTGGCATACCGCCTTGCCGTAAAATCACGGGACTCCACCGCGCGGGAGCGTTCAAATTTAACGCTGGATGCCGCATTTGGCGGTATCTGGATTGCGCTGATGGCCGTGAGTCCTATGCCGTCCTTTGTCATCATCGCGGTTTTGATGGCCGACCGTTACGCCGCAGGAGGCTGGCCTCAGCTGCTCTCTGCTGCGCAGGCATTTCTGTTTGCCTTTATTCTGGTATGGACGATTGAAGGCGCGCCGGTTTTGATGGAGTTTAGTACGCGCACAGCATGGCTTACCCTTCCACTGGCCACATTCTATATGTTGGCACTCAGCGTTGTATCACACAATTTGACGTTGAGCCTGCGTCAGAAGAACCGTGAGCTGGAGAGAATTGCGCTGATGGATCCCGGTCTGGAAATCCCTAATCGTCGTTTGTTCGAACGCCGGCTTGAAAGCGAGCTTTTGCGCACCTTGCGGGGTGATACCAGAGCGTATCTGATACTGATAGATGTCGACCATTTTAAAAACGTTAACGATACGTTCGGTCACGAAGCCGGGGATTTTTTGCTGGCTGAAATTTCCGGCCTGTTACGTGACAGCGTAGGTATGAAAGACATTCCGGCACGGTTTGGCGGAGATGAACTTGGCGTTATCATTCGTGATTCGAATGACGTTGACATCATCAGCCTGGCCGAATCGCTTCAAAGAAACATTGGGCAATTACGCCTGCCTGCTTCTGTAACGTTCAGGTGTTCAGTCAGTATTGGCATTGCCAGTGCTGATAAAGCCGACTCAATACATGAGTGGCTGCGGCGCGCTGATAAAGCGTTATATGAAGTGAAACGATCAGGGCGGAATGGCCTGAAATTATGGCGGGCCTGATCCCCAGCGGAACAACGCATCGCGGGGGTTTGATAACGTCCATCCGTAGTACATCACCAGACCGTCATCAATGCCGCCTCCTCTGAGGCGGCATAAGTATCAGATAGCCGGATAGTCGCCAGTGCCATCAGGCCAGGGCGTGAGCAGGTCAAAGCCCGTCTCGGTGACGGCGACGGTATGCTCCCACTGGGCAGACAGCGAGCGATCTTTTGTAACCACCGTCCAGCCATCAGAAAGCACACTGGTCCCTGCTTTTCCAGCATTGATCATGGGTTCGATGGTAAAAATCATCCCTGCCTGTAAAGGCATTCCTTCGCCCGGCGTGCCGTAGTGAAGAATTTGAGGTTCGGTATGATAAATCTCGCCGACGCCATGACCGCAATATTCCCTGACCACGGAAAAACCCGCGCTCTCAGCAAGGCGCTGAATAGCGGCGCCAATATCGCCCAGTGTCGCGCCCGGGCGAACCGTTTTAATGCCTGCAACCATGGACTGATAGGTAATATCCACCAGCCGTTTTGCACGCACGGATGGCGTCCCCACAAAATACATTCGGCTGGTATCGCCATACCAGCCATCTTTAATAATGGCGACATCGATATTCACAATATCACCTTCTTTTAATGTTTTGGCCGCCGGGATCCCGTGGCAAACAACATGGTTAACGGAAGTACAGGTGGTACGGGTGTAACCGTGATAACCGATATTGGCGGGCGTAACGTTGAGTTCATTGACAATAAAATCATGACAGATATCGTCCAGTTGCTCTGTCGTGATCCCCGGGCGTACATGAGGGGTGATCATCGCCAGCACCTGGGCGGCAGCGTGCCCGGCAGCACGGGCTTTTTCAATCTCTTCTGCAGAATGGATCTTAACGTTCCCCATTACACTTCTCCTTGTGGGGTTAAATCGGCATGATGTAGTACCTGGCGAATATCGGCACCGCCGTTCATTTCGATGCGGATTAATGTTTGAGCAAGCTCGTGTTGTGTCAGCTGGGGATACAGCTCGGCCAGCATGCCCAGTTTTAACCAGTGCTCAGCCTGCGCATTTATTGAGCGGCTCATCGCCTGGCTGGCGATGCGTAAGTTTTCATGCATCAGATCGGATATTTTTACAATGCCCATGTGAAGCCTATATGTAATGTATACGTTTTATATATAGGTTACGCTTATTGGGGTGACAGTGAAAGCTGAATTAACCGGTCATAAAATGCCTAAAGCGCCATTCTTCCGGTAGCGCGATGAATTTCTAACTTCATGGCACAGTCTGAGTGCGTATTTAATCTGTTCTGATCCCGCGCCTTTTATTGGCGTGCCGGGCAGAGTTAGTCTTTGATGTGACCGATCAGCAAAGTCAAACACCATTCTCTGACCGGGTTAAACTTCATAAACCTATGCGGCATTACCCAGGTTAACTTTTCATGTTACTTAGCAGATCATGAACCATAATCTACTGTTGAAAATCTGCGATATTGACGCATCACGCCTGTTCCGTCCTGGCCATCGCGCTGAGGTCTGCAATTCATGGGTTGGGTACAATCAGACAGAGATTTGTTTTTGTCTGATTGTTGCTCCTGCTTCAGTTACAGGCCGGTTGCGGATGTCCGTTGCCAAGACGCGGTGTGGATTGTGCAGAGTGGCGGTAATGTGCGGGAGGTTTAACGCAGGCGGTGGTATTTTATCCGGGGCTCTTACGCCTTAAAACAGCATCATAAAAGGATTACGCGTGTTCACGTTGCACTTAACCACCGGGATTAAACTTATGAGAGCACTCTTCGTCACAGGCCTGATCTTTGCGCTAGCCGCATGCTCCAGCTCAGTGGGTCGCAATGTTGATACAGCAACCGTTCAGAAAATCAGGCCAGGCCTGACAACCCGAGCGGATCTGATCGCGATGTTTGGCCCGCCTGATACGGAATCCCCGTATCCCAACGGACAACAGTTACTGATGTGGAAATACAGTAAAGCCCGAGCGCTGGCTACCTCGGCAGGTGAAACGCTTACGGTACAGACAAAAAATGGCAAAGTGTTTAACTACACCTTCAGTAAAAGCTGACGTTTTATCCCGATATCTCTGCGCACAATAAAAAACGTGATTGTATTGCCAGGTTAACACAATTGCGGATCTGTGCAGGGAGTTAACGTATTCCTCTTCGTTCAGGAGGGATGTGATGAATAAGCCCATCGTGGCAACCGGCACCGGAAAACGTATTCTGAGAATTGTCGGTATGGCCGGTGAGCTGGCCGATGCCATGGATAATATTTCGCTGTCCTCATCAACACAGGCAGGACATTTTTCAGGTCAGTGTTGCCGGTTAGCCAGATGGATGCTGCCACGCAAACGCACGCTGTGTTTGTAGAAGACTCCTCTCCTGTCTCGTAATCTTAATCTGAGCAGATGTACGCTATGGTGAAAACCTCCGCTTAGCGCGCCCGCCCCGCGTCATTAACGTGTTTCCCGTTGTCTCGTCAGCGATGACGGGGCAACGCCATGTTGCGCTTGCTGCACAGCGCCGGTAAAGCCCGCCCACATCCTTCGGCGTGTTAAGTGCCGGGCAGTGAACACCTCATTCCCCTCTGAAAATCCCGACGGCAATGCCGGCGTGAAGAAAAACGTCTCTCCTGGCGAATGTCACGGGGAAGGGCAGTGTCTCTGCGTAGCGTCGAGGCGTTAACCCAGTCATTGCCGTTTTGCATCTTTGCCTTGATTCCTTTTCAGAATCAGCGTAGCGACGTCTTTGTGACTCCAGACTTAACAGGTCTGGAGTCACAGTCGGCAGAAAGGTAGAATCTGCAATACGGCTTTATTATCTGGGAAGGGCAGTGGCTGAAATCAGCATAAATACAAGGTCGCCGCATGTCGGCCATCACGTCATGGTATGGCTGGAGCAGATCAGAAAGGCTTCGCTGTCTGAAGTCGATAATTTTGGTGACGAGGGCACGGTCGAGCAGGTCATTAAGGTCTGGGTAAAGCTGTCATTACTCGTTACGCGTCGCCGTCCTGAAATCGCGATTTCATCCCTTCTCCGGCATGTCTTACCGAATATTGGCTCACTCCCGCTGAAGAATCTGACGCGATTACGACTAAACAGACTATATAACATACTGATTTCAGAGGGTAAAAAGGAAGAGGCGCGGCGCGTATTCGCGTTGACAAAACAGTTTTTATCCTGGGCAGAAATGCAGGGTTATCTTGAGCATTCCCCTGTTGCTTCAATGAAAAAACGTGACATTGCAGGCCGTGCGGCCTCACCGCGCAGTCGACAGTTGTCGGATGCTGAGATTTGGGTGTTCTGGCATGGGCTGGACAACTGGGCACTTTCTGAACAGGCCCGTTGGGCACTGCGGCTTTGCCTGGTGAGCGCGCGACGACCAGACGAGATCGTTCAGGCTCGTAAAGCAGAATTTAATTTACAGTCAGGGCTGTGGAAACAAGGTACGCGAAACAAATCGCAACGTGAACATACGTTGCCGGTCTCTTCCCTGATGCGCCTGTGTATCGAGTCATTGTTAAAGGCCAGCGATCCTGCTTCGCCCTGGCTGGTACCGGCACCACGCGATGTGATGCAACCGCTGTCAAAAGGTGCGCTTAATCAGGCTCTGCGACGCATGTTGCGCGCACCGCGCGGCCTGGGACTGGAACATTTTACACCACGTGACCTGCGGCGAACGGCACGCTCAAAGTTATCTGCACTGGACACGCCCAACGACGTGGCAAGAAAAATCATGAATCATGCATTAGAAGGGATAGATCGTGTTTACGATACGCACGACTATGTCGTGCAGATGCGCGCTGCACTGGAAAAGTATTCGGAATCATTACAGGTAATTATCAACAGTGATAGTTACCATTTTCTACATCATCGTTATGAAGGTGAAAGGCTGAAATTAGACAGTTCCTCTGTCATGGTCATGAGCCTTTAACGGGACAGTCAGGCTGTTTCCAATAAAAAAGCGGTGTCCTCATCGACACCGCTTAATTATGTCAGATCAGGAAGTCATCGAGAGAACCGCCTGCATCCAGGGCCTTTTTAATAGGCGATGGTGTACGGCCCTGACCTGTCCATGATTTCTTTTCACCGTTTTCGTCGGTATATTGATATTTAGCCGGGCGCGGGGCACGTTTAGCTTTTGTTTTAGTTTCTGTAGGTAAATCCATCAGCTCAGAAATATCGATGCCGTCATTCATCAGCATTTCTTTATATTTAGCCAGCTTGTCTGCTTTTTCACGCAGCAGGGCTTGCTCAGCTTCTTCTTCTTCACGGCGTTCAGCGACAACGACAGAAAGCTTTTCGAGCATCTCATTTAACACATCAAGCTCAATTTCCCGGGCTTGTGCGCGTAAAATACGAAGGTTATTTAATGCTTTGAGCGCATCCATTGATTAATCCTTAAATTACAGCGAATATTTTAAACAGAGCCATTCTACGAAAAATATTCCCAGAAGGAAATATCTCTTCAGGCCGAAATGTACAAATTTGTTACTGTAAAGATTATTACTGACTTTCAGAACCTGAGAAACGGCATAAAGTTTAAGAATACATTGATGTTTTAAACATATTTAAACCGCCTCATGCCAATGAAAGGCGAGCAGGTTCTACACAACATGAATTATAGAATCTCTTTTTTAAGTTAAAAAATCAATGAAAATCAAAACCTAATACCTGGCTATCTTGATTTGTCGTCAGGTTGCAAACCTGGAATGATGTGATTTGTCTCGTCAGAGAGAAATGATAACGTATAGTTAATAATAGCCACCCTTAAATAAAAGCTGGTCTGAGCGGACGAAATGCCTTACTAAAAAAACCGCTATTGAGGATAACGTTTTGTTATGTGTAAATCCTGATTTTGATGCCAGACATCCCTCAAACCTTCCTTAACCCGACCGTTGCAGCTGTTGGCTGCTTTGCGAAGGTGAGAAACGGCTTTACCCGATCTGAGAAAAATAGCATTCCGGATTTCGCAATTACAAAAACCCGATAAAGCAACCTGTAACCTGTGGCAGGCTTCATGCCAGACGGAACGTTTTCTCTGTCAACCCAACGGCCATAAGTCTGTATTATCTGAACATAAGCGAAGCGTCAATAAGGGCAATAACGTTCACATCACCGTTGTTAATAACAGCCTTTACCCATTTTTTCCATATTGTTTAAACCTGCAGTCCACCTGTCTCAGATAATGACCGCATTATATATAAGGAAAAAAGACATAAGCGAGTGTGAGAAATAATTCTGTTCACACAGGGGTAAAACGGATGGCTCAAAAATATCCAGGCCAGCTAATTTCAGCGTTACGTCACGCGCTCGGGTTCAGAAGTACTGTGCCCGACTTGCGCTAAAACATCTGCATTATCAACAGAATACACACATCGGCTTTTCTGACGCTTTTAAAGATAAATGTTAACAATAACTTGCAATGATAATCTAAATGAGTATATTTCTCATTTGTTTTTACATGTTATTGTTTTTGTCCTTATTCCTGATGGCCAGCCCGCACGGTAGTTAACTGGGACTGATGCAGGGCAGTGGCAGCTAAAAAAAAGAAAACGAGGCGTTAGAATGTTTCTGAATATCCCCCTCCTGAACAGGGATCGCGTGAAGGCCACTTTTCCTCTGGTTCCCTCACGCTTATCACTTTTGGCAACCCTTGTGGCAGGCGTATCTTCACATAATGCGTTTGCAGAGACGCCATCGGATGTGAATACGAGCAACCCGACGCTTACCGTTACTGCGGCTGAACAGCCGGTTTCCGAAAATACTTCCTCGGACTACAGCGTACCTGTTACCCGCGCGGGCAATAAGTTACTTTCGACCGTGCGCGATATTCCTCAGTCTGTAAGCATCATCAGCGCGCAGCGCATGAAAGACCAACAGCTACAGTCGTTAAATGATGTTCTCGACAACACCACGGCTATTCAGACGAGCACAGCGGATATGGATCGTAAGACCTATTATTCTCGCGGGTTTTTAATCGACAATTACCTGATTGACGGTATTCCTACTGTATTCGAAGAACGCTGGAATTTGGGTGATGCACAGACGGATAGCGCATTATATGAACGCATTGAAGTGGTCAGGGGTGCAAACGGGTTATTGACCGGTGCCGGTAATCCTTCCGCTGCCGTTAACATGGTACGTAAACATGCCGACAGTCATCAGCCAGAAGGCGAGATATCCGCCAGCTATGGCAGCTGGAATAAACAGCGTTACGTTATGGATGTGCAGTCCCCGTTGAATGCTGCAGGAAATGTTCGAGGCAGAGTGATTGCGGGTTATCAGGATAATAATAGCTTTATTGAGCGTTATGGTGCTGAAAAGAAATTTGTTTATGGGGTGATTGATGCCGATCTCAATGACGCCACCACATTATCTGCAGGCTATGAATTTCAGCAGCTGAATACTGACAGCCCAATGTGGGGCGGTTTACCGCGTTGGTACACAGACGGTAGTAAAACCCATTTTCGTCGCGGCTTTAATACCGCCCCTGACTGGACTTATAACGATAAAGAGAGCAGAAAACTCTTTGCCCGGCTTAAACACACTTTTGCAAGTGGATGGCAATGGACCCTTAACGGCACCCATGATCAGTCAACGCTTAACAGCAAAATGATGTATATCGCCGGCTATTTTGACAAAAATACGGGTGCAGGCGTTTCTCCCTATGCGGATTATCCTGTCGTTGCGGGCACGGGATATAATGCAGCCAAACGTCAAGTCGATGCTGTGGATACCTTCGCCAGTGGCCCTTATCAACTCTTCGGACGCACCCATGAATTAATGGTCGGTGTTAGCTACAGCAAACAAAAAAACACTTACTACGGTACTTTTGCGAATATCTCGCCAGAAGAATTGGGGAATTTTAACCTTTTTGACGGCCAGTTCCCGGAAACGGATTGGGCGGCGCGCACCCTGTCCCAGCAGGATATTACCCGACAAACCTCGGGCTACCTTGCCACCCGTATTTCACTGGCGGATCCGTTAAATCTGATACTGGGCGCTCGTTACACCCGTTGGAGCAAAAATACGCTGACCAACGATATGGAAAAAAATAACATCACGCCTTATGCGGGTCTGATTTATGACATTGATGAGAACTGGTCAACGTACGCCAGCTATACTTCCGTGTTTCAACCGCAGTCATATCGTGATCTCTCAGGTGCCTATCTGGCGCCAGTTATTGGTAAGAACTACGAAGCCGGCGTTAAATCTGACTGGTTCGACAGCCGCTTGACCACATCACTCTCGGTCTTTCGGGCTGAGCTGGATAATGTGGCACAGACCACCGGTCGCATTATTCCGGGTACCACCGAGTCAGCGTATGAAGGCAAAAATGGCACGGTAAGCCGAGGAATTGAATTCGAAATTAACGGCGCAATCACAGATAACTGGCAGATGACCCTGGGAGGCACGCGTTATATTGCCGAACAGCGTGATGGCACGGCGGTAAAACCCGACTTACCGCGAACGCAGTTAAACGTCTTTACGCGCTACCGTTTACCCATGTTCCCTGATCTGACTGTGGGTGGCGGAGTGAAATGGCAAACGCACGTCTGGAGCGATAATTCGGCACCGGAAGGAAACGGAACGTGGCGTGCTGAGCAGGGCAGCTATGCGTTAGTCAATTTATTTAGCCGCTACCAGGTGACGAAAAATTTTGCTGTTCAGGGGAATATTAATAATCTCTTTGATAAAACCTATGACACGAATGTTGCGGGGGACATCGTTTACGGTGAACCCCGCAACGTCTCTGTGACTGCCAGCTACCGTTTCTGAAGACGCGGACTTTCACCAGTGAGCGCCTCACCCGGGGCGCTTGCTTCCCCTGCTTTTTCCCCTTCGGCCCGGCGCAAATCGCTGATCCATCACGTTTTGACGTAATTGCCAGGCCAGAAAGTCAGGGATTTGCGCTACACTGACCAGCGTTAATCCTCCATTCTGCCGCTATGATAGCGCTGTCTGAGGCAAACTAATTCACCTGGAAGAAGTATGAAAATCAGATTCCTTTCGGCTAATGAGCAAAAACTGGCGGAGGTGCGTGAAATCCTGGAGCCAGTGGGCGTCGAAGTCTTGCCGATCGCTCGTCGTATTGAAGAAATTCAAACAGAGAATGAGCTGGATTTGGTGCGGGACAAACTCACAAAAGCCTTCTCAATTATTGGGCGTCCTCTCTTCGTTGAGCATACCGGACTTTATCTCGATGGGCTGAATGGCCTGCCTGCGGGGCTGACGCGCATATTCTGGAACCGGCTGGATGCCGATCGTTTTGCCTCCCTCGTTAATGGCCTCGATAGCCAGGGCGTCACGGCCAAAACCGTACTGGGCTATTGTGACGGGCGCAAAATGTATCAGTTTTACGGCGAATTACGTGGCACTATTGCTTCAAAACCGGCGGGCCCGCGTGGTTTTCAGTGGGACTGCGTGTTTATTCCTGAAGGCTACGATCAAACCTTCGCTGAGATGGGCGACAAGAAAAATGAAATCTCAAACCGTCGCATTGCACTGGACCGCTTCGCGTCCTTCTTAAAAACAGCACGAGGCGTGGCATGAAACCTGAACTGAAGCGGGCTTATGACTCCGGTAAGCTGATACTCTTTGCCGGTGCAGGCCTGTCCCGCAATCTTGGCCTGCCAGAATGGCATGAGCTCATTGCCCATCTGGCCAACGAGCTGGGGTACGATCCCAAAATTTTTAATACCTATGGTACGCACCTTTCCCTGGCCGAATACTATAAGCAAAAAAAAGGATCGC
The DNA here is from genome assembly GCF_024814475.1 of Pantoea sp. B623. NCBI lineage: Bacteria > Pseudomonadati > Pseudomonadota > Gammaproteobacteria > Enterobacterales > Erwiniaceae > Pantoea > Pantoea sp. B623. The sequence continues at coordinate 218,998 of NZ_JANUXM010000003.1, read as the reverse complement.
TAGGGCCGTTGAGAAGCTGGATGGATCGCGAATGGCATCGGCCGGATATTGATGTTCGTAGCTCTGAAATTCACACCATGATCACGCAGGGCAATTTTTCGCGTATCTATACCACCAATTATGACCGCTGGCTGGAAGCGGCACATGAGGCGCACGGTGTGCCTTACTCAAAAGTCGCGAATGCGGCCGATCTGGTGTCATTAACTGAAGACAAGCGCCACATCATTAAACTGCACGGCGACTTTGATGATGATACCTCCATCGTTTTAGATGAAAGCAGTTACTTTGAGCGCCTCTATTTTGATTCGCCGCTGGATATCAAACTGACCCATGATGTCATGGGGAATTCGGTGTTGTTCGTGGGCTACAGCATCAGTGACTTTAATATTCGTCTGCTGTTTTATCGCTTGACCAAAATGTGGGGGCGCACGGGCCTGGCCACTGCGCGCCCCAAGTCGTACCTTTTCACTAACCGCAATAACCCGGTGGCAAAAGAAGTGCTGGGTCAGTGGGGCATTGAAATGATCGTCTCTGAAGAAGACGATCCTCGAAAAGCCCTGGCCGATTTTATGCAAGCGCTTCTGGCGTGATGCGCGGGGCGGGGCTGACCACGTCGGTGTAAAATCTGAACCGCATGTCAGGTTTATCGGGCGTGGTGATTCTTCTCTGGAAAATGCGGATTACTGTGGTATGCTGTATAAATACACAGTACCTGAGGGCAAAACTATGGCTGTTGAGACAAAATTTGTAGTGGTCAGAAAAGGTGAAGAGAAGATGACATTTGCCAACAAAAAAGAGGCTGATGCCTACGACAAAATGCTGGATATGGCGGAAGCGTTCACCGACTGGTTGCTGACTCATCAGGCGGAGATGGATGAATCTCAGGCTGAAACACTCGGCCTGTTGCTGGCAGAACAAAAAGACGCCGTGCAGCACATTCTTCGCACCAGTAAACTGCCTCAGTCAACCTCAGGCGGTAGCGCCCCTGAAGCGACGGATGCTGATCATGCGCCGCAAAGTGACAAGAAAGTCCGCGCCGTCAAAGCCGCCTGACCGGGTTATGCTGGAAGCCTGCTTCCAGCATAACCACTCTCGTTTCCTGTCTTTTATCCGTCAATGACCGACTCAGCGTGGGTCTTTTGATCCCTCTCAGCGAATCAAATGCGTCACGGCAAAAGCATAGTGATGAAGGTATCTGGCCATGCACGTCATGCAAAGTACATAACCATGAAACCAGCCTGATTTGTTTAGCATGAATGGGTTCCCGGTTCAGTTATGCCTGGTTAGAAGAGGGCACAGACTGCCATTTAATCCCCGTCTATGTATTGTTTCATATCAATACTATTCAGATCTGTAACGGATTCCTGCGTATTATTATGGCCATGTTCAGGTCAGATCGGTCCGATCGCCTCGGGTCGTCGGATGGGAAATAACTAAAAAAGTGACACTGTCATTTCCGTCGTTACGTGCCTGATGTTTAGCACCCGGTGAGATCTCAATGCCTTGCTGCGCCTGCAGGAGATGGACGATGCCCTCAATTTCCATCGTCAGCTCTCCCTCTAAAACGAAAAAGAACTGGCGAGACTGAACGTGAAAGTGTCGGGTTTCAGCAGTCGCAGGCGGCATATGTTCATGAATAATGCTTAAATCCTGGCGTTTCAGCAGATGCCAGCCATCACAGTTATTTCCCCAAACATAATGTTCTGCGTTGTCTTTCGAAATCATAAATCCTCTTTTTGCCCGCAACGGATAATGTGAGCCGATTCTGGCTTTGATTCATCTTATTAAAGTTAAATTCTGGCGCGCCGATAGTTATTCCAGGGACATGAAAGATTGTATCTGACAGGGTGGTCAATTTAGCCGGTGTATTCCAGGGGAATCAATATGACCACTCAACCCATTAAAAAAACCATGAGTACCCGCACGCAGATGCTTCTTGCGGGCGGCCTGACGATTACGCTTGGGTTTACCGTGACGATTGGTGTTCTGAGCTGGCAGTCGGCAAAAGAACAAAAAACGCTGGCCGAACATTATCTGCAGCAGATCGCTCAAAGTCGCGGGCTGCAAATTCAACAAGAGCTGAGTTATGCCCTTAATATGGCGCACAGCTTAGGCCAAAGTCTGATTGCTCTACCCAAAGCGGGCATTAACGATCGTAAAGTCGCTGACAGAATCATGGAATATTCACTCAGAGCCAATCCTGATTATCTCTCGATGTCTGTGATTTTTGAACCCAACGCGTTTGATGGTCGTGATGCTGAATTTGCAGGTCAGAGCGGACAGCCGCCACAGGGCCGTTATGCCTGGTTTGTTGACCGCGATCAGGCCGGTAATTACGCCATGCATCCGTTACTGTCCTTTTTAACGCCGGGTCAGGGTGATTATTATCTGGTTCCCCAGCAGACAAGAAAAGATACGCTGATTGAGCCCTACAGTTATGCCTACAATGGTATACCAACGTTATTGACCTCTGTAGCCTCACCCATTATCGATCAGGGTAAACTTTACGGCGTGGTGACTTCCGATATCTCCCTTGCCTCACTACAAAAGAAAGTTAACCAGATAAAACCCTGGCAGGACACCGGTTATGCCCTGTTGCTCTCTAACACAGGCAAAGTCGTTTCCTCGCCAGATAAAGATGAGGCGGGCAAAGCGTGGAAGGGGGAAAAAGACAATTTCACCCAGCAAATTGTTGAACATGACGACCCGGTGCTGGGCGGAAAAGCCATGTATACCTGGTATCCGGTCACGGTAGGCAATAGCGATAAGCCCTGGTACGTTGGGATTGTCGCACCGGTCAGCCAGGTGATGGCTGCGGCGAATCGCCAACTCTACTGGGCTATCGGACTGATGCTGGTAAGCATCCTGCTGGTCGGCGCGGTGCTGGGGCTCTTGTTCAATCGCAAAGTCATGCGTCCGCTCGGCGGCGAGCCTGCAGAGGCAGCCAGAATAGCGCTGGCGGTTGCGGAAGGTAAGCTCAGTAACCGCTTTCACGTTGCACCGGGCGACAACAGCAGCCTGTTTTATGCGCTGCATACCATGCAAAGCCAGCTGCAATCTATTGTGGGCCAAATCAAAGATGCCAGCGCGTCGGTGCGAGAAGGGGCTAGCGAGATTGCCAGTGGTAACCTCGATCTGGCATCGCGTACCGAACAGCAGGCGGCTGCGCTGGAGGAGACTGCAGCCAGCATGGAGCAAATCAGCGCAACGGTTCGCCTGAATGCCGATAATGCTCAACAGGCCACGAATCTGACCGAAAATGCCACCTCAATCGCCAGCCGGGGCGAAGCGCTGGTTGGGCAGGTGGTGCAGACCATGTCACAGATTGATGACAGCTCGAAGAAAATTGGTGACATTACTACGATGATCAACAGCATCGCCTTCCAGACGAATATTCTGGCCCTTAACGCTGCGGTTGAGGCGGCGCGCGCTGGCGAGCAGGGACGAGGCTTTGCTGTCGTGGCCTCTGAGGTGCGTAATCTTGCGCAGCGAAGTGCGGGCGCGGTGAAAGATATCGCTGCCCTGATTGAAGAATCGAGCGTTCGGGTTCAAAGCGGCGTGAAACTGGTTAACGAAGCAGGCAAAACGATGCATGAGATGACGCAGGCCGTATCGTCAGTGCAGAGCATCATTGATGAAATCGTCTCTGCCTCTGATGAACAGGCGCGCGGTATCGGTCAGGTCACTGTCGCAGTTAACGAGATGGACGGTACGACACAACAAAACGCCGCACTGGTGCAGCAAATGTCGGCGGCCGCCAGCTCGCTGGAAGATCAGGCGCAGCAGTTGGCGCAAACGGTGGAGCAGTTCCGCTAACGCGCGGTAAACCGCTAAAACACAACCCGCACGGTGCGGGTTGTGTTTTCAGTCATTAACCCGGATAGATACCGCGATCTTTACGTGCCATCAGGATACGTTCGCAGGCCACGATATAGGCTGCGGTACGCAACGAGCACGCTTTCTCTTTGGCTTTTTCCCATACGTGAACCATGGCTTCCGTCATGATCTTGTCTGAGCGTTTATTAATTTCGTCTTCGCTCCAGAAGAAGCTGGCCATATCCTGCACCCATTCGAAGTAACTGACTGTCACACCTCCGGCGTTACAAATCACGTCGGGTACAACAATCACACCGCGGTTTGCCAGAACATCATCAGCATCCGGATAGGTCGGACCGTTAGCGCCTTCGAGCACCAGCTTACAGCTCAGGATCTCAGCACGCTCCCGCGTGATTTGTCCTTCCAGCGCGGCAGGGATCAGAATATCCATTTCCGTATGCCAGAAACGCTCTTTCTCGATGTTTTGTGCACCAGGGAAGCCTGCGATCTGCTTGTTTTCAGTCTGCCATTGTGTCAACGCATCCATATCCATGCCGTCAGCGTTGAACAGCGTTGCAGTGTGATCCTGAATCGCCACAACGCGCGCGCCTGCCTGACTAAACAACCGGGCGGCTTCACTGCCTACGTTACCAAATCCCTGTACAGCGACACGTGCGCCTTCAATCTGGATACCGGCTCGGCCAGCAACCTCACGGCCAGTGACGAACACACCACGGCCGGTCGCTTTTTCACGGCCGAGGGAGCCGCCAAGGTGAATAGGTTTACCTGTCACCACACCCGTCACCGTGGTGCCCAGATTCATGGAGTAGGTATCCATCATCCAGGCCATCACTTTGCCATTGGTGCCGACATCGGGGGCCGGGATATCTTTTTGCGGTCCAATGATGATACCGATCTCGCTGGTATAGCGGCGCGTCAGACGTTCGAGTTCGCCTTCAGACAGTTTAAAAGGATCGACCCGAATCCCACCTTTTGCCCCGCCATAGGGCAGATTGACAGCGGCACACTTGATGGTCATCCAGGCTGAAAGGGCCATGACCTCATTTAAATCGACATCGGGATGATAGCGAATCCCGCCTTTACCCGGACCGCGTGAAAGGTTGTGCTGAACACGATAACCCTCAAAATGACGAATGGAGCCGTCATCCATTTGCAGAGGAATATCAACAATTAATGCACGCTTAGGATGACGTAAAGTATCAATCCAGCGCGTAAGGTCGCCCAGGTAAGGCGCAACGCGATCGATTTGTTGTAGGTAGGTGGACCAGGCTGAAGTACTACTGTCAGACGCGTAAGATAACTTATCCATACAAAACCTTTCTTATCGAAGTTATTTATTGTGTTGAGCCGTGGAATGACGCGCGCTTAAGCGCGCCGACATAATTTATCATTACCAGAGAAAATATGATGTCGACCAGGCGGTCATTATCCCCATGCTATTTCGATTAACGGTGAATAAGAGTGAATAATATTTCGACTTATCTGCCCCGGATGCGGCTGTTTAGTGCATAAATAAGGCATTGTTAGTGCATAAACCAAAAATTTTATGATTTATCAGTTCTTTGAAGGGGGTCAAAAAGTTAATGAATTGTTTCAAAGGATATTGACTTTGTTGCACCCCCATGGTGCATAAATATAAGTAATGCGAAGGTTACTTTCACTTATGCGAAGAGGCTAATGGACAATATCTCACGCTTTTTTCACCGACGGCAGGGCAGAAAATAAGACGTGCCAGCAAAATGCGTTTATTAAAACGGGATGGAACTCAACCGCTAAATTTTTACCCTGAATAAGGAAGACGGCCGTGAGCGGATGAAAAATGCTGCGAACAGCAGTGCATCAGTTTACGCTTTGACCTTCTGAAATCAGCGACAACAGATGGTTAACCGCTTTAGACGCATTATTCCGCCGCCAGGCAAAAGCCACATCGGTAAAAAGCGTATTGTTGGCGATTTCCCGGAAGCAAATCTGCGGATTCTGCACGCACACCATCGATTCCGGTATAAGGGCTATACCGCAACCTGCGCCGACCATACCAAGAGAAGAACTGATTTGCGGAGCCTGCTGAAAAGACGATGAGGAGAAACCCGCGCGCAAACAGGCACTGACAATAAGCTCATACAGGCTGGGTGAAACGTCTCGCGGAAAAATAATTAAGGTCTCCTGCACCAGTTCGCTCAGCGCGATGCTGGGTTTTTGTTGCAGAGGATGCGCAGCAGGCAAAGCCAGCAGCATCCGTTCGGTAGAAATGACGCGCAAATTAAACGATTTGCTGCTTTCGCAGGGAAGACGAAGAAATGCCGCGTCCAGCAATCCCTCCTGGAGATCCTGAATAAGCAATGACATGTTCTCTTCCCGCGTCATCAGTTCCAGGGCGGGATAGCGATCTTTAAATCGCCGAATAATCTCAAAGACGTTGGGATCAAATGCCACCGAACTGGCAAAGCCCAGCGACATTTTGCCCGAGATCCCCCGGGCAACACCTTTCGCCTTTTCCAGCGCATGATCGGCGAGTTGAATGATTTCAATCGCATCCGCCAGAAATGTTTTTCCTGCATCCGTCAGTTCCACACCGCGCGTCAGTCGTTTTAACAGCGGCGTACCGATTTCATGCTCCAGTCGCTGAATTTGCTGACTGAGTGGCGGCTGCGAAATGCCAAGCAGTTCGGCCGCTCGGGTAAAGTGCTGCGTTTGAGCGACAGCAACGAAATAACGTAGATGGCGCAGTTCCATATTAAAAACGTCTCAAAGTTTACAGGTTTTGCTATTGGATTCTGTCCGCAAACAGGGTCACCATTATGTTAACACGGCTTAACAGTTAACCTACGAGGCATCCGATGAGCAATTTTGTAACTGATTGTTCCTGTGAGGATCAACTAAAAGATACCGTCCAAAAGCTGCGAAAAAACATGCCAGAAAGTGTTATGTATCAAACCTCTTTGATGAGTGCGCTGCTGAGTGGTGTTTATGACGGTGAAACCAGGATTGCTGACTTACTGCGCAAAGGTGACTTTGGTCTGGGAACCTTCAATCAGCTGGATGGTGAACTCATTGCGTTCGACAGCAATGTGTATCAGCTGCGCGCCGATGGCAGTGCCCGGCCTGCTGATCCTGACCAGAAAACGCCATTTGCGGTAATGACCTTTTTTCAACCCCAGCATAAACACGTTTTTGAACGCGCGGTTCAGCGCGATGCGCTGCATCAGCTTATCGACAGCGAAATCACCTCCGACAACCAGTTTTGTGCACTGCGTGTAAGCGGACATTTTTCATCCGTCCAGACGCGTACCGTTCCGTGCCAGTGCCGGCCTTACCGATCGATGCCTGAAGTTCTGGGAAACCAGCCCATATTTGAATTCACGCACCGCCATGGCGAGCTTATTGGCTTCCGCACGCCGCAGTACATGCAGGGTATCAACGTCGCGGGATATCACGAACATTTCATCACAGACGACAGAACCGGCGGTGGGCATATCCTGGATTATGTGCTGGAGCAGGGCACGCTGACTTTTGGTGCCATCAGCAAGCTGGTGATCGATTTACCAGAAAACGCCGACTTTCTTAATGCCAACCTGACGCCGGAAAATCTGGATGATGCCATCCGTTCTGTCGAAAGCTAATCACGAGGCCTGAAATATGAAAACTCTCTCTGATACGACGCTCTGGCACTGCGGTGCAGACCTGGTTGTCGCGCAACTTGAAGCGCAAGGCGTCAGCCATGTGTTTGGCATCCCTGGCGCAAAAATTGATAAGGTATTTGATTCCCTACTCGATTCTTCCATTCAGACGATTCCCGTGCGGCATGAGGCGAATGCCGCCTTTATGGCCGCGGCAGTAGGCCGTCTGACGGGTAACGCTGGCGTGGCGCTGGTCACATCCGGCCCGGGCTGCTCAAACCTGGTGACCGGTATGGCTACCGCAACCAGTGAGGGCGACCCGGTGGTGGCTATTGGGGGCGCGGTCAAACGCTCCGACAGCGCCAAGCAGGTTCACCAGAGTCTTGATACCGTATCCATGTTCCGCCCGGTGACAAAATATGCGGTTGAAGTCACCGACTCGTCGGCACTGGCGGAATGTGTATCAAACGCGTTTCGTCACGCTGAACACGGTCGCGGCGGCGGTGCGTTTGTCAGCCTGCCACAGGATATCGTTGATCAGCCGGTCACGGGTAAGGTGCTGAGCCATCACGGCCGCATCACGCTGGGTGCGGCACCGGATGTGATGATTGATGCGGTCAGCCGTGAGATCGCCCACGCAAAAAATCCCGTGATCTTGCTGGGCCTGATGGCAAGCCAGCCTGAGAATAGCGAAGCCATTCACGATCTGTTAAACCGCAGCCATATCCCGGTAACCAGCACGTATCAGGCTGCGGGTGCCGTTCGCCAGGAGCACTTTTCCCGTTTTGCCGGTCGCGTTGGACTTTTCAACAATCAGGCAGGCGACAAGCTGCTGCAACAGGCCGACCTGATTATTACCATCGGCTACAGCCCGGTTGAGTATGAACCTGCCATGTGGAACAGCGGGAATGCCACCTTAATCCACATTGACGTTGTGCCAGCGGAAACGGACAACCGCTATTTGCCAGATGCGGAGCTGGTCGGCAACATCGCCGCCACGCTGCGTAAACTGGCACAAAAGGTCAGCCAGCCGTTACAGCTCAGCAAGGAGGCTGCCAGTATCCTTGAGGACCGTCAGCAGCAGCGGCAGTTACTTGCATTACAGGGCGCGAGCCTGAATCAGTTTGCTCTTCATCCGCTGCGCATCGTGCGTGCGATGCAGGACATTATCAACAGCGACGTCAGCCTCACCGTTGATATGGGCAGCTTCCATATCTGGATTGCCCGCTATCTCTACAGCTTCCGCGCACGCCAAATCATGATTTCTAACGGGCAGCAAACCATGGGCGTGGCCTTGCCTTGGGCGATTGGTGCCTGGCTGGTCGATCCACAGCGTAAAGTCGTCTCGGTTTCAGGAGATGGCGGCTTCCTGCAGTCAAGCATGGAGCTGGAAACCGCCGTCAGGCTCAACGCCAACATTTTGCACATTGTCTGGGTCGATAATGCTTACAACATGGTGGCGATGCAGGAAGAGAAAAAATATCAGCGTGTTTCAGGCGTGAACTTTGGGCCCATTGATTTTAAAGCCTATGCGGAAGCATTCGGTGCGGCGGGATTCGCGGTGAACAGTGCCTCCGAACTGGAACCCACGCTGCGCAAAGCGATGGATGTTCAGGGGCCTGCTGTTGTGGCAGTGCCAGTGGATTACGCCGATAACCACTTGCTGATGGGGCAGCTTCACCTCAGCCAGATACTTTAATTTCAACGGAATAAGGAAACGATGATGAAAATGCGGGTTGCGCTTGTGACAGGTGCGGGTCAGGGCATTGGTGAGGCGATAGCCTTACGTCTGGCAAAAGACGGATTTGCCGTGGCCGTGGCTGATTATAATATTGAAACCGCGTCGCAGGTTGCGGAAAAGATTAAGAATGATGGCGGCCGTGCGTTGGCCATCAAGGTGGATGTAACAAAACGGGATCAGGTATTTAATGCCGTAGAAGAAGCGCGCAGCGTATTGGGTGATTTTAACGTCATTGTGAATAACGCAGGTGTCGCGCCCTCAACGCCCATTGATGAAATCACCGAAGAGGTCATCAACAAGGTTTACGACGTTAATGTCAAAGGCGTGATCTGGGGCATGCAGGCCGCGATAAAAGCATTCGCGTCTGAAGGCCATGGCGGAAAAATTATTAACGCCTGCTCTCAGGCCGGGCATGTCGGCAATCCCGAGCTGGCAGTTTACAGCTCAAGCAAGTTTGCTGTTCGGGGCCTGACACAAACTGCCGCACGGGATCTGGCACCGGCGGGGATCACCGTAAATGGCTTTTGTCCTGGTATTGTTAAAACACCGATGTGGGCGGAGATCGACAGGCAGATTTCCGAAGCGGCAGGCAAACCCGTGGGTTATGGTACTCAGGAGTTTGCGAAAAGAATCACGCTTGGTCGGTTATCAGAACCCGAAGATGTCGCAGCCTGTGTCGCCTTTCTTGCCGGCCCGGATTCTGATTACATCACCGGACAGTCGTTACTGGTAGACGGTGGCATGGTGTTTAGCTAACCGGAAAAATGTCTGGCGCTACGGCGCCAGACTGCCCGGTATTCTGTCACCTCGCATGAGGTAGGCTGAGATCCTGCATGACGTTCTGTGAAAAAATAACGCTGCTTACTTTTTCCCTCATTTCCTGACAATTTTAAGAGCATACCGAGCGTTTCCGGGCTTCCATCGTTCAGTGAAACGGCTAAAATAATGCGTTCATTTGCCAGGGAGTAAGACAGCTATAATGCGTTATCGTAATCTTTTTACCGCACTTGCGGTCGCCACAACATTAGCCGGATGCGCCCGGCATCCCGCCGCCAATCCCCCCGCTGCGGCAGCGGATGATTTTACGACCGGACAGACCCAGATCGATGTTTCACACGTGATTACGCGTGCGGATGACGGTTCACATATTTATCTGACGGTAGATGGTAAAGATGCAGGCGAACTGCCCAATGGTGAAAGCAAAATCCTTCATGTTCCCGCGGGTAAACATGAAGTCGGCGGTTATGTGCGCACGTTGTTTGGCCTGGGGCGGGTAACTATTGATCCCCTTGAAGTGACAACGTCACCTGAAGACGTTAAAAAAGTGGCTTATACCGTGACTCGTAATAAGGCGACCTTTGTTGAACAACCTAAACAGAGCGAACCCCAGCCAGCACAGACGCAGGAACAGGGCTAATCTGTCCTGCTAACGCCAGGTCGTGAATTTCACTGCCTGGCGATCGTTCAGATAGCGTTACGACGGCAGCAGGTTATCTCTCTGCTGACGTCGATCTGCCGTGTAGTGCCCGTGACCTCAGTGCTTTATGGCGTTAATCTCGCCCTTGACGACAGCCGTTGTGCTTTTGATGACACATGAGGCACGATGGCAATTTGGATCACCCATAGCGCCTGTTAATGAATGCCTATAGCCCCAGTTCACTGAGAGAGGGATGATCGTCCGGTCGGCGGCCCTGAGGCCAGTGAAACAGTCGCTGACTGTCGGTAATGGCCACGTCGTTAATGCTGGCATGGCGTTTCACCATGTAGCCATTCTCATCAAATTCCCAGTTCTCATTGCCGTAGGAACGGAACCAGTTTGCCTGGCTGTCATGCCACTCATAGGCAAAGCGCACGGCGATACGATTTGAATGAAAACTCCACAACTCTTTGATCAACCGATACTCTGCTTCCCTTTGCCATTTGTCTCGTAAAAACGCCACAATTTCGGCCCGGCCCGTAATAAACCTATCGCGATTTCGCCATGCGCTGTCGGGAGAATAGGCCAGAGAAACACGTTCGGGATCCCGGCTGTTCCAGGCATCCTCTGCCAGGCGCACTTTCTTTATCGCATCCTGTACATCGTTAAACGGGGGTAAAGGCTGACGTGGTGATTCCATAAGGTCTCCTGAAACGCTGGCAGACTCAGCGGCACTTGAGCATTGGAGTGCCGGCTGATGACATTCATAAACGGGCAGGTTTTAGAGCGAAATGGCGTGAACCTGACAAACGGCGCGAGCCGCTTCTTTACCTTTTTTCACAAAATGCTCGGTATAAAAACGCACGAATTCGTCGGCAGGCTGAAAATTATGCGGCGTCAGTGAAACAGAAAACACGGGAACATTGGTAGCCAGCTGAGCCTGCATGAGTCCACTGACCACGGCCTGGGCCACGAAGTCGTGGCGGTAAATGCCACCATCAACGACCAGGGCCGCACAAACAATGGCGTCAAACTGACCTGTCTGCGCCAGGCGCTGCGCCAGTAAAGGCATCTCAAAGGCACCAGGCACGTCCCAGGTTTTAATTTCGTAAGGCGTGCCGCTGTTTTCCATTTCCTGATTAAAGCCAGCCAGGGTTTGAGAAACAATGTCGCTGTGCCAGTTTGCCTTGATAAAGGCGACTCTTAACGGTTGCATAACTTACTCCAGTAAACGTGACATCCGGTGCACGTGAAATCGCAAAACGATCGCATTCTTCCGAATCAAAAATAAAGCTGTCTGATGAGCAGCACAGTAAATTCGCTCAGCACTTCTTGAATCACCTGGCTACCTGAGCGCCGGAGCCGGATGACGTCTCTTGCTTATGGCCGACATTATAAACTGATGTCAATAATCCGTGCTTATCTTTAATCCGCTTTTACCGCCATCCACCGTTACGGACGGCACCGATCTTGCGCGGATCATCCGCCAGAGCGCTGTCGTGTTTTATCCGTCTGGCCAATGCTCGCTTTTTGCGTAACGCTTTCCATTAATGTATCAGCTTAAAAATAGTACTGGATATTTAAACAGGTAATTGTATAATTATTCCACTGCCCGTTGGGTGTTGTCTGGAATGATTAGGGGGTAAAGCCCATGATGATATCGACAGAAATCTTCAAAGCAACGGATCATGCCATTACGATGACAAGCCGTGAAGTTGCCCAAATGACCGGCAATACGCACGGCGAAGTTAAACGCTTAATTAAAAGTCTTGAAACGGCGCAGCGCCTTTCTCAGCCACTTTCAGTCAATCTCTATGAGCGCGAAGGCCAGACGCGTGAGGAGTTCTGCCTGAATAAACGCGACTCTCTGCTGGCTGTCGCCCGACTTTCGCCGGGTTTTACGGCCGATGCGCTCGATCGCTGGCAGGCCCTTGAAGAGCGTGTTCATCTGCCTGATTTTACGAATCCTGCTGAAGCCGCTCGTGCCTGGGCTGAACAGTTTGAACAGCGACGCGCAGCAGAGAAACAACTGGCCGAATCGGCACCAAAAGCCGCTTTTTTTGACCACTTTGTCAACGTTGAAACGTCTCTGGGTTTCCGCCAGTTGTGCAAAATGCTGAAAGCCAAAGAGCCAGATTTTCGCCAGTTCCTGCTGGAGCGCAATATTATGTTCCGTGACAAGGGAGCCTTGAGGCCCCAGCATTACCATCTGCAGACGGGTTACTTTACACTGCATTCAGGTACGGCGGACAATCAGCATGCTTTCTCGCAGGCTCGCTTTACCGCCAATGGTGTCAGATGGATTGCCAGCCTGTGGGCCGGACATCTGTCTGCTCAACTCAAAGGTGCGGCGGCTTAGCCTCACTTTTAGCGTGAAACAGGCCGCTGACGATGCGGCCTGTTTCAGCCAGCCTTTACCAGCCTTTGATCGCATCACCTTTGTAGACTTCTTCTGCTTTGGCCGCGACTTCCGGAGACTGTAACGCAGACTTCAGCTTTTGGATTTTATCGCTGTCTTTGTTGTCCTGACGTGATACCAAGGCATTGACGTAAGGCGATGAGGCGCTTTCCATAAACAACCCATTGCGACGCGCCGACAGGCCAGCCTGGGCAGAGAAGTTGGTATTTATGATTGAAAGCGTGACATTTGGATCGTCAAGAGTACGGGTTAACTGCGGCGTATCCACCTCAACCAGCTTCAGATGCTTAGGGTTTTCGATGATATCCAGCGAGGTCGGCAAATAGCCCACGCCGTCTTTGAGCTTAATTAAGCCCTGAGCCTGCAACAGTAACAGACTGCGGCCCAGCGTTGTGGCCTCATTAGAAAGGGTAATCGTATCGCCATCTTTGAGTTCGCTGATGTTTTTAATCTTGTGAGAATAGGCAGCGATAGGGAAAACAAAGGTTTTACCGACAACCGCAAATTTGTAGCCACGCTCTTTAGACTGTTCTTCCAAATAGGGGAGGCTCTGAAAGGCGTTGGCATCAACTTCTTTATTGTTCAGCGCTTCGTTTGGCAGTACGTAATCGTTGAAGTTAAGCACTTCAACATCCAGCTGATACTTGTCTTTGGCAATTTTCTGAACTTCCTGCCAGATAGCTTCGTCGGGACCGGTGTTGATCGCCACTTTAACTTTATGATCGTTATCAGGTGAGCAGGCGGACAACAGTAATACGGAACTGGCGATTAGCGCCGTAAATAAACCTTTCATTAGTAGCGATTCCCATCAGTAAAAGATGTCAAAAGCCTAATACAATTTATCCGCCTTGCGTACTGACGCGGCGATATAAGATATAACCATTACTGCATGATTTGTCTAAAAATTCACCGCATGGTCATCAGGCGCTATCCTGGCGTTTTTAACCGCTGGCAGGGTAATTGACGTCGTCGAACACGATCATAGGCTACGTTTAAACACGTTATTCATTTCAGTATTGCCGACGCGAGTCAGGAGAAACCATGTCAGGGAATCATTCAGATAAATCATCAGAGAAAAAAATCGTTGCCGTACAGGTGTTAAAAAGTAGTGAAGCATGGAACGGTCAACACATTGACGCTTATCCGCAGGGTGAACCCGAACTGACCGTGATGCGCCTGACCATTCCGGCTAATTCTTCGTTACCCTGGCATACGCATCCCATGCCGAATGCGTGTTTTATCCTGTCAGGTACGCTTGTAGTTGAGGATAAAGAAACGAGTGAGCAGCAAACCTTTCAGGCTGGCGAAGCGTTAAATGAAACGGTGAACAGCGCACATCGCGGCTTTACGCTGAACACGCCTGCCGAGTTGGTGATTACCTATGCGGGGGTGAAAGGGATGGAGCTGACCGACCCGCTTCCCGGCGAACCTGAGGAGTTCTAGCGTGAGAATGCCTACCGGTACAGTTTCGGGTTAAACACTCGCTGGAGCCAGTCCTTTGCAGATCGCGTGAACGGGGCAGAAAACCTGATTCAGGGTGCGCATTTGGCATCTGGAATACTGTGTAGGGTCATGGCGCCAAAAAAACCAGCCGGTGAAGGCTGGTTTACGTTTGTATGCAACTCTCATTACGCTTTCAGCGAGGCGCCGCCGCAGATAACCAGTTCCTGGCCCGTAATGGCTGCGGCGGGTTCGCTGAGTAGATAACCCACTAGCGAGGCGACTTCTTCTGGTTGAATGAGCCGGCCAATCGGCGGAACCATAGGGGCCGACGACGTACGTTCAGGTCGGGTGAGCATGGGGGTTTCGGTCGCACCAGGCGCAACAACGTTAACAGTGATGTTACGCGGTGCCAGCTCCATTCCCCACGAGCGAACCATGCCAACCAGCGCCGCTTTGGTTGCAGCGTACTGCGAGCGGTTGGCGGCACCTCGCGACGTGCGGCTACCTATAATGACAATCCTGCTGCCAGGCTGCATCATCGGCACAAAGTGGTTCACCAGGACTTCCGCCGCCTGAACGTGCAACGACCACAGGCGCGCGCCGGCAGCGCTATCAAGTTCGCCTAACGGGGCGGCCACCATCATCCCTGCTGCATGTATCAACGCATCCGGGGTACCGAGTGTGCTGATAACCGACTTAAGCTGTTCCGCATCCGTTAAATCCACGGCAACCCAGTTAAGGTTCGGTGAGGCCATCTCTCCCTGGTTTCTGCTAAGTCCCGTCACTTTCCAGCCGTTATTCAGCAGATGATGGGTGATGGCCTGGCCGATACCGGAACTGTATCCCGTGACGATAGCGTGACGCATCTCAGTCTCCTAACATAGATTTTGGCACTTTAAACACCGCTTTGCGGACCGTCATCGGTTCGTTGACCGCGCACAGCGCCTGATGAGGCTCACCGGGCAGAAATACCGCAAAGTCCCCTTTGCGTAGCGTTATGCTCACGGGCCATTCGCGGGGGCGGGTGATGAACAGATCGGGTTTCTTCTCTTCATCATCCGTCTTCGCGACGGACTGCGTACCGGCGTTGATAATCTCTTCGCCTTCCAGCATCACCTGAATATCCGCCCAAAGATGGTGATATTCGGTGTGCCGTAACGCGGCATCTTCGGTAGTGGCCTGCTGAATATTACAAAACCACGCAACATTTTCTGGCTGCCATTTACCGATATCTTTTGCTGCCAGTGCCTCAAACGTGCATGAGGGTAAACGGAGCAGGGCCAGTAAGGGTTCAGGTAATCCTGCCAGGGCCAGGTTGTTCAGGTTTCCAACAATCATCAGATTACTCCTTCACCCACTCAGGCGTGACGCGCGCGTATTTAATTGCCTGACGAAAATAGGTATAAGCGATATGCAAAGTCCCCCCAGCATCCTGCTTGATGCTGGGATAGGAAAATTCACGGTTGCGTTTTTCCTGAGAGTTATTGGTCATACAGTATCCATCGCCTTCATCGAGGTTTTTCTGCCATGGCCAGGTCTTGCCCCCATCCGCTGAAATAGCCACGGTCATGGGCGCGCGCGGTGCCCCCCAGAATGCGGTACGTCCTGTCGTTTCCGGCTCTTTTCTGCCATCACCGTCATCGATCTCATCATATAGAGAGGCACGACGTTCTGTGGCCCCGGCCGCACTCATATTGTTAAATACCAGCGCCAGCTCGCCGCTGTGCAGCGTCGTCACCTGAATAGAAGAGTTGTTGTTAGGTAAAACAGTGGCCTCGGGCGATGACCAGGTTTCTCCGCCATCGGTGGAGCGGCTCAGATAGATATGATCCGCCCAGCGGCTGCGGTAAAGGGCAACCAGCGAACCATCCTGCAAGGCGGTGATATTCATGTGTACACACCCCAGGCTGTCTGGCACGACCACATCTCGCCAGCTTTTGCCCTGATCAGACGAAATTTTCACCGCGCTGATATCATCATTACCTACCCATTTTTCACCTGGCTGGGTACGGCAGTAGAACACGGGCAGTAACCAGTTACCGTTATCCAGAACGGTAATGGGCTGACGGATAAAGGTGCCTGGCTTATCTAACAGCGTATCGATCGGGCCCCAGGTTTGGCCAAGATCGCTGGACTGGCGGTATCGGACAATCGCCGTATCCTGATTGCCGGAGATCTGCGCCGTCCACAATAGCCAGAGAACATTATTGGGCGCGAGAAACAGCACAGGGTTTTGCTCAGACCGCGTGGGATCGTCAGACAGTTTGACGGCTTCGCTCCAGGTGTCAGCGCCTGCCGGCAAGCGAGAGCACCAGACGGAGATATCGGCAATCCCTTCCTGTGTTCCGCCAAACCAGACGCAGAGCAGGGAACCATCCTGCAGTGGCAAAATATTGGCGGCGTGGTTTTGCGGGCATGACGAAGGCAACATTGCCGTCATTACTCGACCATCTTTTTCCCATGGCTTCAGATGGCCATCACGAATTACGGTTACGGTCATTTTATTCTCCTTTGCTTGCTGCATTTTTTGCCTCTTCAGCGGCCTGGGTCCGGGCTTTACTTGGGATCATATGGTCAATAGCCATAATCAATGCCGGTGTCAGTAGCGCGATATACATGTTGTTGATACCAAAAGGATCGCCTAACAGGTACCAGATGGAAGTCACCACACAGGCGCCCACCAGGCCCGCATTTGCCCCACGCGTACTTCTGTAGAACGGCGCGTAGAAGGCAATCACCGCAACAACGGTAATAGACAGACGAATAGCACGTGTAAAGAAAGAGAGTTTTAAGACTTCAGGCACGAACAGAACAAAAATCAACGGCAGGAAACCAATCAACAGTGATAACCAGCGCGTTGTTTTAAATTCCTGATCGGGCGTCGGTTTGAAATAAGGCACATAGAAATCTTTCACTACCAGTGAGGCGATCGCCAGAGCGACGGTACTGACGCTGACAAAGATGGAGGCCACCAGCGAGGTCGTTACCAGACCAGCCAGCCAGGGGTTCATGTCCTGCAAAAACACCGGCATGGCGTACAGGCTGTTAATTTCTGGATGCAGGTACTTTGCGGCCACACCGATCACCGCAATCGCCAGCGCAATCGGCATACAGAACAGGAAAGCAATCCACGTGGAGCGCTGGGCAGATTTCACGTCTTTAGTTGAGGAGATAGCCTGAATAACAAACTGTGTGCAGAAAATCGAACCAATAGTACCGATGAGCCAGGCAACGATGGTTGATACGCCGATATTACCATCCCAGGTCCAGTAATAGGCGGGCATTTCGTCGATCATGGGTTTGAAGCCGCCCGTTTGCGACAGTGCAAACCACAAAATAGCCAGAATACCAAAATACTTCAGCGCGCTGTGCAGCATGGTGACCCAGGCAATTCCCTTTAAACCACCAAACGCAAAGTAGAAGGTACTGACGATAGCGGTGATAAACGCAGCAATGGGCAGGGTAACGTGTAAGACCGTCGCGATAGCTGCGGCACCACTCACATAATTACCCACGTTTACCAGCAGCAGGGCATAAATCATAATCAGTGAAATGATATTCTTGGTACTGCTACCGTATTTTTCAGCGATGGCGCCCGAAATGGTAATTTTGCCGGTGTTATAAATACGTTTAACCAGAATCATACCAAATAACGGAAAACCGATTGCCGCACCAATAACAGACCATGACGCGGCAATACCGCCTTCAAAAGCGGCCTGCGCGGTGCCGATGGTCGACTTTGCCCCTATATATTCTGACATCAGCAGAATACCAACAATAAAGGCGGGCATGGCGCGTGAGCCTTCCATAAAATCGCCAGAGTTTTTACTGCGTAAGCGAAACGTTAGCCAGGTGGTAAATAAAATATAAGCCACCACGATGCCAATAATTATCAGGGTGTCCTGAGCGTTGAAAGTTTTCATTATAGCCTCAGATATAACAAGATAAATTCGGGGAGCACAGCGACTCCCTGTCTTTACGTTTTATTACTTCTTATTATCATTTCAGGTACAGGTTGATGATTCTGCGGATTTCATCTTCCTGTGCGGTATCAAAGTGAACGGCATAACGGCTTTCGCCCACGTTATAACCTAAAATCTGCAACGCTTTTTTAACTGCTGCGGGTGAAAATGCCACTTTATAAAGGTCTGTGCGTAAGCCCGTGACCTGCTCTTGCGCCAGCCGCGATCCTTCACGATCTCCGGCATGGAAGCGAGACCAGATAGCATTGATTTGACGCGGCGCGACGTTAGCCAGGCCTGAAATACAGGCTGAGCATCCCTCGACATAGCCCTGGTGAATCAGTGAGTCCGGACCGTTCAGCACATCGAAGTCTTTACTGTCTTTAACGGCATCCAGATAACCTTTCAGGCTTTCATAGCTTCCCGCGCTGTCTTTCACGCCAATAATATTCGGGTGTTCAGCAAGTGTGCGGGCCGTTTGTGGCTCGATCGTATTACCCGTCCTGGCCGGAATGTTATATAAAAACACCGGAACGGAAAGGGCATCCGCAATGGCCGTGTAATGATGAATAAGTTCGCGCTGATTAAGCGGCACAAAATAAGGCGTAATCACCGAAACTGCGTCCACGCCCAGTTTTTCGATTTGTTTGCCCAGCCGAATGGTTTCGCGGGTGGAAATCTCACCAATATGCGCCACAACGTTTCCGCGCCCCGATACTTCATTAACACAGGTTTCAGTAACAGTGAGTTTCTCTTTCTCATTAAGGACAAAAAACTCACCGTTAGTGCCGCCACAGAAAATACCGTTGCCCGCATTAAGTTGGCGAATAACCTGACGCTTAAGTTCATCAAGGTTAAGTCCGCCTTCTTTATCAAAAGGGGTAACAATAGCTGTTAACACACCTTCAATTTTCTTACGCATTACCCACTCCTTTTTTAAATTAAATCCTGGGGAAAAGTGTCCGGTAAATTGCAGCCACATCCTGATGGCTGACTACGCAAGGCGAATTGTTCATCAATCGCTTCACGTTCAGAGCCGCTTCACTGAGGGAATCGATATCATCGGATGGCACACCCAGGGCTTCCAGGTTATCAGGCAGGTTGAGGCGTTTGACTAATTTGGCCAGATAGTCAACCAGCGCATGTGATTTCTCTTCCTGACTCAGCGTGGTATCGGCTTCCGGGATCAGATCCCAGACGTTGGCAAATTTCTCCACCGCAAAGGGCCGCACTACTTTCATGCAGGGCGCCAGCAGAATGGCGTTAGCGACACCGTGAGGCAGATGCCAGGTACCGCCTAAGGGATAGGACAGGGCATGAACAAGATGGGTACCGGCATGGGCAATGGCTGCACCGCCATAATAAGAGGCCCACAGCATTTCCAGCTTGGCTGTCAGGTTATGCGGTTCATTAACGGAGGTTTCCAGATGACGGAATAATTTATACAACCCCATGAGTGCAACATTGTCACCGACAGGATTCGAAATCGTCGCGGTGTAGCACTCAAGTAAATGGCACAGCGCATCAATTCCCGTTGAGGAGGCGATATGCGCGGGCATGCTGGTTGTCAGCTCAGGTATCAGGGCAACATAATCTGGCAGCATGACAGGCGAAATAATACCGACTTTGGTATTTTGCTCGGGAATGGCCAGAATGGCATTTGGGGTCGATTCCGATCCTGTGCCCGCGGTAGAAGGAATGAGCAGCGACGGCAAGCGCGCTTCAATTTTCTGACCGTCCAGCAGAGCCTTGAGCGAAGGACGGGACGCATGGCATAAAACCGAGAGGAGCTTCGCCACATCCAACACGCTTCCGCCACCAACACCCACGACCAAATCATAGGCCTTACCTGCCGTGCGCGTCAGCACTGTTTCAACGTCAGTATGCGTCGGCTCTGCCGGAACATCGTCAATGAGCTCTACCTGACGAGCATCCTGCCCCAGTAGTGTGAGGATCTGCGCTGTTGCCGGCAAATTCACAATGTTTTTATCTGTTAAAACCAGCAGTCGTTTTCTGCCCGCCACGACGGGCGCCAGTGCGTTTATCGCATGAGAACCGCTTAATATCGTGCTGTTAATTATGGCCACATTCTTCTCCCCGTTTATGACTGAAATTCATCATGCTGCTGTAGCGCAATCACTCAGCGACTAAATTTATAAATAAAATAGCGCTTTATTAAATTGATCTTGCTCACATATAATCGATTGTGATTGAATATAATCAAATGATCGAGCGGATGATTTGCACACCTGGTCGCTGTGTGTAAACGCGCCTTTAGCTGAAGCCGTCAGTGAGCAGCACGCGATTTGCTGCCTGGTGCGTGTTCCGTTGGTGATGCGCAGCGCACCGTCAAATGCGGTATTACTCAGGTGCGGAGATTGCGACGGCATCGTGCGCGACGGGATTCAGAATTGAGGGCCGGGCGGGTGATTGTGCGCCATACAGATACTTTCCCGGTCGCGGCCGGAGTCTGACTGTATTGATTAAAGTCGGTGTTTTCGGAGATGAAACCACCCTTTCAGAAATATTGAGCTTCGTTGAGGAGAAAACAGGTGACGAATACTGTTGCTATAACAATGGGAGATCCTGCCGGGATCGGTCCTGAAATCATTATTAAAGCGTTAGCCGAAGGTGCATTGAATGGTTCACCCGCGGTTGTTATCGGCTGCGCTGAGACTTTCCGCCGCATACTGGCCATGAACATCACACCTCAGGTTGAACTCCGGGTGATCGACCAGGTTTCTGAGGCACGGTTCACGCCCGGCATCCTTCATATTATTGATGAGAAGGTGGCGCATCCCGAAGCGTTGCAATGTGGTGTGGTTCAGCCAGAAGCCGGTGACGTGGCCTACCGTTGCATCAAGCGCGCGACAGAAATGGCGCTGCGTGGTGAGGTAAAGGCGATTGCGACTGCGCCGCTGAATAAAGAAGCGCTGCATCTGGCAGGGCATCATTATCCGGGCCATACCGAATTACTCGCGAAGCTAACGGACACCAAAGATTATTCGATGGTGCTCTACACCGATAAACTGAAAGTCATTCATGTCACCACACATATTTCCCTGCGCAAGTTTCTGGATACGCTGAGTCAGGCGCGGGTGGAAACGGTGGTCAGGATTGCCGATACCTTTTTACGCCGGGTCGGTTTCACCCAACCGCGTATTGCGGTGGCAGGAGTAAACCCACATGCGGGTGAAAATGGTCTGTTTGGCGATGAAGAGATCCGTATTCTGACGCCCGCTGTCGAAGCGATGAAAGCGCAGGGCATGGATGTGTACGGCCCCTGTCCACCGGACACCGTTTTCATGCAGTGTAACGAAGACATGTACGACATTGTTGTCGCCATGTATCACGATCAGGGGCATATTCCGCTTAAGCTGCTTGGCTTTTACGACGGGGTGAACATCACGGCAGGATTGCCTTTCCTGCGTACTTCAGCCGATCACGGTACGGCATTTAACATCGCCTGGACAGGTAAGGCTAATCCGGAGAGTATGGCGATATCAATTGATATGGCCATGAAGATTACCCGGGAGTAATAATTTATCGAAAGCTAATGCTTTCTGGTCACTCAGGCGATGGCAAGACATCGCCTTTTCTCCACCGGGCTGAAGCGTCATCGCTGTCCACAACCCATCCACCTCAACACGTTACCTCCACTTCGCTTGCAAATGACTACGAGCAGATAGTCATGCTCTATTACATAAGTTCTCTTTATTTAAGTTTTGATCGGCAGCGACCTGCCTCAGTGGGATAATATGAATGGATTGTCTCAGTGCTGTAGCGACTTTCTTATTTCAACGTCATTAACATTCGCCGCTCAGTTAATAACTCGGAGATGTACATTGAAGTTTACGGATTTTAAGCAACCGCTGTGATTATTCATTTTTTAGGTGATCGCTGCCTCATATTATCTGGTTAAAAATGTCACATTTATTACCTATAAAGAAAATGGAAAGATAAGTTTTCATTGTTATCAACCTTAACCGACTTTTCTGTTTCTGTATGACCGACGGCCGTTACGCTAACGCTATGAATATTCAGCATACATGGCCGATCTTTTTTGATGTTTAATCATTTTTACGTTTTATACATTGTCAGAAAGGCGCGCATAGTGACGCGGCTATTTTCATCGCATGATAAATCCCGCATGATGGTGTCGTATTATTTCCACCTCAATTCTGAGGTTATTGTTATATCTTCCTGTGCATTTCATCTATGCACCAGACTTATTCGACGCGCATTTTTCTGCGTATGAAAATGGATAACTGGAGAAATAAACATGAACTATCCTGCCGAGCCTTTCCGCATTAAAAGTGTTGAAACCGTATCAATGATCTCACGCGATGAGCGTGTTAAAAAAATGCAAGAAGCGGGCTATAACACGTTTTTACTGAATTCAAAGGATATCTACATCGATCTGCTGACAGACAGCGGTACAAATGCCATGAGTGACAAGCAGTGGGCAGGGATGATGATTGGTGATGAAGCCTACGCAGGCAGTGAAAACTTCTACCATCTCGAAAAAACGGTGAAAGAGTTGTTTGGTTTCAAACACATCGTTCCAACCCACCAGGGACGCGGGGCGGAAAACCTGCTCTCGCAGCTGGCCATTAAGCCCGGTCAATATGTCGCAGGAAATATGTACTTTACAACAACCCGCTTCCATCAGGAAAAAAATGGCGCAACCTTTGTGGATATTGTCCGCGATGAAGCACATGACGCCAGCCTGAATCTCCCCTTTAAAGGTAATATTGACCTGAATAAATTAGCGACGCTCATTAAAGAAAAAGGCGCCGAGAACATCGCCTATATCTGCCTTGCGGTCACCGTGAATCTGGCGGGTGGGCAGCCCGTTTCAATGGCGAATATGCGTGCCGTACATGAAATGGCCAGCACGTATGGCATTAAGATCTATTACGATGCTACCCGTTGCGTTGAAAATGCCTATTTTATCAAAGAGCAGGAGGCGGGCTACGAGAACGTCAGTATCAAAGATATCGTGCATGAAATGTTCAGCTATGCCGATGGGTGCACCATGAGCGGTAAAAAAGATTGTCTGGTGAATATCGGCGGCTTCTTGTGTATGAACGATGAGGAGATGTTCTCAGCGGCAAAAGAGTTGGTTGTCGTTTATGAAGGTATGCCGTCATACGGCGGGCTGGCCGGTCGGGATATGGAAGCGATGGCTATTGGGCTACGTGAAGCCATGCAGTATGAATATATTGAACATCGGGTCAAACAGGTGCGCTATCTGGGCGATAAACTCCGTGAAGCCGGCGTACCCATTGTTGAACCGACGGGCGGACATGCGGTATTTCTTGATGCTCGTCGTTTCTGTCCACACCTGACGCAGGATCAGTTCCCTGCGCAGAGCCTGGCAGCCAGCATCTATATGGAAACCGGCGTGCGAAGTATGGAACGTGGAATTGTTTCCGCCGGTCGCAGCAAGGAAACGGGGGAGAACCATCGCCCCAAACTGGAGACGGTACGTCTCACTATTCCACGCCGTGTTTACACTTACGCGCACATGGATGTTGTTGCCGATGGCATCATTAAACTGTACCAGCATAAAGAAGATATTCGTGGTCTGACGTTTGTTTATGAACCTAAACAACTTCGCTTCTTTACTGCGCGTTTTGACTTTATTTAATACAACCCTGGCCCCGCAGGGGCCCTGTTTCTCTCCTATCACCCTTCCTTTATTTCAGACCTGCCGCCATGGCAGGTCTGCAGTAGAACCGTTATTATCCAGCGGATTCAGAATGACGCCAAAATGATAATAAAGAGTCAACAGGAGAATTTCTCATGGTTATTAAGAAAACAACACCCGGTTTAATGAGTGGAACGATGCTTATCATTGCCACCGTCATAGGTGGCGGAATGTTCTCACTGCCGATTGCTATGGCTGGCATATGGTTCCCAGGCGCATCAATTATTTTAACGCTCATTGCCATAATGATGCTGTTAACCGGACTGATGCTGGTTGAAGTCAATCTCCATTATGGCGGTGGTGCGAGTTTTAACACCTTCACAAAGGATTTATTAGGTCATAAATGGAATGTTGTGGTGGGTATCGCATTTGGCTTTGTCTTGTATATTTTAACTTATGCTTATATTTCTGGCTCTTCTGCTGTCATCTCTCAGACGGTAGAAAAATACAGCGGATTTTATCTTCCAGCCCGCTTATCTGTGATCATCGTAAGCGTGTTGGTCGGTGGCATCGCATGGTACAGCTCGCTTTTGGTTGGCCGTATTACAACGGTGTTAATTATCGGGAAGTTTGTTGCCTTTTTTGCTACCTTCTCTGGCCTGATATGGCATGTCGAAGGCGCTAAACTTATTGACAGTGCCGCCTGGGCGCTGCCTGACACGTAATATCTGCCTTATATTTTAATGACGCTACCTTTCTGCATCATCTCTTACGGTTTCCACGGCAACGTGCCCAGTCTGGTGAAGCTGTATGGCACTCAGGGGGTTGAGAATATCACCCGGTCGATTTTTATTGGCACGGCTTTCGCTCTGCTGCTTTACATATTCTGGTTGGTCGTCACCATGGGCAATATCAGCCGCGCCGATTTTTCGCCCATTATCGCCAAAGGGGGGAATATTGATGTATTTGTCGAGGCAATAGGGGGCTTATTTACCAGCACGTCTATGGATCTGATCCTCACTTTCTTTGGTAATTTTGCGGTAGCCAGTTCATTGCTAGCCGCGACGCTGGGGCTTTTCGATTATATTGCCGATCTGTTTCATTTTTCAGACGACCGTTCTGGCCGGTTTAAGACGGCCCTGGTAACGTATTTGCCACCCGCTGTCGTTTGTTTCATCCTGCCCGGTGGCTTTGTCTATGCAATTGGCTATGCCGGTCTGGCCTTTACGATCTGGAGCGTTATTCTGCCGCCTTTTCTTGTGAAAGCGGCCCGCAAGCGTTTTCCCACTGCAGTCTATACCGCACCCTGTAATAACATGATCCTTAATCTGGTTATCGTGGTGGGGGGATTCGTTTACCTGACGGTGGTACTTGATGTATTCCGGCTGCTGCCTTCGTTTAGCTAAAGTGAAGCGAGCGCGATGTGTGCACCTTATCACCATCACCATCCTGTGCTCTCGTGCTGCCTGATTAGCCCAGTGTCCCTTGCCGGGGGCTGAGCGACTCACGTCTTCAACACTTCTCAGGCTTCAGCCGCGATGCCCCCACGGACAAGCTGGCTGAAGCTCAGTGTCGGGGCTCAGTAAGCCCCGATCGACAAAGCGTATAACGACCTGTTATTCAAGGTGTGATGACAGGCAGCAGGCTAAAGGGTAATACCCTGCTGCTGCAGTCGCGTTGCGCGGAATCTTACCTGAAGGCAAACATGCATCTCTTCATGGCAACATCCTGAGATAAGGTCTGAGCAATGTGAATTGGGGTTTTAACAAGAGCGGCCCTCATTAAAACCAGTCAGAGGGCCAGGAGAGATCGGGACAGTGGTATTTATTTTGCTGATTTATTATTGATTTTTACTCGTTCAGTTAACAGACTGGTTTCAAGATCAGAAAAATTCAGGGTTCTCAAGAAGGCAGGATTAATATTCTTACAGGGTAACAGTCGGGTATCACCAAGGTTATTGACAAGAATGAGGTAAGGGTTTGTTCCTTGCATATCAATCACAGAGTTCAATTTCCACATAATTTCCTCCTTGGTTCATGGATGTCATGAACACAGCTGGAATTATGCGTGGTAATCCGCCGGAAAAATGAGGAATCAGTGCTACCTGATGCTCTGTTTCCCTCATGGTAAGCATTAAATTATAAATACTTGATGTACATCTATGTCATTAAATTGTCACAATGAAAGCCATCGCGAATCGCGTAAGAAATAACTAACTCAAACTTGATCGGACCGACGATGAAACAGTGTTGTCATAATGGAGCTAGTTATGAAGGGTTCATTTTCCTGCATCACACGTTTTGAATAAATTTGAATTTATTTTACATAACGCCCTGTCAGGCATTACGCCTTTTTCCGGATATAAGAATTTTTCGCCAGAGACGGTGCTGTCTCTGATTACTTATGTCTTAAAATATTAATAACATAAAAACCACCAATTTAACCTCATGGAAACAGGCTTGTGAGGTGTATTCCTTAAATGCGTGTTATTTATTTCGCTATCTCATCCCAGCACATGTCACAATTCAGGTGTTGCTTCTGGTATGGTAGTGGACTTGCATATTTTCATAGCGATAATCTTGGTTTTGACGAAAAAATTGTTCAACGCACAATCTGCAATCCACTAATTGATCATTTTGTCGCGGCGGTCATTTAATTTTAATTACCCTTTTTTCATCAATGCTGTTATGTCACGCAAGGACACAGCGAATCATGCCGGAAATAACCAAATAATAACTTTAATTAACAGTGAGATTACAATGCCAAATAAATTACTCAGTGCTAACGCCACCGTTCCACAGTGGGATCGCCATAATCTGGTTCCGAGAATCGTTCATCTCGGATTTGGTGCGTTTCACCGTGCCCATCAGGCTGTCTATGCAGACGTTCTTGCTGCTGAACACAGCAGCAACTGGGGTTATATTGAAGTCAATCTTATCGGCGGTGAGCAACAGATTGCCGATCTCAAGCGTCAGGATTTTCTCTATACCGTGGCAGAAATGTCCGCCAGTGCGTGGTCAGGCAGGGTGGTTGGCGTCGTCAGGCAGGCGCTTCATGCGCAGGTTGATGGCACTGAAGCCGTGCTGGAGGCGCTATGCCAGCCGCAGGTTGCCATTGTGTCGTTAACGATTACCGAAAAGGGCTACTGCCACGCGCCCGCGACAGGCGAACTGATGCGTGACCATCCCCTCATCGTAGCTGACTTAGCACAGCCCCATCAGCCCCATTCCGCCCCAGGCATCATCGTTGAAGCGCTGGCCCGCCGCAGAGCGGCGGGGTTAGCCGCCTTCAGCGTCATGTCCTGCGATAACATTCCTGAAAATGGCAGGGTGATTGCCGGGGTCGTTTGCGCCTATGCGCGGCAATGCGATCGCGAACTGGCAAGCTGGATCGAACAGCACGTCACCTTTCCCTCTACCATGGTGGATCGTATCGTACCCGCCGTCACCCAGGAAAGCCTGAATAAAATTGCGCAGGTAACAGGGGTGCAGGATGCTCTGGCGGTGGCCTGTGAACCCTTCAGGCAATGGGTGATAGAGGATAACTTCGTAGCCGGACGTCCTGAGTGGGAAAAGGCCGGCGCAGAACTCGTTAACGATGTTGTCCCGTACGAAGAAATGAAGTTGCGCATGTTAAACGGCAGTCACTCATTTCTGGCCTATCTTGGTTATCTGGCGGGCTATGAACATATTTGTGACTGCATGGAGGATCCCGATTTCAGTCGGGCAGCACGAACGTTGATGCTGCAGGAGCAGGCACCGACATTGCAAGTTAAGGGCGTGGATCTGACGCGTTATGCTGACCTGCTGATCGCGCGCTTTGAAAACCATGCGTTAAAGCACCGTGCCTGGCAGATAGCCATGGATGGCAGCCAGAAACTTCCTCAGCGCTGGCTGGACTCGGTTCGTTGGCATCTCAGATACGAAAGTGATTTTGACCTGCTCGCCCTGGGCATTGCCGGTTG
The DNA here is from genome assembly GCF_024814475.1 of Pantoea sp. B623. Lineage (NCBI taxonomy): Bacteria > Pseudomonadati > Pseudomonadota > Gammaproteobacteria > Enterobacterales > Erwiniaceae > Pantoea > Pantoea sp. B623. The sequence goes on along the minus strand of NZ_JANUXM010000003.1, from coordinate 190,945 downwards.
GATGCGCTATGTCTCAGGCGTAGACGAGCAGGGAAATCCGATTGAAGTGATCGACCCGTTATTACCCACTTTGAACGCTGCTGTGGGATCCAGTGCTGATGGCGAGGCGAGGGTGAAAGCATTATTAGGTGTCGATGCCATTTTTGGTGAGGAGCTGGCAAATAATGCGTACTTTGTGGAGCAGGTAACCCGTGCCTATCAGCTTCTGCTTGATAAAGGGGCGAAAGGCGCGGTAGCCGCTGCCGTTGCGCATTAATCTTCAGTGAGGCAAGCCACGGGCAGTGGCTTGCCTGGCGATTACAGGTTATCGTTTGGACGGCCAGATTGGTCGGCAACGACGCCCGTATCTGGTTTGAGTTCGCGCGTAAACCAGCTTACGACTTCCTGGATCACTTCCGGCTGGTACCAGGTGAGGTCGGCATGCTCTGCCCCTTTTACCACAACGTAGTCCACTTTCTCACCGGCTTTCCTGAGGGCATCAAACAGCTGCGCACTTTGATGGGGCGATACCAGAGAATCTTTATCACCGTGCATAATCAGGAAAGGCGGCTTGCTGTTACGTAAATGTCCCATAGGGCTGGCATGCCGTGCTTTTGCCGTGTCGTCCATGATGCTTGCGCCAGCAAACTCACGAAAGGCTGGACCGTGCACCAGCAATGCCTCGGTTACCGCAGGTGACTGATGAACTTTTTGAATTTCATTGGCATAACCTTCGCCAATGTTAAGGAGGTCGGATATGCCATATAGCGTTGCCACTGCCTGCACATCTGAGGATTTATCGGTGAAATCACCGCGATCAAACGCCGTTTCCCCCTGTGTGGTGCCGAGCATTTGCACAAGCCATCCCCCAGCCGAATCGCCGAGTACACCAATGCGCGCGGGATCAATGCCGTATGTCTCGGCATGTTGTCGCAAATAGCGCACTGCCGCTTTACCATCATTTACCGGAGCCGGGAAGGTATCCGGTACAACGCGATATTCCGCAGCGGCCACAACAAAGCCAGCCTCTGCCAGCGCCATACGCATCTGGATGTACTTATCGTGATTGGCACTGGTAAAACCGCCACCGGGAAAATAAATGATGGCGGGTTTAGGCGCGTCGGTGCGGGGCACTAACAGCGACATATGGAGCGGCCTGGTCTCTCGTGCCGTCGTGATTTGTGAATAAACGATGCCACTAATGGCATCTATCTGATTGCGTGTTGGTTTGACCTGAATAACCTTTGCACCCTCACGATAACCCGTCAGATCGTTATGCTCTGTCGCCATCGCGCTCCCCATTGTCATCATTGCTGCTAACCCACCAATTAAAAAATTGTGGCATAGATTCATAATTTTTCCCCAGACGTTGAGAGAAATGCTCTCAATTGAACAAAAAAAAACTGCATTAAGGCTGTCATTTTCAGCAATCAGACGGTAATGCATAAACGGCAAAGAGAAGTTGAGCGAGATTATGAAAGCCGGATTTTGGGGGAAAGATTGCGGAGTGATGAGGCGCGGGCCAAACCTTGTGGCGGTCTGGCCCGATGAGATTAGCGAATGACGATGGTAAGCAGGATAAAAACGACTGCGATAGCTACCACCTGAATAAAAATCCGATCAAGCGTGAATTTACGCATAGCGTCACCTCACGGCGTCAGTATTTGCCAGATACCCAATCCTGTCAGGATCAGGCCGGTTAAAAGAAAAATGAACGAAATCGCGCTTTCAGATGAAAACTTCATGATGTGCTTCCTTGTCATTATGATGACGGTTAATCGCATCCGATGATGTGAACATTAACGTCACCCGGTGAGACAGCGTCCGGCTTCTGCCTGTCAGAAACCCATGCCGTTATCCCGGCCCGAGTGCGCTGATGTTTCGGCGGCAGGCACCTCTTTATTACGCCGCTCGATATCAATGTTGCATCAGGTGATAAGTCTGACGGTTTAACGATAGGCGGTAAGCCTCTTTATCGGCTGATTTTGGCGTCATGTTCCTGTGCGGCTATCCGCATGCATGGCGACAAAAAAGGGATGATCCAGCCTGCTGTTAACGCTGCTCGTGTAGGAATAACTGCTGCGACAGCAAGACATCGCGTCAATAAGGCTTACAGCGATTGCACTCGCTTTGCGGGAGGAGGGAATAGCGCGTTTTTGAACAGTAACATGACCACAGTCCTCATTCGTTAACTGCTGGCTGACCAGAATGGCGATTGTCATGCGGGTAATCATGGTCGGCTTTGCGAAACAGCCATCCGAACCTTCAATCACGCCGATACCATGAAGCCTGAATGAATGCGTGCCTAGTATAATCAGGATGCAACGTGAGTAAAGCCAATACCTGTGGGTGAGTGAGGATAGGTTTAAGTTACTCAGACATGAAATTATCGTTGCTGATTTCCGGTCACGGTTATCAGCCCTTACCAGTGCCTCTGATTCAGGGCGCTTTCACGCCATTCGCCATTCGCAGTTGCGAAGGGGTCAAGCCTGTCACCTGTTTGAAGCGGTGGCTGAAATGACTTAGCGAACTAAAGCCAGTATCCAGTGCGATTTGCGTCAACGGCAGCGAGGTTGACTGCACCATCTGCTGTGCTTTTTCCATGCGGCGCTGCATGACGTACTGATGCGGCGCAATACCGAGCGACTGGCGAAACATCCTGGCAAAATGGTACTCACTCAGGTTTGCCTGAGTGGCCAGTGCATCAAGCGTGAGGGGCAATGCCAGGTGCGCATCAATAAAAGCCAGCGTATTGCGTAATACAAAGGGGGCCAGTCCACCCGTTACCGCCGGAGGCCGCCACTGAACGCTGGAATAGTGCTGGATCAGATGAGTTAATAACAGGGTGCTGGCAGTGCTCAACATGAGGTGATTTGCGGGCTGCTGCCAGTCACAGCTGAGTAAGAACTGGCGATACAACGTGGTGATACTGGCATCACTGCAAAATATTTTCTCATCCAGTGCAATCGACAGCGGGCTGCGATCCCATATTTTCTCGCCCACATCGCGTAAATGCTCATCTGTGCAATAGAGATGCACAAAAGAGAGGTTATTACGTACGTCCCATGTGGATTCGCTCTGCTGCGGCATCAGGCAGAATTTATCTGGTCCACCGCCGTTTCGCCAGCCGGAAGCGGTTTTGTGGTAACTCTCATAGCCATCGGCAACATACAGGCTTAGCGTGTGATGGTTACTGTTTACGGTAATCCTGTCTTGCTTGTTGTGCCATGCTGCCAGCCGGATGCCGGAGTTAAGCATGACCGATTCGCGCAACACAGCTTTATTTTGACGCAGTATTTCAAACGTGTCGTAAACGCGAGACATAACTCTTTTCCGCCCGTTCATCAGAGGCTCAGTCTAGGGCGAGAGCCAGCAGGTAGCCAGATCTGTATCGTTAAAATGCGCAAGATTTTGCAAATCAGACGCAGGTTCATAGAAGCGTGCGTCCTCATCAGTTGGGACACTGTGTTCTGCTTCGTTTAAAGGAAAAAGTATGAACGCATTACTCTATGCTGTGGTCGTGGTTATCTGGGGTACAACCTGGATTGCCATCTTTTTGCAACAAGGGCCCGTTGATGTCACGGTGTCCGTTTTCTGGCGCTTCGCCATAGCCAGTATTTTATTGCTGACGCTCCTGCAGATAATGGGGCGCCTGCGCAGATTATCGCCGCGCGATCATCTGTTTTGCGCTTTGCAGGGCTGCTGTGTATTTTGCTTTAATTTTTGGTGCTTTTACACCGCCGCCGGTTATATCAATACCGGTTTAGAGTCCGTGATTTTTTCCATGGCGGTGCTGTATAACGCAGTAAACAGTTATCTGTTTTTTGGGCAGCGCCCCCAGCCGCGTTTCTGGTTTGCGGTCACGCTGGGATTAACGGGCATGATCCTGTTGTTTTGGGACGATCTGCACATCAGCGGCGCAAGCGGTGGACTGTGGCGAGGCATCGGCCTGTCGGCGTTGGGCACGTTTGGCTTTTCTCTGGGCAACATGATCAGCCTGCGGCATCAGCGCAGACAGCTGGAAACCATGACCACTAACGCCTGGGCTATGTTATACGGCGCAATGGTCATGGGCATTATCGCTCTACTTCGTGGCGTGAGTTTCTCACCGCTCTGGACACTGAGCTACCTCAGTGCCTTGCTTTATTTGTCCATATTCGGTTCGGTCATTGCGTTTTGGGCGTATTTCACCCTGGTCAGACGTACGGGCGCCGCTAAAGCCGCATACACAACACTGATGTTTCCGTTGGTTGCCCTCACCTTATCGACGGTTTATGAAGGCTATCACTGGCAAAGCCACAGCGTGGTGGGATTGCTGATGATCCTGGGCGGTAACCTGGTGATGTTCGGACGTCCCTTGCGCTGGCCAAAACCGAAACCCATGCCGGGCACGCTATAAAGCAGTGATCAGATAAGGCGTTATTCACTGTCTTGCGGAATGCTCTGCGGCTGAAGTTGATATATCCATGCGGTGACACTGTCACCGTTTTCCAGGGCCACCTTAACGCTGATCCGGTCATAACCCTCCTCAAATTCATCCAGCATCGGCCAGTGTAGGTACAGATTGTCCGAGGAAAAAAGAAAGCCCTGCACTTGTGGCCCGCGATCGTCCACAACAATACCGGGGAAGCCTGCAGCCGCGCCGCGCCCTTCAGTAAAAAAAACGCCCCGGACAACTCCGGCCTGCCAGGCGCCACCGATGTTCTCCAGAAGAGAGGCGTTACTGCGGCCCGGACACAGGGTGCCATAAACAAACAACCTTTCCATATTCGTCTCTGTCACAAAAAATGCCACCTTACCTGTCTGGAATGTCGTTGTCATCAGGCAGGGGCGATCAGGTCACGAGTCTGTATATCAGGCTGATAAACAACAACCTTATGCAAGGCAACGCGCAAATAGAACAGGGTTTAATCGCTAAAGGCTGAGGCAAGTCATTATTTTTTATTCCCGTCAGCGGTTGAGTGACTTAGTCTTTATTTTCTATTTATCAAGTTTTAGAAATTAAATATATCTCTGATTAACAGGTAAAGCTGGTTTGTACTGTGCCGATAAGAATGCATTGCGATAACCTTTTTTCAATTTCACACTCAGGGGCTTTTATGACTATTACCCAGCGTTTGGTGCTGGCATTTTCATTGCTGGCGTTATCACTTTGTGCGCTCGTTGCTGTTTCATTATCCGTGATATCCGGTTTCCAGTCGCGCTTTGAATATGTTCAGGTGAATGCGATACCCAGCATTAAAGATCTGAACAAGTCAATCAGTGCAACTAACCAGCTCGGGCTGGCATTGTATCGTCATCAGTCGATGGCCGACAGCGCGAAACAGTCCGCAGCTGAAGATAAAATCAATGGCATTCTTGATAATATTAAATCGCTGAATGACTACTATATGGCGAATGATATTTCCAGTGATGAAGATAAAGCGATGACGGTACAGGCGCAACGTAACCTTGACGCGGTTCGTAGCACGCTTCCGGCATTTCTTGCAGCTTCGCGCAGTCACGATAATGCCCTGTCGCTAGAACAGCTTCAGGGCGAAAACGGCATTGGCGCCGCTGCCCGCAAAATGGAGTCTGACTTCACCAAACAAATCGATTTGAATATTAAAATTGGTGATGGATTAAGAGCAGAGAATAACCGTATTTATTCACAGACGTTTTGGATGATGACAAGTGCATCCGTGCTGGTTATTGTGTTACTCGGCCTGTTCTCTGTCAGTATTATTCTGGGAATTAAAAGAAGCCTGACCAGCATTAAAGATACGATGTCGACCGTCAGTAATAACCTTGATTTAACCTGTTCAGCGCCTGTCCTCAGAAACGATGAAATAGGCCAGACCGCATCAGCGTTTAATGATTTGTTGAAACGTGTATCCACCACTCTGATGTCTGTGAACCATTCAGCGCAATCTGTCAGTACGGGCGCGACGCAAATCGCAGCGGGCAATGAAGACCTGTCATCGCGTACGGAACAACAGGCGGCTTCACTGGAAGAAACGTCAGTCAGTATGGCGACGCTGAGCGATACCGTGCGTCAGAATGCGGAAGGTGCGGTACAGGCCAGCAATCTGGCAAATAATGCCAATACGCTGTCCAAACAAAACGGCTCAGCAGTCAGTCAAATGTTGACGACGATGGGCGACATTCGCGGCAGTTCTGCCAAAATTTCTGAAATCACCGGGCTTATTGAGGGGATTGCTTTCCAGACCAATATCCTGGCGCTTAATGCCGCGGTAGAAGCGGCACGTGCCGGTGAACACGGTAGGGGGTTCGCGGTCGTCGCCTCTGAGGTCCGTAATCTGGCACAGCGCTCTTCGTCCGCAGCCCGGGAGATTAAAGATCTTATCAACGTGTCAGTTTCACAAGTTGAGCAGGGCCTTGAGCAGGCAACAAGCGTGGGCAGCAATTCAGACAACGTCAGCAATGCTATTCAACAGGTCGCTGATTTAGTCAATGAAATTGCGGCCGCTACGGCCGAGCAGAGTAAAGGCATTGAGCAGGTTCATCTGGCCATCGGGCAAATGGATGAAGTGACGCAGCAAAACGCCTCACTGGTTGAAGAAGCGTCTTCGGCGTCTAAATCTCTGCAGGAGCAGGCAGAAACGCTATCGAGACTGGTTTCAACCTTTAAGGTTAATGACAGTGTCACCCAGGTTGCTTCACCAGCCAGTGTGCCGGTGAGCCCGTCAGTACCCGCACTGAAAAGGCCGGATTTGAAAGCAGTCAACGTCGATAAGGTTAACTGGGAAAGTTTCTGATGCCTTCTTTAGGGATCTAAGCCCGCCGGTGCCTGCTGGCGACAAAAAGCGCTGTGTACGACAGCGCTTTTTTATTGCCCGATGCACGTCTTTTCTGCCAGTAAAGCGGGTGAGCGTGTCGCTTGTTGTCCTGGGTAACAGGCAGGCCTGATCAGGCCCCCTGTTACTGCCGGTTATCACTCACTGATCTTGCACCTGATTCTGACGGCGTCCTTCTCTTTGCATGACCAGGCTGAGCGAGGCCGGTAACAGCGTTAACGTGACCAGCGTTCCGGTGACCAGACCGCCGATAATGGCGTACGCCATTGGCCCCCAGAACACCTGCCGGGAGATGGGCAACATGCCGAATATCGCCGCACAAGCCGTCAGTAATATTGGTCGGGCGCGATGAATAGCCGCGTGATAAATCGCCTCGTTGTGCATCATGCCTGCCTGAGTATTACTGTCCACCTCACTGATCATGATCACCGCGTTACGGATGATCATGCCTGCCAGCGCGATAATCCCTAACAGCGCAACAAATCCCATTGGCGTTCCACTCGGCAACATGGCGATAACGATGCCGGGTAAGCCGAAAGGGGCCATCAGCAGCGCCAGCAACATTCTTGAGAAGCGTTTCAACTGCAGCATCAACAGGATAAGCATCACACTCAGCGTGACCGGCAACACCGCAAACACCGATCGGTTACCTTTATCCGATTCGGCGACGGTACCGCCTTCTTCAATATGATAGCCGGCAGGCAAGGACGCGCGGAATGTATCCAGTTCGGGCTTCAGCTGATCTGAAACGTTTTCAGCACGCGCCGTAGGGGCAATATCGGTTTGCACCGTAATGTAAGGCTGGCGCTGACGTCGCCAGATAACCGGATCCTCAAGCTGCCATTTCAATGTCGCAACCTGACCCAGTGGGATTTTCTGTCCAGAGGCGGTATCCAGCATCAGACCGTTGAGGATATCGGTATTTTGCCGTTCCTCATCGTTTCCCCTGAGCACCACATCAATCAGTCGGTTACGGTCACGGATCGTGGTTACTGTACTGCCTGACGTCACAGTATTCAGCATGGAGGCGATGCTTTCAGAAGAGACACCAACCGCACGCGCTGCCGTCTGATTGACATCAAGTCTGATAACCCGCTCGGGTTCACCTGCTGTCATATTTACCTCACGCGTATTTGGCGATCGTGACAGCTGTAAGGCCAGTTTTTCCGCAATTTCACGAACCTGCCTGTAGTCGGGGCCTGTAACGCGGTACTTTAGCGGCCAGCCAATCGGTGGCCCCAGTTCAAGGGGCGAAACGCGCGAGGTGATATCACTAAAGTCACGTGCCAGGATGTGATCCAGCTTGTTGCGTACTCTGTCACGAGCGTCAAGGCTCTTCGCAACCACCACCAGCTGGGCAGTATTTTCATTGTCCAGCAAGACCTCCATCGGCAAATAGAAACGTACCGCGCCAGAGCCGACATAACTGGAGAAATGATCGATGTCGTTATCGCTGCGTATCAGGTTTTCCAGTTGTCCGGTTCGCCGGGTGGTTTCGGTTTGAGAGGCATTCGCGGGCAATGTCAGGTTCACTAACAGCTCAGGGCGGTCTGAAGCGGGGAAAAATTCCCCCTGCATCAGCGTTGTGCCGAAGATCCCCATGCCCAGCAGCAGGAGGGCGAGAGTGACCGTCGTCCAGCGATACCTAAGCGTTTGATCGAGCAGGCGGCGATAAAATCGGCCCATCAGCCCCGGCTGTTTGTGCGTTGCGTGGGCGCTATCTGTCAGCAGCCAGGTGCCTGTCACGGGTGAAAACAGAATAGCCACCACCCAGGAGCAGAGCAGAGAAATCAAGACAACCGCAAAAAGCGAGTAACAATATTCGCCCGCGCTGGAGGCGGCAAAGCCCACTGGGATAAAACCGGCTATCATCACCAGCGTGCCCGTCAGCATAGGGAAGGCCGTGGTTTTAAACGCAAATGTTGCCGCCTGCCATTTGCTGTCGCCTGCTTCAATGCGTGACACCATGGTTTCCACCGTGATCATCGCATCATCAACCAGCAGCCCGAGTGCAATAATTAAGGCGCCCAGTGAAATACGTTGCAAACCTATCCCTGCAAACGTCATTCCAACAAACGTCATAGCCAGCACCAACGGGATCGCCGCCGCGACCACCAGCCCCGCCCGAAAACCCAGCGAAAAAAAGGATATCGCCAGGACAATGATGACGGCTTCCGCCAGCACCTGAACAAATCCGCTAACCGCCGTTTTGACGACGGTGGATTGATCGGCGACTTTTATCATATTGATACCATGCGGTAACTGGCTGGCGATAATTGCCATCCGCTGATTGAGTGCCTGGCCAAATCTGAGCATGTTGCCAGAAGGGGCCATGGAAACCGCCAGCCCAATGGCGGGCTCACCATTGACACGAAAGGTGGAAGAGGGTGGCTGTGAGGGCTGAAGCGAGATCGTCGCAATATCCGACAGCGGGATAAAGCGCTGACCAATGCGCAGTGTAACCGCCTCCAGGTTTGCCACCGTCGTCAGCGCACCGCTGACACGAAGCGCAATATTCTCTTTATCGGTGCGTATTTCCCCCGCGGGCGCCACGGCATTCTGCGCCGTTAATGCATCGCTGACTTGCTGAAGCGTAAGGCCCATACCATCCAGCTTCCTGGGTGAGAAGGCGATAACAATCTGCTCCTCCTGTTCACCCAACAGGGTAATTTTGCCCGTGTCAGGCACATCCATCAGGTCACGACGAATATTATCGACCTTATCGCGCAGTTCACGTGGGCTGAAGCCATCGGCGGTAAAACCATAAATGGTGCCAAACGTATCACCAAACTCATCATTGACGCCTGGGCCCTGAACGCCTTGCGGCAGGCTTGGGGCGATATCCTGCATTTTTTTCCGGATCTGGTACCAGATGGTTGGAACCTGTGCCGGGGGCGTATCATCGCGCAGATTAACAAATATCACCGTCTTGCCAGCCCGCGTTTCACTTTCAATAAAATCCAGCGAAGGCGTTTCCTGAAGCTTTTTTTCCAACGTATCGGTGACCAACTGCATGGTGTCTTCGACCGTGGCGCCAGGCCACTGTGCCGACACCACCGCCGTTTTAATCGTAAAGGCGGGATCTTCATTACGCGGCAGATCGATGTAGCTGAGAACACCCGTCGTCATCACTAACAGCATAAAGAAGATCACCAGCTGCTGGTGCGCTAGCGCCCAGGCGGACAGGTTAACGCCGTGCAGAGTGCTGTCCGGTTTCATTTGTCGTTCTCCTCAAGCCTGACGCGCTCGCCTGGCAGCAATGTTTTTACGCCTGCGGTGACCACGCGCTCGCCCGGCTGCACGCCAGCGCTGAGATAGATCTGCTGTGCATCAAACCGCGTCAGTTGGATGGGCCTGACCTGAATCTGCTGGGTTTTGCTGTTAACGACGAAGACGGCAGGCCGCTCCCCGGCTCGCGTGAGTGCACTGGCTGGCAGCGCAATGACCTGGTCCACTTTTCCGGGAAAAGTGCCCAGTACCGTTGAACCCAGTGCCATATCGGCTGGCGGATTGGTCAGCGTCACGCGAAGCCGCCAGGTGCGGGTTTGTGAATCGGCCTGCGGGCTGATATCACGAAACTGCCCGTCCGCCTTCAGCGCAGGATTGGATAACAGCGCGATCCGGATCGGCGTGGTTGTCGCCTTTTCTGTGAGTGTAGGTTCGGCGAGGTCAAACACGGCATCGCGCTTGCCGTCGGCTGCCAGCGTCATGACCGTCTGCGCCGCACTCACCACCTGCCCGGGCTGAACGTTTATCGAGGTGATCACGCCGTCACGCGGTGCGGTGAGCTGTGTCCAGGCCATATTATCGCGCGCATTTTTAAGCGCAGCCTCACTGCTTTGACGGCGGGAAACGGCGACCTGCCAGTCACCTTGCGCGCTATCTAACTGCGCGCGGGAGATGGCACCGCCCGGCATGAGCAGCTTCATACGGTGAAGCGTGAGAGCGGCAACGCGCTCCGATGCCCGTGCACTGTTGAGATCGGCCGTCGCGCTGCTGAGCTGATTTTGGGCAGCATTACTCTCTAATGTCGCAAGCACCTGACCTGCGGTAACGTGCTGACCCATATCGGTCGTTCGGGCGGTTACCCGACCCTCCAGTCTGAACGCTAATGCTATTTCTTCGTGCGCCCGGATCTCACCCGTTTGCGTCATAAGACCGCCACTGGAAAAGGGCGGTACCGTCAGGGTACGGACGGGACGTAGCGTGTCCCGCTGGGCAGGCTTTTCATCTCTACACCCTGCAAGTATCAAGATGCCCACCACGAACAGTGGCGGTACAGCAGCGTTGAAGAGGGTGAGGTGGCGCAGCGCCTGGCGAGCAAAACAAGGAATAAAATCTGTCATAGCCGGATTCCTTAAATGAGACAGCCTCATTTAACGTGGCTTATGTCCAGAATCCTTTTATGAATCATCAAGAAATGGTCAAGGTCAGCAAAAATGCCTGGCGCAGGGCGCGCAGGCTTCACTTTTGCCGGTCCTACTCTGCTGGCAGGCTTTCTATTATGGGCAGCGTAATCATGATGTGTAATCCTCCTTCAGGCGGCAGGCTGGCACGGATAGCACCGCCGTGAGCCTCAACGATGGCTTTCGCAATAGACAATCCCAAACCGCTCCCGCCAGAATGACGGGCCCGGGAGGAGTCTGCCCGAGTGAAACGGTCAAAGATAACGCTTAAGAACTGAGGATCGACACCCGGACCATAATCACGAAACTGCAGGGTGATGGCGGAGTCTGAGGCGTGCGCATCAATGGAAATTCGCTTGCCTTCGGCCGCATAGCGCAATGCATTCTCCATTAAAATCGTGATCACCTGACCGAAGCGGAAAGCATCGCCCGTATAAGGCAGCGATGTTGGTGACTGAACATCTATTTCCACCTGCTCAGCCTCCGCCTGTAGCGCCAGCCAGGAAGCCCTTTCCCGCACCAGGTCAGCAAGATTAAACCGGGACAGATTCAGGCTCAGCTGACCGGCATCGGCTAGCGACAGCAGATGGAGCTCGTCTGTCAGCCGGCTCAGTTGCGTCAGCTGCTTCATAATCATGGAAAACTGCCGAGGTTCGGGTTCAAACACGCCGTCCACAATGCCCTGTAGTCGCCCCATGGCCGCGGTTAAGGGCGAGCGGAGTTCATGGGCAATCGCAACATGTGAGGCTTTAAGTTCACGCTCATAGCGCGCCAGCTGCTGGGTCATCAGGTTAAAGTCATCGGTGAACCGCACTAACTCCTGCGGCGCGCCTTTTACCTGACCGACCGAGGTGCTGAATTTTCCCCGTGCGACATCACGCGCCGCGTGCGCCAACTGGCTGAATTGTTTTGCCAGCGGCAAGGCAAAGCGCAATCCCATCACCACAAAAAAGGGAATAATGAAAGCGACCAGCACGGCTACGGTAATCCAGTCCGAAGACGCAATAGAAGGGTCGGAAAAGCCAACGCCCCACCATTGATCGACGATCTGATGAAAGCGAGCCGGATCCTGCTCCGGATGCAGGCGCAGTTGGGAAAACTCTGCCCAGAGTGCGGCGGGCATACGGTAGTAAACCCAGAGTATTTGCAGGGCAAATCTCAGCCACATGCAAAAGGCGATAAGAATCACGCCGCCTAAGCCGAGAATCAGTATGCGGATACAGATCCAGCGCCACATTGAATCGTTGCTGTCTGGCTTCATGGTTGTCTGAACCTGTAACCCACGCTGCGCACTGCGGGTAAAATCTCCGTCATCCCTGCGGCCTCAAGCTTGCGGCGGAGATTGTAGACGTGAGTATCAACGACGCGTTCAAGCGCATCACTCTCTGGCAGACAGTTCTCGAGCAAAAACAGTCGGCTGAACGGGCGAGTGGGTGCGCGCATTAAGGTCACCAGAATGGAAAATTCCGTCGGTGTCAGATCGAGTCGGTGAGTGCCTTGTGCATTGTTAACCACCGCGGTCAGGGAGTCAGGATCGACCTCCAGCCCTGCCCAGCAGAGCTTATCATCCGCCACTTTCGCTTGACGCGCGCGGCGCAGTACGGCCTGAACGCGCGCGACCACCTCGCCGGGATGGTAGGGTTTAACGACATAGTCATCTGCGCCGTAGCGCAACGCGCCGATTCTGTCTGGCGCGTCTCCCATCGCGGTTACCATAATAACGGGCGTGTCACCGCTGCGTCTGATCGCGGCCAGCACTTCAGTGCCATTCATCACCGGCAGCATGACGTCCAGCAATATCAGGTCAGGTTGCCAACGCCCGACCTGTTCCAGCCCCGTCATGCCGTTACTGGCGACCATCACGTCGTAGCCATCACGTTTCAGATAGGCTTCCAGTACGCTGGCGGCATCGGCGTCATCTTCAATAATCAGTACGCGTTTTGTTTTCATTTGGGCCACCTTGACCGTTTCTCCATCGTTTCCTGGGCTTTTGTTGACATGCTGTTTTTATACTCCAGCCTGGTCGCGACAATGTCGCCTTTACGACACCACCTGATGAGATCAAGCAAAGTGATAATAACCGGAAAACATGCGCTTCACATGGTCAGTTTAATGCTGACGCTAAGTGTTCTGAATGCCAGGGCAGATGACAGTTCTGCGCCGGAAAACAGCCTGACAGTGGGTTTGGCGGCAAACAATACACCACGTTACAGCGGGGCGAAACAGCATCACTGGCAAGCCGTTCCGGTTATTCAGTGGCGCGAGGGGCCGATATTTTTTGATTCTCAGAAAGGGATAGGTTACGACTTACAGGCTGAAAACGGCCTTTACCTGGAGCATACACTGGGATTAAGTCTGGGTCGCTCAGACCGTGATTCGTCGTGGCGAGCAGGGGACGACAGCCTGAAAGGCATGGGGAATATCGATCCGGTTGTCAATACCGCCCTGGCTCTCGGCTGGTCGGTAACGCCCTGGTTTATCGTGGAAGGAAAAGCGACGCTTCCGCTAAGCGACAGCCAGGGTGTTCAGTATCAGACATCGGTCACCCTCATTCCATGGCAGACGAAAAGTGACACTGTAGCATTGCAGATAGCAGGACTGTTTGGGGATGCGCGCTATATCAACACGTTTTACGGGGTAAGCAGGGAGCAGCATGTCCGAAGCGGGTACGCCGATTACACCACCCATGGCGGCTTCTATGGGACGGATGCCAGTGTGACATGGAGCCATCAGTTTGCTTCAGGATGGGGAACCAGTTTAATCGGCGATTACAGCTGGCTGGATAAAAACGCGGCGGACAGTCCAATTGTCTTCCGCCGCGGGGGGGCCTCCGTGACGGCGGCAATCACCTACTCATTCTGACAGGCCAGACCAACAGGATTGTCTGGCGGCTACGGGCGCTGAGTTCCTGTGAGGGTTAAGCAAACCCCCAAAACAGGTCTGTCAGCGCTTAGCCTTTATGGCATGCAATCCGGTCATAGCCTGTTGGCGATTTCTTTGCGGCTGCTTTGCGCTTTTTGCTGTTGATCTTAGGCAGCCAAATCCTGAACTGCTCAGCCAGCAGTCTCGCCTGTTGTTCATCAACCGTCCGGCAAATAAACAGCTTACTCTTGGTCTGATGCGTCACATCAGTGGCATAAATTTCGTAGCTGCTGCCGCGCTGATCGTATTCGATGTCGGTGAAATGCATGTGTGGCCACAGGCCAGTTCTGACCTCAAATTTGCTCAATTCCATGTTTGTTACCGTTAAGTTATTGCTGTGATTAATGTCGTTATCCCTGGTCGGGCCAGTAAATGTAGAACAAATTAGGATTTGTGCCAGTGCGAGGCAAAATTTTTCCGTATTTTTCAAGAGTGATGTGTAAAATCAAGGTATTACCCTCTAATGCAGACTGGTCTTAAGGAGAAAAAATGATTGTCAGGACATGGCACGGATGCGTTCCGCGAGAACATGCCGAAGGGTTTGCCCGCCATCTACAAAAGACGGGTGTTGAGCACGCCCTGGCGACGCCAGGGAATAAAGCCGCTTTCGTGCATCAGGAAACGCAGGGAGAGTGGCAGCATTTTTTTCTGGCGACGTACTGGGAGGATTTAACTGCAGTGAAAAAGTTTGCGGGTGAAAATTACCACGTCGCCGTGACCTGGCCGGATGATAAGGCCTTTGCCTTAGTCTCTGACCCCTATGTTTTCCAGCATCAGGTGAGCGAAATCGTGCCGCTGTAAATGCTCAATATCGGTGCGCCTGCCGGTTGATGAAATCAGCCGACAGGCTGACAAAAGCGGAGAAGATAGCCGTCGGGGTCCTGAACCAGGAACTCTTTTTGACATTCGACGCGTTCCCCCGTGTCGTAACAATTTTCGCGTAGCGGCCGAAAGAGGGGCGTACTCAATCTGAGCAGACGACTGTAGAGCGTCTCGATGTCCGGAACGTCAATCTGTAAGTTTATTCCTCGTCCCAGAGGATAGGCCATTTCAGCGGTGAGCCAACCGCCTTCGTGTACCTGTTCAATCATTAGCTGTACTTGACCATAACAGAGATAGGCAAAGTCAGGATTCTCGCGCCTGATTCTCACCTTAAAACCGATCGCCTCCACGTAAAAAGCCCAGGATGCCGCAAAATCCGTCACGGCAAGTTCAGGCACCATCGGGTTCCAGTATTGAGTGGCTGAGGTTTCATTGGGACGCATGGTTACGGGTAACACCCTGAATTTCAATAAAATTGTGGTTAAGCGAAATTTTCTGTCGAATAAAGCGGGCCAGACGACTAATAAATAACGCGATTCACCTCTGTGACTTTCCCCGATCGTAGCGATTCTGTCAATTTTGTCCTCAGCTTTTTTGAACGCCAAACTGTCTTTTTAGTACCTTCACGCAACTGTCAAACATATCTGTTTATTTAATGTGATTAGTCTGGTAAAAGTGAGAAATATCATGTCAATTTGTTAATTTCTCAAGGTGTTTAATGTTTGGTTAAGGTTCCGGGCGTATGATTTGAGACCGGTGTGAAATAAATATTTTTCTAATGTTTTATTTCTCTTGCCAGATTTTTGTGATTTTGCCTGTTTTTTGCCGATTTTGACGACGTTTGATGAACGTTCAATTGCATTTTTCTCACTTTTGCATTTCAAAATTCATCTCAGTTTTTAGAAAAACGGCAAAACAGTTTAAGGATATTACTTGATGGCGTTTCTTCCGTTTTCCCGCCCATCTCTGGGTGAAACTGAACTGTCTGCAGTACGTGATGTGTTTGCATCGGGATGGATTACTACTGGGCCAAAATGTGCAGAACTTGAGCGTGCATTCTGCCAGCTGACCGGAAATCAACACGCTATCGCCGTGACTTCCGCCACCGCCGGTATGCACGTCATGTTGATGGCGCTGGGCATTAAGGCAGGGGATGAGGTTATTACCCCTTCACTGACCTGGGTTTCCACACTCAACATCATCACTTTACTGGGTGCCACACCGGTCATGATCGATATTGACGTCGATAACCTGATGGTCACGCCTGAAGCCATTGAAGCGGCAATCACCCCAAATACCAAAGCGATCATCCCTGTCCACTACGCTGGCGCACCCGCCGATATCGATGCCATTTATGCTATTGGCAAACGCCATGGCATTCCGGTCATCGAAGATGCGGCACATGCGGCCGGCACGTATTACAAGGGCAAGCATGTTGGCGGGCATGGAAATGCTATTTTTTCATTCCACGCTATCAAAAATATGACCTGCGCCGAGGGTGGTCTGGTCGTGACCGACGATGCTGCCCTTGCCGATCGCATCCGTAGCCTCAAATTTCATGGCCTTGGCGTCGATGCCTTTGACAGACAAACCCATGGCCGTCAGCCGCAGGCGGAAGTCATCATGCCCGGCTTTAAATACAACCTGCCTGATATCAGCGCGGCCATTGCGCTGGTCCAACTTGAAAAGTTGCCTGAAATCAACCAGCGCCGCGCGGCCATTGCGCAACGCTATCTGGAGGCGCTGAAAGATACGCCCTTCAAGCCGCTGGTTCCGCCCGCCTGGTCGCACCAGCATGCGTGGCATCTCTTCATCATCCGTGTGGATGAGCAGGCATGTGGTTTCTCTCGCGATGCGCTGATGCAGAAGCTTAAAGAGCAGGATATCGGAACCGGCCTGCATTTCCGCGCGGCCCACACACACAAATATTACCGCGAGCACTATCCGCAATTATCGTTGCCCGCGACTGAGTGGAACAGCGAACGCATTTGTTCGATTCCGCTGTTTCCCGACATGACAGATGATGACGTTGAACGCGTTATCAGCGCACTACGTGAACTGACTGGGGTTTAAATGTTCGACGATAAAGAGATTGAAAAAGTATCGGTAGTGATCCCGGTCTATAACGAGCAGGAAAGTTTACCGGCATTAATTCAGCGCACGAATGATGCCTGTAAAAGTCTTAATCTGGACTATGAGATCCTGTTGGTTGACGACGGGAGCCAGGATGCATCAGCCGTAATGATTGCTGACGCCGCCTCGCTGCCGGACAGCCATATTGTGGCTGTGCTACTTAACCGTAATTATGGCCAGCACTCCGCGATCATGGCGGGCTTCAGTCACGTCAGCGGAGATTTGATTATCACGCTGGATGCAGACTTGCAAAATCCACCTGAAGAGATCCCGCGTCTGGTGGCTGCCGCCCAGGAAGGCTATGACGTTGTGGGCACCGTTCGCCAGAATCGCCAGGACAGCTGGTTCCGCCGTCAGGCATCACGCACCATCAACCAGATGATTCAGCGCGTGACCGGAAAATCGATGGGTGATTATGGTTGCATGCTGCGGGCTTACCGTCGCCACATCATTGATGCCATGCTGAACTGCCACGAGCGCAGCACGTTTATCCCTATTCTGGCGAATACCTTTGCACGACGCACGATCGAATTGCCCGTCACTCATGCTGAACGTGAGCACGGCAGTTCAAAATACAGCTTCATGCGCTTAATCAACCTGATGTATGACCTGGTGACCTGCCTGACCACGACCCCGTTACGCATGCTGAGCGTGCTCGGCAGCCTTATTGCGCTGACTGGTTTTGCCTTCTCCGTGGTGTTGATTCTTCTGCGACTGTGTTTCGGAGCAGCCTGGGCCGGTGATGGCGTCTTCGTGTTATTTGCCGTGCTGTTTATTTTCATCGGCGCGCAGTTTATTGGTATGGGGCTGCTTGGCGAGTATATCGGCCGTATTTACAACGATGTTCGTGCCAGACCTCGCTATTTTATTCAACGTGTTATCAATCCTCAGAAAGACCGTTCTGTACAGGAAACCGAGTAATGAAAACTATCGTCTTCGCTTATCACGACATGGGTTGTGCGGGCATCAATGCGCTGTTAAAAGCGGGCTTTACCATCAGCGCGATCTATACCCATGCCGACACGGCGTCAGAAAATCACTTTTTTGGCTCTGTGGCGCGAATCGCGGCTGAAAATTCTATCCCGGTTTATGCCCCGGAAGAGGTTAACCATCCTCTGTGGATCGATCGCATCAAATCGGCTGAACCCGATGTCATTTTCTCTTTCTATTACCGTAACCTGCTGTGCGATCAGATTCTGAACAGTGCGAAGCAGGGTGCCTTTAACCTTCACGGCTCACTGCTGCCGAAATATCGCGGACGCGCACCATTAAACTGGGCGCTGGTCAACGGAGAAACCGAAACCGGTGTCACTTTACACCGCATGGTTAAAAAAGCGGACGCGGGCGAGATTATTGCTCAGCAGCGTGTCGCCATCGCCGAGGAAGATAACGCACTGACGCTGCACCGCAAGCTGGTTGACTGCGCCAGCGCGCTTCTTGAAAGTGCTTTACCTGCCATGAAACAGGGCAACATCGTTGGCTCCCCGCAAAATGAAGCGGACGCCACGGTAGTGGGTCGTCGTACGCCAGAAGATGGCCGGATTAACTGGGCGCTGCCTGCCAGCCAAATTAATAATCTGGTGCGTGCGGTGACCGATCCGTGGCCGGGCGCGTTTGCCTTTGCCGGCACCACCAAATTCGTGGTCTGGAAAGCAAAAGTACTCTCCACCCCGCATAACGTCAGGCCCGGCACCGTGCTGTCTGCAGAGCCATTTGTCGTGGCCTGTGGAGAAGGCGCCCTGGAGATTCAGACCGGCCAGACCGCAAACAGCGTGTACATGAACGGTGTTCAGCTGGCTCAGCATCTGGGCATGGTGAATGGCGCACTGCTTTATTCACAGGCCGTTGCAGCCGTAAAACGCCGTACCCGTGTCTTAATCCTGGGTGTGAACGGATTTATCGGTAACCATCTGACCGAACGTTTGCTGCAGGATGACAATTTCGAAGTCTTTGGTCTGGATATTGGTTCTGATGCGATTAGCCGGTTTGTCGGACATCCACGCTTCCAGTTTGTTGAAGGCGACATCAGTATTCACTCTGAGTGGATTGAGTATCACATCAAAAAATGTGATGTGATCCTGCCCCTGGTGGCCATCGCAACACCGATTGAATATACCCGTAATCCGCTGCGCGTTTTCGAACTGGATTTTGAAGAAAACCTCAAAATTGTTCGCGACTGCGTTAAATACGGCAAACGCATTATTTTCCCCTCGACGTCTGAAGTGTACGGCATGTGTACCGATGCGAATTTCGATGAGGATCACTCAAATCTGGTCGTGGGTCCGATTAACAAACAGCGCTGGATTTATTCCGTTTCCAAGCAACTGCTGGATCGCGTTATCTGGGCTTACGGGGAAAAAGAAGGGCTGCGCTTTACCCTGTTCCGTCCTTTCAACTGGATGGGCCCGCGCTTAGACAACCTGAACGCGGCGCGTATTGGGAGTTCACGTGCGATCACTCAGCTGATCTTAAACCTGGTGGAAGGATCGCCCATCAAGCTGTTTGATGGTGGTCGCCAGAAGCGTTGTTTTACCGATATCAGCGACGGTGTCGAAGCGCTGTTTAAAATTATTGAAAACAAAAACAATAATTGCGACGGACAAATCATCAACATCGGTAACCCGGATAACGAAGCCAGTATCAAAGAGCTGGCTGAGCGTCTGCTGGAAAGCTTTGAACGTCATCCGCTGCGTGCCAGCTTCCCACCGTTTGCCGGCTTCCGCGAAGTGGAGAGCAGCAGCTACTACGGCAAGGGCTATCAGGATGTTGAACACCGTAAGCCATCAATCCGTAATGCTAAACGTCTGCTCGGCTGGACGCCTACCGTGGAAATGAACACCACGATTGATAATACGCTCGACTTCTTCCTGCGTACCGTTGAGCTTCAGGACGACAAGGAATGAGAAAGGTTGGTCTGCGTGTTGATGTAGATACCTGGCGCGGGACAAAACTTGGTGTCCCCGCGCTTCTGGATCTGTTCAATAAACATGATCTCCAGGCGTCGTTTTTCTTTAGTGTCGGACCCGACAACATGGGACGCCATTTATGGCGTCTGATGAAACCACGCTTTCTGTGGAAAATGCTGCGCTCACGCGCAGCATCCCTTTATGGCTGGGACATTCTGTTAGCCGGAACGGCCTGGCCAGGAAAGCGGATCGGGGCAGGGATGAGCGATATCATTCGCTCAACCGCCGATCGCCATGAGGTCGGTCTGCATGCCTGGGATCATTTTGCCTGGCAAACCTGGGCGGGCGTCTGGAAAGCGCCGCAGCTCATTCAACAGATAGCGTTAGGGCGCGACGCGCTGGAAGCCATAACCGGACAACCGGTGACCTGCTCAGCGGTGGCCGGATGGCGCGCTGATGGTCGCGTAATCCAGGCAAAAGAAACGTTTGGCTTTCAGTACAACAGCGACTGCCGCGGTACCAGGCCGTTTCGCCCACAGTTAAGAAATGGCGAGCTGGGTACGGTTCAGATCCCTGTCACCTTACCGACATGGGACGAGGTCGTCGGACCCACGCTCAGCGCCGAACGTTTCAACGACTACATTCTGGAAAAAATTCAGGCTGACCAGGGCACGCCGGTTTATACCATCCATGCCGAAGTGGAAGGTATCAGCCAGCTTAGTGCGTTTGATACGTTGTTGCAGCGCGCCCGTGAGCAGGGAATACAGTTTTGCCCGCTGAGCGAACTCTTACCTGCAGACCTCGAAACCTTACCGGTGGGTAAAGTGGTTCGTGGTCATATCGCTGGCCGGGAAGGCTGGTTGGGTTGTGAGAATTTAACAAGGTAAGCACCATGACTGCCACCAAAAAGACCCTATTACTGGTTTCACTTTTTATCCTCTATTATTTAGTCCCTCTGGAGTTCCGTAATCTTTGGCAACCTGACGAAACACGTTATGCCGAAATCAGCCGGGAAATGCTGCAAAACGGTAACTGGATTACGCCGCATTTCTTCGGTCTGCGTTATTTTGAAAAACCGATAGCCGGGTACTGGTTCAACACCGTAGGTCAGGCCATTTTTGGCCACAATAACTTTGCGGTCAGGATTGGTTCGGTCTTTTCAACGTTGATGAGCGCAGTGCTGATTTTCTGGCTGGGCTGCCGTATTTTTGCGCAGCGCAGCGTGGCGCTAACGGCCAGCGTGATCTTTTTAACCTCGCTGCTGGTTTACGGCGTCGGAAGTTACGCGGTGCTGGACCCGATGCTGACATTGTGGATGGTGGCCGCCATGTGCAGCTACTGGTATGCCAGTGAGGCACAAACTAACCCGCAAAGGGTCGTGCGTTATCTGCTGTTAGGGCTGGCCTGCGGTATGGGCTTTATGACCAAAGGTTTTCTGGCTCTTGCCGTACCGGTGATAGCGATCCTGCCCTGGGCCATCTGGCACCAGCGTTTCCGCGAACTGGTTATTTTTGGCCCGCTTGCCATCGTCAGCGCGGCATTAATCAGTGCGCCCTGGGCGATCGCGATTCAGCAGCAGCAACCTGACTTCTGGCATTACTTTTTCTGGGTCGAGCATATTCAGCGTTTTGCAGAAGAGAATGCCCAACACAAAGCGCCTTTCTGGTATTACGTGCCCGTCCTGATCGCCGGTGCGCTTCCCTGGCTGGCGCTGCTGCCTGGCGCATTGCGGTCGGGCTGGCGCGAACGCAAACAGTCTCCCGGTGCGCTTTATCTCCTGAGCTGGGTGGTCATTCCGCTGCTGTTTTTCAGTATCGCAAAGGGCAAACTGCCAACGTATATCCTGCCCTGCTTTGCGCCGTTGGCCTTGCTGATGGCCAGCTATGCCTGGCAAAAAGCCCGCCAGAACACGCGAGTCTTTACCATCAATGCGTGGATAAATATCGTATTCGGTACGGCCTGTATGATTGCGTTATTAGCCGTATTTGCGCCCTGGGGTTTGAGTCATCGACCGCTCTATGGACCGCATCAGTTGCTGGCGCTGTCTATGGCCGTGTTGTCCTTTGCTGGCTGGGCAATTGCGGGGCTTTTCAGCCTGAAATCGCCACAAAGTCGTTGGCTGGCAGCGGCACTATGCCCGCTGGCTCTGGCACTCTGTGTGGGTTCGGCCATTCCTGAAGGCGTTGAAAACACGAAGCAACCGCAGGTGTTTATTCGCAGCATTGAAAGCAGCCTTGCCAATAGCCGCTACATATTAAGCGATAATTCAGGCGTCTCTTCTGCGATTGCCTGGACGTTGCAGCGTAGCGATATCATTGCATACAGTCAAAAAGGCGAACTGCAATATGGCCTCAGCTTCCCGGATGCGCATTCCTCCTATGTCAGCAGCGAAGATTTCCCGCAGTGGCTTAAGGCACATCGTAAAGCGGGCAATGTCTCATTGATTTTAATGCTGGATCGTGGAGAAGCGACGCCAACAGACTTACCGCCTGCGGATGCTGTTTACCGTAACGGTCGGATGCTTTTGCTGCAATATAACCAGGCTGATGAGTGATGAGTTTGTTGTTGGTCCTGCTGACCAGTCTGCTTACCTGTGCCGGTCAGCTCTGCCAAAAGCAGGCGGCGCGTCAGACAAACCGGGCACGACTTACAGGTTGGCTGGTTGCCAGCCTGGCGCTGCTGGCGCTGGGGATGGTCGTCTGGCTGTTAGTGCTGCAGCGGTTGCCCGTCAGCCTGGCTTACCCAATGCTGAGTATTAATTTCATCCTGGTCGCGCTGGCCGCGCGCTTTGTCTGGCAGGAAAGAATGACCCGCTGGCAGTGGATGGGCACCGCACTGATTGTGGTGGGCGTGGCCATCATAGGGAGTTACGCATGAGAGGCTACCTGCTGGCACTGTGCAGCGTCTTACTCGTGACGCTTGCCCAGCTGATGCTGCGCTGGGCAATGCACCAGTTGCCCGCGCTGCCGATGTTGATAACGCAATACGCGCTTTACTGGCTACCGCTGCTGGTGCTGTGTGGCGGTTTAACGGCGTATGCCTGCTCGATGGTGAGTTGGTTTTTAGCATTGCGCCACCTGCCGCTGAGTCGGGCTTATCCGCTACTGAGCATCAGCTACGTGCTGGTGTGGTTGCTGGCGATCAGCCTGCCGCTGTTTGCAGAGCCTTTCCATGCGGGCGCGATGGCGGGGGTATTTCTGATCCTGGTGGGTTTACTTTGTCTGTGCGTCAAGCCAGCGAAAACGAGCTGAAAGCACGGTTTCGCTCTGAGTCATGTCAGGCAGTTAACGTCTGGCTATGCCGAAAGAGCAGGGGCAGGGTTGGTGAACCGCGTTGATGCGTATCAAACACAAACGCCGGCATTATGCCGGCGTTTTTTATCATCACAGTCAGAACGTTTCCCAGTTACCCTCGGCTGGACTGGGCTGACGAAGAGAGACAGGCGCTTTGGTCACAGATTTTGCTGTGCTGTGGCTAACGGCCATTCCACTCTTGTTCGCGGGCAACTGGAACACGGCGACCGTTTTTTCCAGCTCTTCTGCCTGAGACTCCAGCGAGCTGGCGGCGGCTGAAGACTCTTCAACCAGTGCGGCGTTTTGTTGTGTTGTGGTATCCATTTCTGTCATTGCCTGAGCAATTTGTGATATGCCGCGGTTTTGCTCATCGGAAGCCGCCGCGATTTCGCTCATGATGTCCTTCACCTGCGTGACGGACAAGACTATTTCATCCATCGTCGATCCCGCCTGATCGACCAGCGTGGACCCTTCGTTAACACGATGCAGTGAATCACGGATCAGCGTCTCGATTTCCTTCGCCGCCACAGAACTGCGCTGCGCAAGATTTCTGACTTCGCCGGCGACAACTGCAAAACCCCGACCTTGCTCGCCCGCCCGTGCCGCTTCAACAGCTGCGTTCAACGCCAGAATATTTGTCTGGAAAGATATTCCATTGATTACGCTGATGATTTCGCCAATTTTACCTGAGCTGGTTGTAATGCCTTGCATGGTGGTGACTACGTTACGAATGATGTCACCGCCCCGTCCGGCATTCGCCGATGCTTCCGTTGCAAGCTGGCTGGCATGGTGAGCGTTTTCAGCATTTTGCTTAACGGTGGAAGTTAACTCTTCCATACTGGCAGCGGTTTGCACCACGGCGGCAGACTGCTGCTCAGTGCGCGATGACAAGTCCATATTACCGGCGGCGATCTCAGAAGAGGCACGCGCCACACTGTTCACTCCGTCGCGCACGTTGGTGATGATGTTTTGCAGACTTTCGTTCATCACGCTGACCGCCTGCATCAACTGGCCCAGTTCGTCGCGCCGCGTGGTTGAAAGCGTGGCGGTAAGGTCGCCTTCAGAGATGCGCTGAGCCACGCTCAACGTTTCTTTCAGCGGTACCGTAATGGCGCGCGTAATACGCCAGGCAACCAACAGGCTGAGCAGGATACACAATGCGGCAACGACGGCGATCTGACGTTCAGCGTTAAGTAGAGCGCTGGTAGATTCAGATGCCTGGTAGTCAAAGAGCTCAGCCACAGATGTATTTAACTTTTCGGCCACTGCACTGAGTTGTGAAGAGGCAGCGGCCTCTGCATCCACGGAAGTCATATAGTCCGTGAAAGCCTGCTTTAATTGCGTCAGATCCGTTTTTTGCGTATTAAGGACAGTCTGGATCTCAGGAATGGCGAGCGCCGAAAGCTGAGTTCGGATCTGCTCAATGGACGTAATATTACCGTAAATTTCGACTTTACTGGCTTCAGTGGGCTTGTCAATAAAGCGCTCGACGTCACCGGCGACCTCCTTCAGTAATGAGGCTAAGCGTAATACCTGCAGCATTGCCTCTGGCTGAGCGGGAATATTCACCCCATCAAGACTTTGCCCAAGCGTGAGCAGATCGTTACCCTGAATAACCGCAGAAGCCGCAAAGGTCTTTTTGGAGGCGAGATAGAATGCCTGGCGCAGGGTTTGATAGCTTTGTAACGCGCTCCCCAGAACGTCAAGCTGTTGTTCACCCTGAGCGTTCCAGTCAAATTTCTTTAACGTGTCAAAATGGGCGCTTAATTCGTTGAGTGCGCGGGCGTTGACCTGAGCATACTGCTCGTCTTTCGTGTACTGATACAGTAAACGGTTCATGCGCGCTTTACTGAGTGTATTGACCATGTTGACGGTAACGTCTTGTTTTGCTGAATTCTCTTTAATGCTCTGGAAACCTTTAAAGGCCAGAAGCGCTATCGCGAGGGTCGCAACGATAAGCACGCCAAAACTCAACCCCAGCTTTTTTCCTATTTTCATATCGGAAAACGTACGTGTAATAAACATAATTTCACCCTGACAGGAAGGAAAAAGAAAGCGTGTTTTGCAGCCTGTATTAACCCCACACTGCTTAATGAAACTTATCGACTACCACCATGAAAACTTTAAAGACAATTTGAAATATAAATTCACAACTGTGACATCAGTCTGTTTAGGCGCTGTTTTACGACTTTTTTATGGTTTAGTATTAACAGTTAAGCCCATAATAGTTAGGGGGCGAATAATTTAAGCAGGTTTTTTGCTGACTTTTTTTTACATTTGAAACCAGAAAAAATATAAAATTTAAAAATCTTTACCAAGAATAAAAGATTTTAAAATCAATAAGTTGGTTGATCTGCCTTCCGGCGGGTATTTATTAACATCTTAAAGATTTGATAATCACCCCTGAAACTTAAATTCGCAGAAAAAATACGTTACTTTCTCTTAACATCGCCAGCTTAGTGATTAACATTCTAGTTATAATTTGTATTAGTTAATTACAGAGATTAAATAATATTTCTATGAAACTCGCTCCCTGAGAGGTACGTTTAATCTGATTAATCTTTTTCAACTATTTGGAAACAGGCTAACCAAACATGCAATATATGACCTTTCTTCTTGCTGCATTAATTTTCTGCGGCTCTGCCGCCGCCGCGCCAGCGTCAGAACCCGTTTCACTACTCTCTCGGGCACTGCATGAGAGAATGCTGTTAATGAAGGATGTTGCAGCCTTCAAAAAAACGCACAATAAGCCGATTGAAGACCTGGCTCGGGAACAGGATGTGTTAGCCGAAGCCAAAGAGAAATCGGCAAAAGCTGGCCTCGATCCACAGTCTGTGACCGCTTTTTTCCAGGGACTGATGGATGCAAGTAAAGCGATTCAGTATCGTTACCTGGCAGACTGGTTGAGTGCTCCGCATGCCGTCCCACCCGCCAAAGATCTGGCAGAGTTGCGCCAGCAGATTAATCTGTTAGACGGACAGATTTTGCAAGCCATCAACCAGCAGCTGTCGCAGGGTGGTTTTACCAAAGGCGATTTAGCTCAGCTACATCAGCAGCTAAATGTCCAGCATCTGAGTGATAACGACATCAATAACGTTTTGCTGGGGCTGGAGCACATTCGGCTCAAAAAATAACGGTCCGCCGCGCGCGGCGGAATGCACGTCCAACATCCTTGAACGTCTTCTCATACGTTTGCAACGTGACAGGTTATCTACCTTAACGGGTACCGCAATTTTTACTCTAAGAATCCTTAACTCCCCGAAGCGTCAGCAGGAAGTTGACGCTTCGTAACCCGGCAATTGCGCCTTTCGCGGTGAAAGCACGCTCATCCGGGTTACCTGCGTTTCTTCATTGCTGAAAGCCTGCAGGGCTGTTTAAAGAAAGGTAGGGAATGTCACGATTTATATGGCTGTAGCCGACTACGTCGGGCGTAAGGGGCCGTTCATCATCTGCGCCATCTTTTACGTCCTCTGGCGCCGTCATGCCGCTTAAGCGCCATACGAAACACGGCTCTCACTGCAGGGGTTAATTCAGATTAAAACGTCCGCTTTGTGCTGTGAGTTCAACCGATAGATGCAACACATTTATTGAACCCTTCTGCGGGTGATTCATAGTCTGGCGTTTTTCTCGGCCTTTCGTTGAGCTGTCTGGCAACGCTGTTTAGTCTTTGCTGGCTGTGAACCGATAAGTCAGTTCCCTTTGGAAAATATTGTCTGAGCATCCTGTTCGTATTTCCATTTGAGCCATGTTGCCAGGGGATTGAGGATCGCAGAAGTAAATCTGGATGTCTGCTGCTACAGTAAACCGGGTGTGGCGGGTCATCAGTTCTTAAAGGAGCCTCACCCCTGATTGTTTAGAGCGTTGATACTCTCGGAAGCGCTTAAAAACAGGGCATAAATAACCGTCGCAAGCACTTTTTTTTGACAGTCAGTAAAAAACTGAGGTTTTTAGCAATAATATTTTTTTAGAAAAAGTATGAAAGTGACGCCTTTTTCCAGGGGCAAAATTAAATAATCCTCCCACTTTATGTAACTGCTCACTTGCAGGCAGGTAACAACGAAACAAATCGATTGGAAATTAATCAACTGTGATAGTATGAGTTTCATTCCTCTAAAGGGTAACCACCATGTCTCTTCTCGATTACGCCAGGAAGTTCATGAGTGCTCCGTCCACGGTAGTCTGTCCTGCCTGCGGTTTAAGTTCCTCCCAGCCTGCCTCAAAGATTCGCCTGAAACAGGCTATGCTTTGTCCGGGATGTAAATCTCTCTTTGTCTCTCCACGTTAGCACCTGACTTTCAGATCCGACGATCTTCCCTGTTATACCGTAAAGACCTGGACCTGCAGCTGATAAATCCCTGATGCCTTACGCCCATCCTGAGAGAACGTTTCTGAACTGATTTCTCAACTGCTCCTGCGCGTTAATGTCGCATGAGAGCAAGACTATGAAAATAAATCCTGGGGCATGGTTTCGCCGCGCCCGTATCATGACAAAAGCGCCAGGGCGCGCATCGTTTTCTTCCAATGACCCTATGGGGGAAAACATTCCGCGCCCGGAGCTGTTCTCAACGCCTCAGCTTGAGCGTTATGGTCAAAAGCTGGCGCATACGCATAAATTGTCGCCGGACAAGATGCCGTACTACCTGCTCAAACGATTAAGTGATAACGAAGCCGTTATTACACAAAACTGTTACACGCTTAACGCCGGTAAAAAAACCAGCATTATGCCCGCTGGGGAGTGGTTGCTGGACAACTACTACCTGATTGAGGAGCAAATTCGCAACGTCCGCCAGCACTTGCCGACCAGCTTTGGCAAAGGTCTTCCTTCACTCGCGTCTCCGCACCCTTGTCCGCGTATCTATGATATTGCTACCGAGGCGGTTGCGCATGGTGACGGACGCTGGGACACCGCCAGTCTGACCAGCTACATCGGCGCCTACCAACAGGTCACGCCGCTGACGTTAGGGGAAGTCTGGGCGTTGCCCGGTATGTTGCGACTGGCGCTGATTGAAAATCTGCGTCGGGTCAGTATTGAGGTGGTTCAGGCTCAGCAGGAACGCAGCCTTGCTGACAGCTGGATAACGCGGATGACCGACTGCGCCGAACATGCGCCAGCTGACCTCATTCTGGTGATCGCCGACATGGCGCGTTCCCGGCCGCCACTGAGCAGTGCCTTTGTCGCGGAAATGGTTCGTCGTCTGCACGGGCAGGGGAATGCGCTGGCATTACCCTTGGGCTGGGTAGAACAACGCCTTGCCGAGCAAGGCCTCACAACCGAGTTACTGATCCATCGCTTCAACCAACAGCTTGCGGCCAGTCAACTTTCCGTCAGCAACAGTATTGCCGGGTTACGCCTGCTCAATGAAACCAACTGGGCTGATTTCGCCGAGAACATTAGTGTGGTTGAGCAGACGTTACGTCGCGATCCGGCGGGCATATATTCCTGTATGCATTTTGATACCCGCGATCATTATCGCCATGTGATTGAGATTCTGGCCCGGGAAAGTCAGCTCAGTGAGCCCGACGTGGCAAGCCGCATACTGGCGTTGTCAGCATCAACCCAACCGGGCATGCCCTCTCATCACATTGGATATTATCTGATGGGAGAAGGGCGGCGTCAGTTAGATCACCATTTGTCGGTGGCGAGCTCTGGCCTCAAACGCTTGCGGCACAGTCTCAACAGATATCCTCTGTTATCCTGGCTTGGGAGCATGAGCCTGTTAACCACGGCGGCCACCGCCGCAATATTGTATGACACAGCGAGTCTGGGCATGGCCTGGTGGTTGTTACTGCTGGCTTTACCTTTGATTGTGGCGTTGAGTCAGTTGGTCAGCGATATACTCAGTGAAGCGACGACCCGCTTTCGGACTCCCCGACCGCTGCCACGAATGGACTTTTCTGACGGGATTCCGGTGACATACTCCACGCTGGTGGCGATCCCCTGCATGCTGACGAGTCACGCCGGCTTCAGCACGCTCCTCACAAGCCTTGAAGTGTGCTGGCTTGGCAACCAGGACGATAACCTCTGTTTCGCGCTTCTTACCGATTTTGCTGACGCGGCGACTGAAAGTACGGATGAACAACGCGCACTGTTTAGTCAGGCGATGTCAGAAATGCACCGGCTTAACCTGCGCTATCCTTGCCGCCATCAGCGCTTTTATTTGCTCCACCGCTCGCCTGAATGGAATGCATCGCAGGGGATCTGGATGGGTTATGAACGCAAACGGGGCAAGCTGGCGTTGCTGAACAGCTGGTTACGTCATCCAGACACGCAATTTTCCAGCGTTGCGGGCATGCCCGCGAACCGCTTACCCGGACAGATTAAGTATGTCATCACGCTGGACAGCGACACGCTCCTGCCACGTGATACCGCGCATAAGCTGGTCGCAACGATGGCGCATCCGTTGAACAAGCCGGAATACGATCCACGATGTCAGCGGGTCGTCAAAGGATACGGTATTTTACAACCGGGGCTGGCAGAAGAGATGCCGCGTAACGGTCAGGGCCGCTATGCCGCGATGCGCAGCAGCGTACCGGGTAATAACCCTTATTCCATGATGTCTTCAGATATCTATCAGGATCTGTTTGAAGAAGGCTCCTTCGTCGGCAAGGGAATTTACGACGTGGATATTTTTGTCCAGGCCACGGCCAACACCTGCCCGGAAAATCTGGTGCTCAGTCACGATCTTCTGGAAGGATGCTATGCCCGCGCCGGGCTGCTGAGCGAGGTCTTACTCTACGAGCAGTACCCGAACAACTATCTGTCCGACGTCGCACGCCGTACGCGCTGGATCCGTGGCGACTGGCAACTGCTTAACTGGCTTAAGCTGCGGGTCCGAAAAGCGGATGGGACGCGGGATAAAAACCCATTGTCAGCGCTCTCTCGCTGGAAGCTGTTTGATAACCTGCGCCGCAGCCTGGTCGCCCCCGCATTACTGGTGCTGCAGTTTAGCGCGCTGCTGTGGGTGCCGAATCCGGGATACTGGCTGGGCGTTCTGGCCCTGGTCTGGCTGCTGCCTGCTGCGCTCTGTATCCTTATCGATCTTGCCAACAAGCCGCATCGTCGTCCTCTGAGGCAACATCTGGTGCTGGTTACGGCGGGGGCACTGAAGCGACTTTCTCGGATCGGACTCAATTTTATTTTATTGCCCCATGAGGCGGGCTATTCGCTGTATGCGATCGCCGTAACGCTCTGGCGCCTTGGCATCAGCCAGCGCAACCTGACGCAATGGTCCAGCCACAGTCCGGACAGCCTTCAGTCCCAACTTTCTGCCTTTCGTTTTTATCGGGTAATGTGGCTGAATGTGGCTTGTGGTGCGGCACTCACGCTTCTGACGCTGCTACTGGCGCCACAATGGCTGACCCTGGCCCTGATCATCAGCCTGTCATGGTGCCTGGCACCGCTATTATTGAGTGGACTGAGCCGCCCGCCAGCGCGTAAGGCGTTTCTGCCTGACCCGCAACAGAAACGACTTCTGCGTCAGACCAGCAGAGAAATCTGGGCGTTTTTCGAGACCTTCGCGACGGCGCAGGAAAACTGGCTTCCCCCGGACAATTATCAGGAAATCCCGGAGCCAAAAATCGCGCATCGCACGTCACCCACCAATATCGGACTGTCCTTGCTGGCGAACCTTACGGCCTGGGATTTCGGTTATCTCTCTGGCGCGGATGTCCTGCAGCGCATCACGCAGACGCTCGACACGCTGGATAAGATGGAGCATTACCGGGGACATTTGTATAACTGGTATGACACCCGCACGCTTGCGCCACTCAGCCCGCGTTATGTTTCCAGCGTTGACAGCGGCAATATGGCCGGCCACTTACTGACACTGCGCGAAGGGCTGTCAGCCATGCGTCATCAGCCCGTTTTCAACGGCGTACGCCTACTGGAGGGGCTGAATGATACTCTGCATGTGCTGGAAAAATATTGGGGCCATAACGCGCCAGCCAGCCTGGGCGTGCTGCGCACGCAGTGCCTTAATGCTGCATCGTTACCTTCAGGGCAGTTGTTAAGCGAACTCGAAAAAATGCAGGTGCACGGCAACGAACTGGCCCGGCTGTCTCAGGAGGAAAGTCGCGTGGTGGTGCGCTGGACGGCGCATCTGGTCAGTCAACTGCAGCAGCTCTGTGATGAATGGACGACGCTGCTTGGCTGGCTACCGGTGACATATCATGCACAGGCCCTGCCTACGCTAAGTGAGCTGGCTGGCGGAATCACCCTTGAAGCGGTTATCGCGCCGACAGCCGTTATGACCCAGGCCCGGCGGCGACTGGCGATTATCAGCGAACTTGAACAACGTCTCGCTGACCATGCGCGAATGGATTTTACGTTTCTGTATAACACGGCTACCAGCATGCTAAGTGTGGGCTACAACTGCGATACCAACACGCTGGATAAAAGCCACTACGATCTTTTGCCTTCAGAAATCCGCCTGACCAGTTTTGTCGCTATTGCGACGAATCAACTGCCGCTTAAAAGCTGGTATGCACTTGGCCGACTTTTTACCACCATCGATCGTGAAACTGCCCTGATGTCCTGGAGCGGTTCAATGTTTGAATATCTGATGCCGAATCTGGTGATGCCAACCTGGCACGGCAGTCTGCTGGATGAGATGAGCAAATCTGCGGTAATCAGGCAGATAAACTGGGGCAAAGAGCGTGGCGTGCCGTGGGGTGTCTCTGAGTCTGGCTACCATGCGTTTGATGTTCAACATAATTATCAGTATCAGGCATTTGGCGTACCCGGCCTTGGTCTCCGGCGCGGACTCGCCGACGATATGGTGGTAGCCCCTTATGCCACGCTGCTGGCGCTGTTGGTTTCACCGCAAAAGGCCTGCGACAATCTGCTCAGGCTGCAGGAAAACGGCGCGCGCGGCGAATATGGTTTTTATGAAGCGTTGGACTATACGCCATCGCGACTGGCAACCGGGCAGCTTTTCCTGGTTGTTCAATCCTGGATGGCGCACCATCAGGGCATGGCTTTCCAGGCGCTGGGGCATCTGCTGCTTGATGCCCCTATGGCCGGGCGATTCATGTCGAGTCCGGCGTTCAGATCGGCCAGCCTGCTGTTACAGGAGCGCGTACCCGATGAGGTTGAACTCTACAGCCCGCGTCGTCATTTTGAGTCCCATGAGGGAAGAATTAAGCCTGTGCGCTATGAACCCCGAATCTTCACGCATGCGGCTACGCCGACCCCCGAGATACAATTATTGTCCAACGGGCATTACCATCTAATGATAACGCCAGGCGGTGGGGGATACAGCCGCTGGAACAACATCGCATTGACACGCTGGCGCAGCGACAGCACCCGTGATAACTGGGGAACGTTCTGCTATATCCGGGATCCGCTCACTGACGAGGTGTGGAGCAATACCTGTCACCCTCTGGGGGCCAGTGCGGACATCAGCGATGAAATCATCTTTACCGATGCGGGGGCCGAGTTCAGGCGCGTGCTCGGCTCGCTCAGCGTGAAAACCCGGGTTGTGGTCTCACCGGAAGATGACATCGAACTGCGTCGTGTCACCCTGATGCATCGAGGCCGAAGCCCACGAACACTCGAGCTGACGACCTATGCTGAAGTGGTGCTTGCCTCGGACATCAGCGATCAGGCACACCCGGCGTTCAGCAACCTGTTTATTCAGACGGAAGCCGATCCCAGGCATGATGCCATTTTGTGCCACCGGCGTGCACGCTCGCCGGATGAACAGAGCCCGTATCTGTTTCATATGATGGTGGTGCATGGCGATTGTTCAGAGAACGTTTCATTCGACACCGACAGAGCGGGATTCATCGGCAGGGGTAAAAGCCCGGCTGATGCCCAGGCGGTCAGCATGAACGGGCCGCTCAGTAACACGTCCGGCGCCGTGCTGGATCCGATACTGTCGATACGCCACGCGATTACACTCCAGCCCGGACAGCCGGTGACCATTGATATCGTTTTTGGCGTCAGCGAAAACCGTCAGCAAAGCCTCGCGCTGATGGAAAAATACCGCGATCATCCTATTGCCGATCGCGTGTTTGAACTGGCCTGGTCCCACAGTCTGGTTGTGTTACGGCAGATGAATGCCAGCGAAGATGACGCAACTTTGTTCAACCGCCTCGCCAGCGCGGTACTTTATCCCTGTCAGGAACTGCGCGGTGACGAACAGGCCATCAGCCGAAACCGACGTGGTCAGTCGGGCCTGTGGGGTTGGGGGATCTCAGGTGATTTGCCGATTGTGCTGATCAGCCTGACCAGCGAGGAAAAAATTGCTTCTGTCACCACGCTGATTCAGGCACATCGCTACTGGCGACTGAAAGGGTTGGAGGTGGATCTGGTGATTCTTAATAACAGCCCTGGAGGCTACCAGCAGGCGCTGCAGACGCAGATTATGGATTTAATCTATGCCGGTTCTGAAGCCAGCCTGTTAGATAAACCCGGGGGGATTTTTGTCCGTAACGGTGAGCATTTGTCTGCCGAAGACAAGCAGTTGCTGATGAGCGTGGCCTGTCTGAGCCTGGACGATCGCGCTGACGGCATCAATGAACAACTTAACCAGCGTATTCACGCAACAAAAAAACGCGTCAGGCCTTTTGTGCCCTCGGTGACGTCAGAGAGCAATTATCACGCCGACTGGATACCGGAAACTCACCTGTTGCGCCATTTCAATGGATACGGTGGCTTTTCTCAGGATGGTCGCGAGTATCAGATCCTGCTGAGAGAAAACCAACCGACGCCAGCGCCCTGGTCAAACGTGCTGGCAAACGAGAACTTTGGCAGCGTGATTTCTGAAGCAGGCCAGGCCTACAGCTGGTTCGAAAATGCGCACGAATATCGCTTAACGCCGTGGGAAAACGATCCGGTGAGCGATCGTAGCGGGGAGGCATTCTATCTGCGTGATGAAGAAAGCGGCGCATGCTGGTCACCCATGACCCTGCCCGTGCGCGGTCAGGGCGATTATCTTACCCGCCACGGTTTTGGTTACAGCGTGTTTGCCCACCGTGAAAATGGGCTGGACAGCGAACTGACAGTCCTGGTGGACGAACAGGCGCCGGTTAAGCTTGCAATACTGAAGCTCAGCAACCATTCGGGCCGTACACGCAAATTGTCTGTCACCGGCTACGTGGAATGGACACTTGGGGCAACGCGCAACCACTCTGCTGCGCATATCATCACGCATTCGCCCGGCCTCGCGGGGGGAAGTGCGGTCATGGCCAATAACTTCTACGGTGCTAATGGCGGGGAACGCACCGCCTTTTTCGCCGTTAACGATCCTCAGAGTACGGTAACGGGCGACCGCCGCGAGTTTATCGGGCGTAATGGCTCACTGCGCGCCCCGGCCGCCATGACGCTTCGCAGACTCTCGGGTAAAACGGGAGCCGGGCTTGATCCCTGTGCCGCGCTACAGTCGACAACCTCCCTTATTGACGGTGACCAGAAAACCTATGTTTTTGTCCTCGGCGTGGCCGATAACCCGGCACAGGCACAGGAAACGCTTGCCCGTTTTCTGCATGAGGATCATGCGCGTCAGGCGCTGAATCAGGTTCACCATTTCTGGCACAACGTGCTTGATAAGGTGGTTGTGCAGACGCCCGACAGCAGCGTTGATTTGCTGGTAAACGGCTGGCTGCTGTACCAGACATTAGCCTGCCGCATCATGGCGCGCAGCGGCTACTATCAGTCCGGTGGGGCATTTGGTTTCCGCGATCAACTGCAGGATACGCTGGCGCTGAGCCACGTTGCACCGGAGCGACTGCGCAGCCAGATCCTGCTGTGTGCCTCACGGCAGTTTATTGAGGGGGATGTGCAACACTGGTGGCATCCTCCGCAGGGTAATGGCGTGCGAACCCGCTGTTCGGATGACTACCTGTGGCTTCCGCTTGCGGTTTGTCACTATGTGGATACAACGGGAGATACTGGCGTGCTGGCGCAGCAGATTCCCTATCTTGAAGGGCGTCCGCTCAAGCCCGGCGAAGAATCAGTTTATGATACGCCGGTTATCAGCCACCTCGAAGAGACGTTGTGGCAGCACTGTGTAAAAGCGATTGAGCGGGGGCTAAACTTCGGCCAGCACGGCCTGCCGCTAATGGGGGCAGGTGACTGGAATGACGGGATGAATCTGGTCGGTATTGAAGGCAAAGGTGAAAGCGTCTGGCTCGGCTTTTTCCTCTACGATATTTTGCAACGCTTTGCGGCGCTGGCTGAACAGCGCCAGGATGAACGCGTGGCAGCATTGTGCTATTCAGAAGCGCTGAGCCTGCAAAAAAATCTCGAATCTTACGCCTGGGATGGTGCATGGTATCTCCGCGGCTACTTTGACGATGGTACGCCGCTGGGGACAAGAGAATCACAGGCGTGCTGGATCGATGCGATTGCACAAAGCTGGTCCGTTTTGTCCGGCGCAGCTGATCCAGTGCGCAGTGCGCAGGCTATGCAGTCACTCGACAGCTATCTGGTGGATAACGATGCAGGATTGATCAAGTTGCTAACGCCACCGTTTGATGGTCATGGTCCTAATCCCGGTTACATACAGGGTTATCTTCCGGGTGTGAGGGAAAACGGCGGGCAGTACACGCATGGCGCCATCTGGGCGGTCATGGCGTTTGCCCGGATGGGACAAAAAGCGCGAGCGTGGCAACTGTGGTCAATGATCAATCCGGTAAACCACACGCTGCAGACTGAAGGCGTTAACATCTACAAGGCGGAGCCCTATGTGATGAGTGCAGATGTGTACAGCGTTGCACCTCATACCGGCCGTGCCGGGTGGAGCTGGTACACCGGTTCCGCAGGCTGGGCCTACCGTCTGGTGACTGAAGAGTTACTCGGAATAAAACGGCACGGAGAGACGCTGGTTATTCGCACTCACTTACCTGATGACTGGCCTTCGATCAGCCTGTCCTATCAACACGGGCGCAGTCAGTATTACATTAGGATTTCTCGTCACGACGGTGAACCTCGAGTGACTATGGATGGCACGCTCCTGCCGGATGACAGCATTCCTTTGCGGGATGATGGACAAAATCACAATGTCGATATTATTCAGCGCTGACCGTCCGCTCTGTGCCAGAAGCAGACATTGATAATTCAGCGTTACTGTGGTTATTTGGGTGCAGGCAAAGCGCCCGCCCCCAAAAAATCTCCCAAAGAAGCCGCATAGTTTCTCCCAGACATCAGGCTAACCCTGGTATATTGATGCCAAAAACCTGCAAAAGAAGAATAATATTTAGCGTCACGATAATCACTGTGCCAATTACCGATAATATTACTGTAAGTTTATTATTTACAAACTCTCCCATAATGTCGCGGCGGCGAGTAAACATTACCAGCGCTATCATGGGCGCTGGCAAAGCCAGACTCAGGACAACCTGACTGTAAACCAGGGCATCTGTTGCATTAACTCCCATTGAAACCACGACAAATGCGGGGATCATGGTTACCAGACGGCGTAACCAAACAGGAATGTAGAACCCCACAAATCCCTGCATAATCATCTGACCCGCCAGAGTTCCAACCACTGAACTTGACATGCCCGACGCAATCAGAGACAACAAGAATACGCCTGCAGCACTAACCCCCAGTAAAGGTGTCAGCGTGTGATAGGCCGTCTCAATTTCAGCAACATCACTGTGTCCAGCATGGAATGCACTCGAAGCCATGATAACCATCGCAATATTGACCAGTCCTGCAATACTCAGTGCAATCACAACCTCAATATTTGAGAAAGACAGTAATTTGCGGCGTTCACTTGAATTTTTTGCTGGAGTGCGGCTCTGCGTTAACCCTGAATGAAGATAAATAGCATGCGGCATCACCGTTGCCCCGATAATTCCTACGGAAATGGTTAACGCCTGGGCATCAGGCAGCTTCGGAATGACCATGCCAAGACCTGCTGCAGTCCAGTTGACTGGGGCAATAAACATCTCGATCAGGTAACACAGCGCAATGACGGCAACCAGTCCACCAATCATCAGTTCTAACGGCCTGAACCCGCGTTTTTCAACCAGCAACAATGTGTAAGTGATCAGCGCGGTAATGCCCATTCCTACCAGTAAGGGGAGATGAAACAGGATTGATAGCGCCAGCGCACCGCCAAGAAACTCAGCCAGATCGGTTGCCATTGCAGCAATTTCGCTGAAAACCCACATGCCCCATACCACGGGTGAAGAAAACTGGTCACGGCACATTTCAGCTAAATTTTTATTAGTGACGATACCGAGTTTCGCCGACAGAGCCTGGAAAAGCATGGCGATAATGTTGGCCATCACGACCACCCAAAGAAGGGTGTAACCATACTTTGCTCCTGCCTGAATATTTGTCGCAAAGTTTCCTGGATCCATATAAGCGATAGACGCAATAACCGCAGGTCCGGCAAAAAGTAACGGCGTCATTAAACGGCGTTGACGACCGGATAACACTTCTGCAATCGAACGATTGGTTCGTTCAGTTAAGGTTGAAGACCGAGTGGATCCGGACATAACGTTACTTACCCCTGTTTTGTATTTTTAGACTAATTTAAGAACCAAATCATAGCACTTGCTATACTTCATAGCGGAAGCTAATTTCATGATGAAATTAGTGCTATTTTGTATCTGAATGTAAGGGAAAGGTGAACGACTTGTTTCAGTTAAGTACTTAAGTACCACACCAACGCGAGCAATACTGGGAAGAATCAAAGGGGAATGTTCGCTTTTTTTCATAGTGGGCACTGCGCTTAGTAAACTCGTCTGCTTAGTGCCATAAGCGAAAGCAGCTAACAACAATTGTGTTGCCAACGGGGGAAAAAACGCAGGGTTCTCAGGAAGATGGCTGGAAGAACAAAATCTTTAGAAAATGGCCCGAAAAGTGACCTGCTCCCCGTTATTTGACACAGCATGAGCAAAGTCCGCTTTGTACCAGAAGCGGAACTTACTTAGATCGTGCTATGTTAGTTTGCCGGGAGCAGGTCAGCCAGCTTGACAAGAGGCGCTGGCCCCGATTTAGCTTATAAGCACTGCGCTCACTTATGAGGCCGGGCTTTTTGTTAGCGTAGAATCAACTTCGGTATTCTGTTGCTATATAATTCGAGGTATCTAAACAGCGCCACCTCGCCCGTTATCAGCCTGAAGAGAGTACAGCTCAAAAGGTCATCTTTGTAACGTAAGTAATTCTTTCTCTAAGCGGTCAAGACATCCCGAGTTTATGTCTGAAGGAGACGTTGCACCTGTCAGTGTCATTGTCACTTTCATATCTTCAGCATACAGCCGTAGTAAATGTTCTACTCCTTCTTCTCCGGCTGCGGCAAGAGCATAAATGTACGCGCGCCCCAGTAAAACTCCTTTCGCCCCAAGAGCAAGCATGCGGATAACGTCAACGCCAGACCGAATACCAGAGTCCACTAATACGGTGAGATCGTCTCCAACGGCATCTGCCACACGAGGCAGAGCTCTTGCTGTTGGAACTGCGCCATCCAACTGCCTTCCGCCGTGATTAGAAACGACAATACCATCAGCGCCAAGCCTTACTGCATTTCGTGCATCCTCAGGTTCGAGAATTCCCTTAATGATTAGGTTCCCTTGCCAGCTTTCGCGAATCCACTCCAGATCTTTCCAGGTGATAGATGGATCAAAATTGCTGCTGATGAATCCCATATAGTCGGCCATCTTCATCTTACGTCTGGTATAAGCCTCAATATTACCAAAGGATAGGGGACGGCCTCTCAGCCCGACATCCAGAGCCCATTGAGGGTGAATGCACGCCTGTACATATTGCCTAAGCGTCGACATCGGTCCAGACATTCCGGAACGTTTGTCACGGTATCTGGAGCCAGGTATGGGCATATCTACAGTAAACACGAGAGTCTTCATACCTGCGGCCCACGAACGCTCAAGCGCATTGCGCATGTATCCGCGATCCTTAAGCACATAAAGCTGCGACCAGAGTTCTCCAGATGCATGGCTCGCAACTTCTTCAATAGAACAAACTGATACGGTAGAAAGCGTATAGGGAATACCTGTTTTAGATGCAGCCCGAGCTGCCTTGACTTCCCCACGACGGGCATACATGCCAGTAGCTCCAACAGGACCCAATGCTATGGGTAAGGACCATGATGACCCAAGTACTTTGGTGGAAAGATTAGTTTCACCGACTCCACAAAGAACCCGCTGGCGAAGAGCTACGGATGACAGTTCGTAAGCATTGGCATTCATTGTATTTTCTGCCACAGCCCCACCATCTATGTAATCAAAGAGAAATCTTGGGATGCGCATACGTGCAGCTTCACGATAATCAGCGGGCGATGAAACTATCATTTTATCTTTTCCTTATTTAATAGAATCAGGTAGATGCTCTGAATACAGAAAAACTATATGCTTCGTAAAGCCATTGCAGAAATGAATTTTTAGAACCGAAATCATTCCTTTTAGGAATGCCTTGAGTTTGAAGCTGATTATTTTTCCGGCGATATATAAGAAGAAGTATTCAATGAATTTATCAGTGCTTACGGGGAAGAGCTTCTCGTCCGAAAGTGCAACACCCAACATTAAGGGTGGGATTTGATTACATTCCGGGCGCTACTACAGCCTCAGGGAGGACATATGGTGTTCGAAAGGGTTGTTATGTTCATTATGTCAGAACTTCCATGTCTCTATCATTTTGACGTCCGCTGTTCGCTCATAGCAGACATATCTAAATTGTTTAATTGAACGTGCCAACATCAGACCAGCGCAGGATTGACCGGATCGTTCTCTTTCAGACACAATCGAAACGACGCTTCTGATGTGTCGGGGATACTTACTCAGAAACCGGCGGAATGGTTGTGGACTGTAGTTGTGCTAAACCCCGGCTCAGCTATGGCGTTTTGTCATTTATAGGGAGTAAACATGGAAGTAACGGTAGAAATGTGTCCGCCAGATGAATGGGAATCCATGGTGAAAATTTTTACCGAGATGGAAGAGCACTACTATGGTAAGGGCATCATTCAGAAAACACTGTTGAAGAATTATCTCCGCAATCGACTCTTCAGTCAGCTCTCCGGTACTCTGGTGCTCAGGGCTCGCCGCGATGCAAATATCGTTGGGCTGGCGTGTTGCAGCATTCTCTATCCTTCGCCCCGGTACAGTGGAGAGTTACACATCAAAGAGCTGTATGTTTCACGGAGTGAGAGAGGTAAAGGCACTGGGGAATCCATAATGCGCTTTATGGCAAAACTCGCTCTTGAGCATGAGTGTCGTAGCCTTAGCTGGAATGCCGAGAAATCAAACGCCGGAGCAAACCGTTTTTATCAATCTTTAGGGGGCAGAATAAATGGCGATATTGTGAATTATTATCTCCATGGTGACCTCCTAAGTAAACTGGCTTCCGGCAGTTTGGCACCGTCTGGAGGCTGTACCGGTTAGTCTCTCGCACTGATTTGGCTTGCCAGCAAGGCAGAGGCAACTGCGTAATATTGATGCCGTGTCCGCTCTGTGCCAGAAGCGGACATTACCAACCAGTTGATTAGCGGGTAGCAGGTCATCATGACCGCATTCTTATGCTAAATTTGGGTTTCGTGCATACAATAAAAGGATACGTATGAGAATCGATATCTGTGGAGATTCTGACATTCCCGATCTGGCAAAGATTTTTGTCGAGATGGATTCTTATTATTTCGGGAGTGAAGCGGCCAGCTATGAAGAAATGCTCTCTTATCTGACCCACAGGTTTTTTTCCGTCTATTCCGGAGTAAGTGTCGTAGGAGCATGGAAAAACGGAGTCCTTGTCGGATTTGCAACGTTCACACTGATGTTTCCTGCTCCAAAGTGCTCCGGTCAGGCATATATGAAAGATCTTTTCACTTCAGCGGCGGTTAGAGGTCAGGGAGTCGGTAAATCACTTATGCGATTTATTGCGGCTTTCGCCGTTGAACATGGCTGCACGCGATTTGACTGGACCGCTGAAACCACCAACCCGAAAGCTGCCGAATTTTACTTGTCCCTTGGGGCTTCTTTCATCAAAGAAAAGCAGTATTTTCGATTGGATCATCAGCGTTTAGCTGCGTTTGCTATGCACAACACACATCCCTAAAGCCTATCCCGGCTTAGAAGCTGCACTTCATGGCCGGGACGTTATTTTAATTTGGCAGAATTGCCGGTCTTCATCATGTTGACTTCCGCCTCTCGCTCATAGCGGACCTCCAGCTCGGTCAGCCTGTCCGCTTTGTGCCAGAAGCGGACCTTATAAACACTAAGGTACGTTCGTTTAGGGACAGTCTATGGTGAGTTATTATAGTGAGAACTCATCACGACCGAAGAAGATCGTAACAGATTCAGCCCCCTTGAGAGCGCAACATATAAATCAGTTGTGGACAATCCATCCGAGGCGTTCAGGCAGAGGCCAGCGCATGACTTCGCCGGTCCCTTCCTGAAAGGCAAGCATCAATATCTGTCGCGTGTTCTTTGGGACCAGAGGGGCACTCGCCCAGCAAATTGCTGACATGGGCTGCTACTGAAAATATGTTATTTCTCCAGGAGGATAAAAGTTGCGAGGGTGAACGAACTGAAGGTCAGGGACGTCTGCGACTGGACATACGTCCCTAACCAGCAGTGTCGCTTGAT
Organism: Pantoea sp. B623; assembly: GCF_024814475.1. Lineage (NCBI taxonomy): Bacteria > Pseudomonadati > Pseudomonadota > Gammaproteobacteria > Enterobacterales > Erwiniaceae > Pantoea > Pantoea sp. B623. The sequence continues at coordinate 149,141 of NZ_JANUXM010000003.1, read as the reverse complement.
TAATACAGAAAATGCTCGGTATGCCGGTCGCCAAAAAGCATGATGCCGAGCCCGGTCAGCATGACCAACACGCCGCCCATCTTGATGAGCGAAACCGGCCGTCTTATGGTGCCCAACAGACCAAAATGGTCGATCACCTGTGATGAGAGCAACTGTCCGACAATCGCCAACCCGAGCGGGGCTGAAAAACCGATTTTTGGTGCAAGTACCACATAGCTGAATAACGCACAGGCACCGATCTTTCCGCCCGTCAGACTCCACAGAGGCTGTGAAGGGATGGCAGCAAGGGCGGTGAAAACCCCTCCACGTAGCAGAGAGTAAACGCCGAGGCTCAACGCTCCGGCCGTAAAGGAAAACAACGCGGCGGTGACCGGGTCGCCCTCGAGCCCTTTTGCAAGCTGGCTGTTCAGTGTTGTCTGCAGGGTAATACCCAGACCTGCTGCAAAAGCCAGTACGTAATAAATCGCGCTCATGCTGTTCATCTCAGTTAGCTTGCCTGCACCAGCGGCAGGAATTTTTCCGCAAAGATGTCAGGCTCATACCCTGCTGCCGCAAAAAGGTGTTCGCTTGATTCATCAATGGCTGCGCGAAGGCGTTCACTGTCCACACCCGCTTTCCCGGCTAACGCGGTCTGAAACGCAGAATGGAGGTCGGAGGTAAAAAACGCCAGATGGCGGGGTGTAAAGGTATTGATCCCGTCGAACATAAATTCAAACACCTTGCCGGTTTCAGGGTTAAGCAGACCGCTGAAAGGATAGCGCTGGCGCAGGTCTCCGACGTTTTCCGGCGCACACCTGGTCTGTCAATGAGCTCGGGAGATGTCATCAGGGCGTGATGAAGCCGGGTGATGAGCCTGACAATGATGTTTGGGTTTGGCTCCCGCTCAATACGAATCCCCATGTCTATAAGGGTTTGGCAAGGGGGAACGCATGATGGAGTTATGGCGCGCATAGCGCCCCCGCTTTTTTGCTTCTGTTGTGTCCATAAGATGCGCGTCTGTGGAGGAGGATGGGGTCATTTTTTTCAGGCGGGCTGAACCAGGATGGTTGCTGCTGCTCCGCCAGAAAAAAGGCTATTCGTGATTCAGGAAAATATTTCCCATCGAATCAACGCGTTGAAATCAAGTAATTAATCTCGGATCGTTCCAGAGACGAAATCCTCCCTCGAATGCCAGTGTGTTGTCGCCTTTCCGGCACTTTGGCGGGAGTGAGTCGAGTTCATCTACGTTTCCTCCGCCTAAAACCACGTAGTCAGGCTGCAACGCGGTGGTCAGCATTTCCACCACGTCAAAAACCCGCGCCTGCCATTTTTTGTTCCCCTTTTTTACCCGGTAGGCTTCACCTACGTAGTGTTCGTAGCTATTGCCTTTGCGATAAGGTAAGTGAGCGATCTCCATGGGCTGAGCGACGTTTTCGATGATCATCGCAGCCCCTAGTCCCGTGCCAAGACCGAGGAACAGCATGCGTCCGCCCTGATAGGAACCCAGCGCCTGCATCAGGGCGTCGTTGACGATACGAACAGGGCAGCCAAATGCGCCTGCATAGTCAAACCCCACCCAGCCCTCACCGAGGTTGGCGGGCTCCCGAATGGGTTTATTGTCCGCGACGGGACCCGGAAATCCCATCGCAATCACATCATAGGACATGCCTTCAGCCAGGGTCTTAACCGCGGCAACCATGTCTGCGGCCGACATGTTTTTTCCACTATCTGCCTTCTTTTTTACCCCGCCAGTGCTGGAGAGGATCTTCACATGGCTTCCGCCGATGTCGATGGACAAAACAACATCATCTTTCTTTTTTTTAGTTTGCCGCGTCATTGGTAATTCTCCATAGGCTCAAACGGGATCGACCCAGCCGCCGGGGGGCATAAAGTCCGCCATAGCGGCAGGCCCCCAGGTTCCTGGTTTGTAGGCAGGTGGAACGGTTTTATCCTTCAGTATAGGTTCGACGATTTTCCAGGCCAGCTCTGCTGCATCCTGCCTGGTGAAAAGCTGACGATCGCCCGCCATGGCATCGCCAATCAGCCGCTCGTAGGGCGCCATATCGCCCAGACCATCGTCCAGCGCGGTGAGTTCGACCGCTTCACCCCGCATCTTTTCGCCGGACGCCTTGCGTCTCGCGCCAATGCCGATCGTAATATCCGGGCCGAGGCGAAAGCGGATATAGTTGGCGGGCTCGTCGGTAATTTCATCGAAAAGGGTAACCGGCGGTCGCCTGAAGCGCACAACCACTTCCGTGGCATGCGCGGGTAAATTTTTCCCAGCACGGATATAGAAGGGAACGCCACTCCAGCGCCATGTTGTAATCTGAAAGCGAACCGCAGCAAAGGTCTCCGTCGGAGAAGACGCGGCGACACCCGGTTCATCGGTATAGCCTTCAAACTGACCCCGAACCACGTCATCGTCTGACAGCGGCGGCATGGCCTTTAACACCTGGACTTTCTCATCAACCAAATCGTCGGATGCGCCGGAGGAGGGCGGTTCCATGGCAAGTAACAGAAGCACATTAACCAGGTGATTCTGAATCACGTCACGGATGCAGCCAACTTCGTCATAGAATTTGCCGCGTCCCTTGATGCCGAAGTCCTCAGCCATGGTGATCTGAACGCTTTCGATATGTTCACGATTCCATATGGGTTCAAGGAAGCTGTTCGCAAAGCGAAAGTAGAGGAGGTTCTGGATAGCCTCCTTGCCCAGAAAGTGGTCGATGCGGAAAATCGCGTCCTCATCGAAAACCTTGTGCAGCACCTCGTTCAGCTGTTTTGCCGAAGCGAGATCGCGGCCAAACGGCTTTTCCACCATAAGTCGGGCGTTTTTCGCGATACCGGCCTCTGCCAGCCCCCCCGCAACCGTTTCAAACAGGGAGGGGGGAATGGCAAGGTAGTAGAGCGGGTTATGATGACCGGCAAGCGCCTCGCGCAGCCCGTCGAATGTTGACTGAGATCGATAATCGCCTGAAACGTAGGAAAGCCTGTCCGCCAGTGCGGCAAAGACCGCCTGATCGACCACATCGACATGTTTTTCAACCGCCTCTTTTGCACGCGCGATCAACTGGTCACGCGTCCAGTCTTCAAATGCAACACCGATAATGGGCGTACTGAGCGTTTTACGCTTCACCATTGCATAGAGAGAAGGGAATATCATCTTGTAGGCAAGATCGCCGGTGACACCGAACACTACCAGCACATCTGATCGTTGCTGCGCCATCGCTGTGTACCTCCGCGTTACCTGGTTTTTTCCAAATGGCCGCCGAAGGCGTGCCGCATGGCTGAGAGGACTTTTTCGGCAAACAGTGCTTCGCCACGAGAAGAGAAACGCCCGAAAAGAGCAGACGCGAGAACCGGAGCAGGAACGCCCGTGTCGACAGCCGCCTGCAATGTCCAGCGCCCTTCACCGGAATCAGACACGCGGCCATCATAATGGTTGAGATTCGGGTCCTGTTTCAACGCCTCGGCTGTCAGATCCAGCAGCCAGGAACCGATCACCGAGCCATGTCGCCATACCTCTGTAACGGCGGGAAGATTGATATCAAAACGATAATATTGCGGACTGGAAAGGGGCGCGGTTTCCGCATCAGCCTCCCGCTCGCCGGTTCCGCTATTGGCGGCCTTTAATATGTTCAGGCCTTCGGCATAGGCGGCCATGACACCATATTCAATGCCATTATGTACCATCTTGACGAAGTGTCCGGCGCCTGCTGGCCCGCAATGAAGATAACCTCTCGGCGCCGTGCCCAGGGCCGCATCTTCCGCAATGTTCTGACCGGCACCGGGCGCAAGCGACGCAAAAATCGGGTCCAGGCGCTTCACGGCCGCCTGCGGGCCGCCAATCATCAGGGAGTAGCCACGCTCAAGGCCCCAAACGCCACCCGATGTGCCGACGTCGATATAGTCGATTCCGAGAGGTGAAAATTCCCCGGCGAGGTCGATAGCTTCACGGTAAAAGGAGTTGCCCCCATCGATAATAGCGTCGCCCTTATTCAGCGCTGCTGCGAACTCCCGCGCAATCTTTGGTGTGATCGCCGCGGGGAGCATGAGCCAGACCGCGCGCGGCGCCTCCAGCTTCGCAATCAGATCGCCAGGGGATAACGCGCCGGTTGCGCCTTCTTTAACCAGTGCGTCAACGTTATCGGCGTTCACGTCGTAAACGACGCACTCGTGGCCCTGTTTAAGAAGGCGACGTACCATGTTGGCGCCCATGCGGCCGAGACCTACCATTCCAATCTGCATATCATTCTCCATTGCCAATGCGGGTTTGATCGTTCGGTTCATTTACGACGTGAACGGTAAAATCGGTGTTTTCCCAATGTTCAACGTCAGGCCAGTAAAAGGTAAAGACAACGCGGGTTCCTGCGGTTTCGTGCTGTACAGGCAGGTCCACATAATAGGTTCCAAGCCCCGAAGAGCGCGCCGGGGAGTCAGAAACGGTAGCCCAGTCATCCGTACTCCAGTGCACCAGGGCGTTCGCTTCCGTTTCCAGCCTCAGTTGCTTCCAGACAGGAAGGGAGGACACGCGGTTGTTAAAGCGCCATATGCGCAAATGCGATCCGGTCTGATTCCTGATATAGCGTTCAACGCCTTGCGGTGGCATATCGAAGACCGCGCCATCGCGAAGCGATCGCAGCAGTTTAATGTGTTCGGAATGTGCCCAGACAAGCGGCATGGCGCTACCGGAAGGACGCCCGAAGAACAGCGCCTTATCGGGAATATCGGGGCCGTCCCATACCTGTTCCGGTAACAGCCCGCCCGAGCCTGCCGATTTTTCCAGCGTGGCCAGGAGCGCCTCAGCCGCGTCGTGCCTGCCCGCTGCCAGCTCGTAATGCGCGCGTTCGCTCGCCAGCAGAGGCCATGGACGCCCCTGGCCGATACCGTCGAACGGCGCGCCGTCTGCGTGTTCGCCATAGCCATCACCGGTGTACCGATACCACAATGGCCCCTGGGGTAAATCGACCCGAAGACTGTGGTCAATAGCCTTTATCGTATCAAGGATGTGCGGGTCGTCCGCTGCACGCAGGCCGAAACGCACCAGTGCCAGGGCATCCGGGCTCAGCACATCAGCGGTCGGCAGAAGCGCCCGATCCGGTGTTTGGTTGCGAATCTCGGTATTGCCGGATGCGCTGACCTCATCCGTTGCGCCCGACGGCGCGATGCGGACATAGTGACCGGAAATGCCAATCGAGGTGCAAAAATGGGGATCCCCGGCAAAGGTCCATTTTTCAATCTGCTCATTCCAGCAGTCTGCGGTTTCTCGCAGGTGGTTTGCCGCCGCTTCATCTCCGTCTATCGAAAGCAGATCCGCGGCGGCAAGCAGTGCAGCGATCTCGACCGCCAGGGTAAACGGACTGTAGCCTGAGTCTTCCTCCCAGCGGTCCTCCGCGGTCGCCGGGCCGTTGGTCAAAATGTAGCAGGCCGCGCGGCGTAGCATAGGCATAAAGCGTTTCTGCGCTTTATTGTCGAGATAGCCGAGTCTGCGCAGCATATCCATAAGCAGAAGGGGGAATGCACACTCATCCATCTGGATGCCTGGCCAGTAGGGTTTTCCATCCAGCCACAGGTTCTGTGGCCAGCGCCCGGAGGGCTCCTGAACACGACGGAGATATTCCAGAATGGCGAGTGCCTGGTCGGCGTCGCCTGCGGCCAGGAACCCTCCTGCCGTTTCGACCAGGTCTCGCGGCCAGACCAGATGATAGCCGCCAAGATCGTCATCGCCCTTCGAAAATCCCCAGGGTATCGTCAGGCTCGCGACAACGGCGCCGGGACAATCAGCGGCTCTGTGCGAGGCCAGTACCGCCGTTGAAACCCGGTATGTATTGACGCCGTTTCGCGCTTCTTGATCGAGTGGAATGAGCCTGTCCTGCCACGCTTGCCAGTTGCGAATATACCCATCGCGCGCTTTATCAAAGCCCGCGTTAAGACTGGCGGTTGCCGCCGCTGCGGCCTCGGATTCCGTTTGGCCGAAACCAATAGCCAGCGTGGCTTCACTGCAGGCGCTGGTGAACGCCAGCTCTCCGGCAAGCGCGACATTGCCATCGTCTGCCCGCCGGTATTGGTTCACAAGGCGTCCCTGTTCTTTAAGCTGCTGCCAGCCGTCTGACATACCGACAAACCCGGCGCTCATTGCCGTCCAGGGGATGTCGCAGACGAGCGCCAGATAGCGGGAGCGGCCGGTGGCGAAAAGCACTGGCTTATCGTTAAATTCGCCGATCCAGGCGGCGTTCATTTGTCCGGCATTCACCAGATGGGGAGCGAGCAGTGCGGTGACGGTGTAATCCTCAACGTTCCCCTTCAACGCGGTGAAGCGGACCCGCTGCAGCACACAGTCACGGGCCGGATCCGTAATGATGTCCTTCTCAAGCCTGTAGAGGCCGTCACGCGCCGTGTTGGTGATTGTGAAGGCCGGAATGCCTGGCGAGTGGGTACAGGTTTCGGTCAGGCAGTCGCGCTTTTCTTCGGAGAAATAACCTTCAGGCCCCGTGATGACGAAGACGCAATCGCGGGTACAGGCGCTGTCAACGCGTGGATAATAGATTTCGTTGAGAACGCCGTGGCTCAAGGTGAACCAGACGCGCGAGTCTGATGAAAGGGCCGTGCCGATTCCGCTCTTGGCACTCGATGTCCATCGGGCTTCAATTCCTGGCCTTCCCGGGGCGGCGTCAACGCCTGCGCGTAATGGCGGGTCGTCATGCTTCATGCACGTTTGCAACGGGACGGCGTCGCTGTCAGCGTTTGACATTTTTAGGATACCTTGGCGGTCTGCGTAGAAAATCTAGACGACGACGTTGCGGAGTAAATCCTGGCTTCATGCGGCGGCTTTTCTGTACCGGGGCAACCCGGTTCACCTTGCGCCTGAGCAATATAGAACCAAACTCCAAGATTTATATAGCGCTGATAGTGTGTTGAATCAACCATCCCTATCAGCGCAGCAACACCGAAAATTATTCACGACAAGACGACTTTTCGCCGCTCACCTTCATCCGCACATGAACGTCTTCCTCACTGACTCATTAACCGCCGCGACCCGCTCCCCTTCATCGCGCGGACACTAAACCCGCGCCCCATCTCTGGGTAGCCAGGGCGACGATGCGCCTTGCTTCAGACGAACCCGACTGATGCCCGGCAGCGCAAGAACGTGCGTCCTGATAGCACCGCTCTCCCGTCTGGATTTTCAGCTAAACGCATGAAATCACATCATTTAAAGGGCTGTACCCGACTACGTCGGGCGTACGGCGCTGAGCCGCATCTTTGCACTTATCGCTGTAGTCCTGGTCAGGCTAAAGGTCTGGCTCAACGATCGCTTTGTGCCCGTAGCGGACGTGATAGCAGGGTAGGTCAGATATCTAATGTACAAGGCCCCATCGGGCAAGGCAGCGTGAGATACCCTGTGGCCAGCTACGTTGAGCCTGGCAGGTAAATCGACAGTGCGCCCCTGCGTAATGTCTTTTTTTGCAATGTCTAAAAGCAGAAAACTTACATCGTGTTACGAGATAAACCCCATCGCCAAAGGTGACTGTATGTCACAGCCGAAAATGACAGATGCTGATTACATCTTGCTGGCCAACTTCCGCACGGAACTACGCAGATTTATTGCCTTTAGTGATAGTCAGGCACGCAATGTGAGATTGACACCACAGCAACATCAGGCGCCACTGACTATTTGGGTAGCGCGAGATGCAACGGCAACGGTGGGTTAGGTTGCAGAGCGGCTGATTTTAAAACCGCACAGCGCGTCCGGGCTGATTAGCCGCCTGCAGGACGCCGGACTCATCACTCGCCATGCCGATGAATCGATTGACACCTCAGGCGGAAGCCTTGCTTGAGGCACGCGCTGGCGCATATCGAAGCGCTCAAAACGCCAAAACCTTTGCAGGTAGAACGGGTCGATGAGCTTGATGGCTGACAGCGCTGGAGCTGTCCGCCGCGGTTAGCGTAAACAATCGATATATTTTTGCGCAGACTGCTTCACCACACTGCTGGCATCGGCAATAATATCGCGCCCTTCAAATGCGCTGTAAAGTTTCCTGAAATCATAGGGTTGAAGTCGATTGACGATCGCAGTGATTGTCGCGGCGGGTAAAGGAAGCATATTGGGATAACTCCACATAAAAGAGACTGCGTTTGACCCTGCGCTAACCTGCACGATATCACCAGAGAGCACGATGCCATCCTCCTTTGCCCAGTGCAGCACGGTTCCACCTTCAAAGTGTCCTCCCAGACGTAACAGTGTCACATCAGGCATGAGGGTTTTTGTCTCACCTTCCCATAACCGCAGATAGGGGCTGTCACGCATAATCCACTCGCTGTCACTGGCGTGCAGGTAAATCGGCGCATCAAAGACCGCTGCCCAGTCTTGCATGGTGCTGTAGTAATGAGGATGAGAAACCGCAATCGCGCTGATGCCGCCCAGGGCACGAACGATGTCAATCGTGGCATCGTCAAGATCAGGAATGCAGTCCCAAAGTACGTTGCCCTGCGCGCCCTTTACAAGAAAGGCCCGCTGGCCAATAGCAAATTCAGGCACCGTTTGCAGGCTGAATAATCCCTTTTCCAGCTGAGACCATTTATTACTGTGGGCCGCATGCAACGCCTCAGGTGAAATCCACTGTTGTCCTGTTGCCGGGACATACTGACGTTCGTCCTCACAGATTTTACAGCGATCAATGTGAACATCCTGCTGTTGATATGACGTGCCGCACGTGAGGCAAATTTTGATCATCCTGCGCTCTCCCTTAACCCTTTCAGATTAATTTTAGAGCCTGTATCAGGTGCAGGTTTCAATTTGTGCCATAGGGCGTGAAGGACAATTAATGGCTGTAGACCAAAAAATGGACGTTGTTGATGTAAAACTGCGCCACCTGGGTCATGCCAAGACGCTCGTGCGCCTGAATTGATCGACGATTATCAGCCTGGATAAACAGCACCGGGGCCTTAGTACCGTAGTGACTGCGCAGTTCATCGTACAGACGCAGCAGCAGGCCCTGACCGCGGGCCCGGGTGCTGATGCAGGCCGGGCCATAAATCCAGCACTGCTTCCCGGGCGGCCAGGCGCGTAACATGGCGTTCACCACCTCCGGGCCTTGCCGGAATGATGAGGTGCTAAATAACACGCCGGCAATCCCTGCCGCACACTGCGCGACTGCCACTATGGCGCCAGGGTGATTCAGCATGCCGGCAACTTTTTCGGCGGGGAAATCGCCATTCAGCGCGCCGCCATTGCCCGCTGCGTTTTCCTGAAGCAGTGCCGTGATGCCTGCCAGGTCATGCGTCGTTGCTTGCCGGACGAGATAGTTATCCGGGGTAGGCATAATGCGATACTCCCTTAAAGATGATGCCGCCGTCCGGTTTTACGGGGTATTGCGGCGGTACAATGCCCACTCATCTATGCGTTCTCCCGAAGGCAAGGTACAGTATCCCTCTTCGCCACCCGCTGTTTTCACGCTGTCAATTTTGCCGCCGACAGCAAGGCAATGTTGGGATGCAGGATTAGCCAGCTGTGATGTCGATGTTTCACGCGATGAGGGTGAGGACAGACAGCCAGAGAGCAGCAGAGAGAGTAAAATCGGTAAAAAGGTTCTCATATAACCTGCTTGTTGTTGAAGAGCGCATTCACATGCTATCCGGATTTATCGGGTAAATCATTATAGCCACTCAAAAGGAGAAGGATGATGTCTGACAAACCGTTAAAAATCGTCACGCTGCTGGGAAGCCTGAGGCAAGGCTCGTACAACGCAATGATCGCTCGTGCACTCCCACAGCTGGCGCCAGAGGGGATGACCATAGATGCACTGCCATCCATTCGGGATATTCCACTGTACGATGCGGATCTTCAGCAAGAAGAGGGATTCCCCGCCACGGTTGACACGCTGGCTGCACGTATTCGCGAGGCTGATGGCGTTATTATCGTCACACCCGAATATAACTACTCCGTGCCTGGCGGTTTAAAGAATGCCATTGACTGGTTATCTCGCGTACCGAATCAACCTTTGGCGGGAAAACCGGTGGCGATTCAAACCAGTTCCATGGGCGCTATTGGTGGAGCACGTTGTCAGTATCACCTGCGTCAGATTCTGGTATTTCTCGATGCCATGGTGCTGAACAAGCCGGAATTTATGGGTGGGGCGATCCAGAATAAAGTCGATGAGCAGGCCGGGAAGGTGATTGAGCAGGGCACGCTGGAACATCTGGCAAAACAGTTAGCCGCGTTCAGTGATTTTATTCGCAGGGTAAGCGAGGGGTGATTTAAGTTAATCCTCTGAGAAGAACCACGCTCTGCAAAAAGCGTGGTTCTTAAATTGTCGATTAACGAAGTAAAGACAGCATAGTCTGAGGTACCTGATTGGCCTGGGCCAGTACCGACGAGCCCGCCTGCTGCAGAATCTGCGCGCGTGACATGTTCGACACTTCCGTCGCATAGTCCGCATCCTGGATACGGCTTCGTGCTGCAGTCAGGTTAGTCACGGTGTTATTCAGGTTACTGATTGTAGACTCAAAGCGGTTCTGAGATGCACCCAGCAGGCTGCGCTGACTGTCGACGGCCTTGATGGCTTTATCGATATCCGCCAGTGGGGTGCTGCCTGATGCGGTGCCACCACTACCGCCGGTTACGGCACCCTTCAGCACGTCAAAACCAATAGCCGCAGTGCTACGGGCGGTTCCGTTAACTGTCTGGCCAGTGGTCACGCTGGTATTCTGCACGGTGCCTGACGAGGCGTTACCGGCCGCAGCAAGATCGAAGCTGTCACTGGAACTCAGAGTGATACCGATAGTCTGGCCATCCTGCGCACCGACCTGGAAATTGTAAGTGCTGCTACCCGATCCTGTGTTGAGGACTTTCAGACCGTTGAAATCTGTCTGCTTGGTATCGCGGTCAATCTCCTGCATACGCTGGTTAACTTCAGCCTGGATTGAGTCAATATCAGATGCTGAGTTGGAGCTGTTCTGAGCCTGAACAGTCAGGTCACGGACACGCTGCAGGTTGTTGTTTATTTCATCCAGTGCACCTTCAGCCGTCTGAGACAATGAAATACCGTCATTGGCGTTACGTGCGGCAACCGTCAGGCCGTCAATATTTGATGTGAAACGGTTAGCAATCGCTTCACCGGCCGCGTCATCTTTGGCGCTGTTGATACGCAGGCCTGATGACAGGCGCTCGATGGCTGTACCCAATGATGACTGTGACTTATTCAGGTTGTTTTGAGTAATTAACGACAGAACGTTTGTGTTGATCACTGACATGGTAAATTCCTTCTTATAGAAACGTATTATTTACGCATTATTATTATCGAGCTGACCCCGCCAAACTTTAATGAAAAGACGCCAGTTAAGATTAATTAGTGAATGGTTTTTTTTACAGGGCGGTGAAGTTGTAAATACAGAAACAACTCAGAAAAAAGTTATTATAAGCACACACAAACCTCAATCAGAAGAATAACTTTTTAAAGGTTAAAAACCTTTTGTTACAGCATTTATCATCAAAAAGCACAGATGATTAAATATTTACATTATTAGCCGCATGGTATGATGAGTCATGTTTTTTCTGTAACACAGCCTCTCATTAAGGAAATTACATTAACTCTCCCTAATTAAAAAGTAAGATATATCATTATCCGGCATTACGATGATAATAATTATTTTTTTACATTTTCCCACAAGAAAGACAGACGTCCGTAATCATGAAAATTGCTGGCAGCGTTAAAACCTGTTTGTCATGAAAAACGACGGGAGTTCAGCCTTGGCTCTCATGCCCGGAGACATCGGTTAGCGGACGGGTAATAATGTTGAACGGCTTTATCGTGTTCAGCTTAAGCAGAGAAGGGAAGAACGGGGAACCGGTCTGGGAAAAGACAACATCAAACGGCAGCGCGCTGATGGCAAGGTGTACCATCAGCGCGGAAGATAAAAATTTCGGCCAAACCAGAATTACATTTTTGCGAACTGTGCAGAGAGGTAATCCCCCGTCTGCGTCATTGAAGACACCAGCGTACTCAGATTGGTGAACTCCGTTTTATACTGCGCCATGACCGCGGTGATCTGATCATTAACGTTGTTATATTGATCAGACAACTGTTTTAGCGAGGTATTAATCCCTGTCGTCGCGTTTGATACCGTGCCGTTGCTGGCTAACATATCATTGAGTCTGTTGGTCACCTGCGTCGCGAACCCCGTAGTTTTGCCATCACCGGTCAGAAAACTTAAAACATCTGCAGGCTGATTGGTTAAGGCGGCATTCAGCTTGGTGCTGTCTACCGTCAGGTCACCTTTATCGTCCTGGGTAATGCCGAGTTGTGAGAGTACCTGAATGCTTCCGCTACCCTGAGGATCGGAAAACTGGCTGCGCAGGCTGGTCTGGATATTCATTAACGTATTATCCCCCAGCAGATCGCCATTATCGGTACTTGGCGCCTGGCCTTCCTGCACGGGTGTATAATTTGTCTGATCTGCAATGGTTTTTTGCAGGGAATTATAGGCATCAACGTACGTCTGAATCGCCGTCGCCATAGGCGTGGTATCCGTGGCGATAGATAAGGTTTCAGGGGAACCGCTGTTAACTTTATTCAGATTCAGTGTGACCCCTTCAGGGGCATCGGTGACGATGTTGCTGCTGCGCGTGATAGCCAAACCGTTTATCTTCAACTGAGCATCCTGAGCAGCAACCTGCTGTGTCATGCCGTTATTACTGCCGCCACTGCTGTAACTGATATACTGTGACAGCGTCGAGTCATTGGTGCTGACGGTCATCGCATTCGCGGTACCGCTATCACGTGCGGTCAGGGACAAATAGTAGGTGTTATCGTTTGCCATAATCACGCTGGCATTAACGCTACCTTGCTGCTTGTTAATTGCATCACGGATATCTGTCAGACTGGTCTGATCCTGGTTTAAGGTCACGGTCAGCGGCGATTTCTGCCCAGACTGGCTGATGGTAATCGTACGTGATGCCATGCTGCTGTCACCGAGATCGGTACTTTCGCTGCTGGCGGACTTAGAAAGCAGAGACTGCGCGGCGGCGAGCTGATCGACCTCAACGGAATAGTTTCCGGCTGCGGCACCGCTGGCAAGCGTGGCAGTAAAGGCGGTATTTGAGCTGGTGACTTTGGTTGTGGCAATGCTCGAGGCATTTTCCAGCGCAGAGGCGGCCGTTTGCAATTTCGACATTGAACTCTGAACCACGCCCCAGGCCGTCAGCTGCGCATTATAAGACGCCTGCTGATTAGTAATCGGTGTCAGTTGCGCCTGCTCAGCTGACTGTAAATTATCATATAACGTGTTGAGGTCGAGGTTAGTACCAGCGCCAAGTGTGCTTATGCTTGCCATATTCTTGTCCTGATGAAGTGACACCAGAATTAAAAATACAATGCATTAATCAGGGGTTTTTCTGATTTTAAATGTTGTTGCAAATCGGTTTATTGTCATTACTTAACTATCAATTTTCTGTTAAGGAGGTAAAAAATTGTTAACGCAATAACAATTTGAAATTCTTCCGGGGCGGTTAATTTGGCTTTTGAATAATCTACATCGGTGCCGTCTGCAAACACATCAGCGATTAATCAGTCATTTAGCCAGCATCCTCCACCTTAAGCCAAATTCATTTTTCCTAATCATCATGGCTCAGTTATTCACTCTGCTTATCCTGTTTAAACCACGATCGACGACAAATTGATGCAAAAAACGGAAAAATACTTAATGCAAATTATGCGGTATCCTGAAAATATCCGTCGCTAATCAATGCGTTTACAACCGGGCCAGAAAGGTGGATGACTGCTTTTTATTGCGTATTCTTCCCTGTTTCCGGTAAAAAATATTTTCGCTGCGCGTTAAGTTTACGATTGTTACATCCATTTACGGCAGCGATCGAAACGTTAACAAAGGTGCACGCTGAAGCACATATCGCAAAGCGGAGCCCAACCCGATGTCAGGGCGCAGGGCGACGTGAAGAGGTGCATATTAATGCGCCGGCTTTATACCTGTCGGGAAAAACGTGCGTCAAAAAGGAAGGGGATGTTTACCGCCTGTCTGACGATCGCACTGAATTCAGGATGCTCGGGATTGAGAAGATAATTCGATTCCACGGGCGAAAGGGCACTGGGCACGCGCAGTGCGACCGATCCCCCGCTTTGTATCCAGGCATCACCAAATAAACGCAGCGCTGCAGGCGCTTCCGGTGCGGCCCAGTCGTCAGGCAGTTGCTTGATATCAATCCATTCAATCAGCCTGTCGGGAACGTCAATGCTCATGAGGGTAAAAAAGTCCAGCACGCTGGCGCTTTGCAGATGGATAAGCGTCTCCAGCATGGTGAGGGAAGCAGTTTCAGAAGCGTAGACCATCGATACGCCGACGCTGTTCCAGCGTCCGCCGCCTTCACGGGCACCAAAACCGCTCCAGGCCGACCCCAGATAGCGCGTTTTGGTCATGCGATAGAGCTTCAAGAATACACACCGTGTTCAAGCCGGGTAATGAGTTTCAGCACTTCATAAGCACCGGTTTCTGACGCAACCAGATCGGCCGGTTTTTTATTGCCTAAGGCGCGCGCAGGCTCATTGAGCCACTGCCGTGCCTTTTCTTTATCACCCTCAAACAGCTCAACCGCACGATCCATCACGCGAATAAAACGCACCAGCCGTTCGCTCTGCTCCGCAGTAAAGCGGCTTTTAACGCCGCGGGTGAAGGTTGAGCCCGCAATGCCGGTCATACGGCGCAGTTCTGCCTGAGAGATTTGCGCCCAGGTGACAATGCGACTGGCTACCGTGCCGTCCAGACCATCATCGATTTGATCCATCAGCATCACGCCGTCAGCACTGCTCAGGCCAGCAAATTGCCATAGACGATCCGGTTCTGCAGCGGATACGGGTAAAGTGAACTGTTTCATCATCACCTCCATTTGGTTGTTCTATTATAGCCAAATGGTGATATCGTTCAATCAGTTATTGATGCACTGTCATCATAAGAAAATAAAGTCGTTTTATCATTTCTCTGGCTGCAGACAGAGAAACGAAGTTATACCGCCTTGACGGTCAGCGCCGGGGCTGACAAGAAAACGTAAAGCGTGGCTGAAAACAAAGGAAAAACGGCTACGAACGACGCATTTAGCTGGACGTCATTACAGGTACACCATGGTCAGTGTGGCTTCTACAGGCAGGGCATCATTTTTTAATATGGCAAGATTTTTACCCAAGGCAACTCTTATCGATGACTGTGTTATATTGCCGCTCTTAAACGCAGGTACTGGGCTCAACCGATAGGGACTATCCGTTATGAAACGACACGATATTAATTCTTCCTCCCTTTTCCGCAGTGCGGGATTCGACCCGACGTCAGGCGTACTGGAACTTGAATACCGCAATGGCACCTGCCGTCGCTGGCTTGCCGTGCCTGCTCATACCTATCAGGGATTCTGTGCTGCCCTCGATCAGGACGCTTTTTTCCGCGAAAGTATCGACAACCGTTTCTTCTCCATGTATCAAAAGAGTGATGCCTAAGCGCATTGCTGAAGCCCTGAAAACATTGACCGCCGTCACCGTTTTCAGGGCATTGACGTGGCAGGGATAACCAGACACATTCGGGTCTGCCTGTTGCTGGCTGCCAGTATTATCCCTGCAGGCTGATCTTTCTGTCTGCGCAGTGAGGTAACGATGAAAAAATCGCTTATCCGCGTTTTTTTAAGTTTAGTCACCCGCATGGCTGTGGTACTCGTTGCACTGACAGGAATAACGGTTGCCGCCGAAAACATTCCCTCGTCCGCGCGCTCCGCTGAGCAACCCTGCTGTGGTCCCGTCACGCCTGCCGCTCAGGCGATCCTCACCGTGCTTGATCGGTCGGACGTTGAGCATTTATGGCTCAATCATCATCATGTCAACTGGGAAACCGGTCAGCCTGACAAGCCGGATGACTATTCAGGCCCCGGCAATCATACTCACTGCAGTGCGTTTGCGGCGGCCATGGGGGCCCGGCTGGGTGTGTATATGCTCAGGCCACCAGAGCACAGCCAGATATTGCTGGCAAGCGCGCAGACACGCTGGTTCGACAGTCAGGAAGGGCGTCAGGCGGGCTGGATTAGGGCGGCCGATGCACTACATGCACAGCAGCTTGCTAACCAGGGAATGCTGGTCGTGATTTCCTATGAAAGCCCCGATAAGCACAGGCCTGGCCATATCGTTATTGTCCGACCTTCATTAATTACGCTGGCGAGATTGCGCGCAGAGGGGCCTTACATCACCCAGGCCGGAACCCATAACCTGCTTGTCGGCAATGCAGCCACTGCGTTTGCGGGCCACCCGGGCGCCTGGCCTGACGGCGTGAAGTTTTTTGCGCACGCATTACGGCAATGACGCCGGGAGAGATGCGAGGCCAGTTTAGCCTGTGGTGTAAACGGCCTGGAACAGTAGCGTTCTGCCCGCCATTTTTACGCCCGAATCTGAATCCCTTCGGTGATGATGTGCTGGACACTCTTCACCGTTTGTTCAAAAAACACAGGATCGCTGAGTGTTTTACCGGTAATCGCCTCAACCTGTACCCCAAAATCTGCGTAATGCTGAGTGGTGGCCCACAGCATAAAAATCAACTGCATCGGATCGATGGGTGCGATCAACTCATCTTTAATCCAGCCGCGAATCACGTCCGATTTATCCTCCACCAGCGTTTTCAGGCTGCCGCCCAGCTCCTGTTTCAGCAGCGGTGCGCCCTGAACCATCTCCAGACAAAATAATCTTGAGGCCTGAGGATGGTCACGGGAGACGCAAAGCTTCAGACGAATATATTCCCGTATTGCTTCCAGAGGATGCTGATCGGACTGCAGTGCTTTAAGCGGTGCCAGCCAGATATCCAGCAGCCCTTTGAGCACCGCAATGTATAAATCTTCTTTCGAGGGAAAGTAATAGAACAGATTGGTTTTCGAGACATCCGCGCGTTCAGCAACCTGCTCAAGACGGGTGCCGTGAAAGCCATACAGTGAGAAGAATTCCAGTGCAGCGGCCATGATAGCGCCACGTTTGGCAGCAACCGCTCGCGAACGTCGCGTCACAGATTTCGATGGCGTTTTCGCGGCGAGGTTTTCTCCGGCGTCAGAACCCGGGTTTTCGGACAATGGCTTCACAACATTTCCCTGATACACACAACAAGGTCAAAAGCATAACAAATAGGCATTAAGGCGACTATCGTCATACGCGTTATTTATAAACACAACCTGATAACAACCCAGCACAACCAATATTTAACAAAACTGCACCATTTGCGCTCAACTCTGCCTGATTAACGTGCAGTTATTTTTGAGTAAGTGGTCTGTTTTAGACCATTTACTCCATTATAAATCTACACAACCCCATAACATTCTGTTTTAAATTACTTTTTAAAAACTGGCATCCGCTTTGCAAATGTCCTTACGTCAGGAGATTTCAGCACGGTGCAACAGGAACCCGCAGGACGCACTTAAGCCGCGCAGAGATTTTCGCAAGCCCTTGTTGTCGTCCCAATTATTTTCAATCGAGGTGAGCTATGAAAATCGGTGTCTTTATTCCTATCGGTAACAACGGTTGGCTAATTTCAGAAACTGCGCCGCAGTACAAGCCAACCTTCGAACTGAATAAAACCATTGTGCAGAAAGCAGAGCACTACCATTTCGACTTCGCGCTCTCGATGATCAAACTGCGCGGCTTCGGCGGTAAAACGGAATTCTGGGAACACAACATGGAGTCATTCACGTTGATGGCCGGTCTGGCCGCCGTAACGTCCCGCATTCAGCTCTACGCCACCGCCGCCACCCTGGTCATGCCACCGGCAATCGTTGCGCGCATGGCTGCCACAATTGACTCCATCTCCAACGGCCGGTTCGGCGTGAACGTGGTAACCGGCTGGCAGAAACCGGAATACGAACAAATGGGCATGTGGCCTGGCGATGACTATTTTACCCGCCGCTACGATTACCTGACCGAATATGTCAGCGTACTGCGCGATCTGTGGGGAACAGGGCACTGCACGCTTGACGGCGAATTTTTCAAAATGGATGACTGTCGCGTCAGTCCACGCCCGCAAAGCGAAATGAAAGTCATCTGCGCCGGACAAAGTGACGCCGGCATGGCGTTTTCCGCCAAACACGCCGATTTTAACTTCTGCTTTGGCAAAGGCGTCAACACGCCAACCGCTTTTGCACCTACCGCAGCCCGCATGAAAACAGCGGCTGACGCTGAAAACCGTGACGTGTCCTCTTACGTGTTGTTCATGGTGATTGCCGATGAAACCGACGAGGCCGCGCGCGCCAAATGGGAGCTGTACAAAGCCGGTGCTGATGCGGAAGCCCTGTCATGGCTCACCGACCAGAGCAGTAAAGATACCCGCTCCGGCAGCGATACCAATGTTCGCCAGATGGCCGATCCCACGTCAGCGGTCAACATCAACATGGGGACGCTGGTCGGCTCCTGGGCCAGCGTCGCCAGAATGCTTGATGAGATCGATACGGTTCCCGGTGCGGGCGGCGTATTGCTGACCTTTGACGATTTCGTCGAAGGCATTGAAAACTTTGGTCGCTACATCCAGCCGTTAATGAAAACGCGCCAGCACATCGGCATTGAGCAGAAAGAGGTCGCATGATGAACATTGTTGAAAATCAAACCGTGGTTCGCCGCGCGCCCGATAATGCTGGCGAGGAAAGGGTGCTGGCCGCGCGTCCTGAAGCCATTGGTTTCACCCCGCAGCAGACGGCGCTTATTGTGGTGGATATGCAAAACGCTTACGCCTCGCAGGGCGGTTATCTTGATCTGGCAGGCTTTGACGTGTCTGCCACCGCGCCGGTCATTGCCAATATCAAAGTGGCGATTGCCGCTGCTCGCGCGGCAGGCATAAAAGTGATTTTTTTCCAGAACGGCTGGGACAATCAGTATGTCGAAGCCGGGGGGGCGGGCTCGCCCAACTTCCATAAATCCAATGCGCTGAAAACAATGCGCAAACGTCCCGAGCTGATGGGCAAACTGCTGGCGAAAGGGGACTGGGATTACGAACTGGTCGATGAACTGCAACCCCAGCCAGGCGATATTGTGCTGCCAAAACCACGCTACAGCGGCTTCTTTAATACCCAGTTGGATAGCCTGCTGCGCAGCTACGGCATTCATCATCTGGTTTTTACCGGCATTGCCACCAACGTGTGCGTCGAATCCACCCTGCGTGACGGCTTCTTTCTGGAATATTTTGGCGTCGTACTGGAAGACGCGACACACCAGGCGGGCCCCGAGTTTGCGCAAAAAGCCGCGATTTATAACATCGAAACGTTTTTTGGTTGGGTCTCCAGCGTAAGCCACTTCTGCGACGCGGTGGGTTACAAAACTGAACAAAACGCGGCCTGACCGCTTGTGAAAAGGACAATGAACGATGCCTAAACGCGCCATTATTCCATCCGGCAGCGGTGTTCCGCTGGCGCCATTTGTTCCCGGTACGCTTGCCGATGGGGTCCTGTACGTTTCCGGTACTTTGCCTTTTGATAAAGACAACAACGTCGTACATGTGGGCGATGCGGCAGCACAAACCCGCCATGTACTGGAGATCATCAAAAGCGTGATCGAAACCGCAGGCGGCAGCATGGATGACGTCACCATGAACTCGATTTTTATCACCGACTGGGCGAATTACGGGGCAGTGAATCAGGTCTATGCGGAGTATTTCCCGGGTGAAAAACCGGCAAGGTTCTGCATTCAGTGTGGGCTGGTGAAACCGGATGCGTTGATCGAAATCGCATCGATTGCCCACCTTGGCAAATAATCTGTTCGGTGATGTATTTCATCTGAGGAAACAGTATGTATTACAAGGTATTGGGTCAGCAAAACGCTGATGCAGAAACCGTCGTGCTCTCCTCGGGTCTCGGCGGTTCCGGGGGATTCTGGCAGCCTCAGCTGGCGATGCTCTCGGCGCATTTTCGGGTGGTGGTCTATGACCAGTACGGCACCGGCGCCAGTCAGGGTAGCGTACCCGCCGGTTACCGGATGGAGGATATGGCCGATGAGCTGGCAGGCTTACTTAACGCGCTGAATATCAGCCGCTGTCATCTGGTCGGTCACGCACTGGGCGGCATTATGGGTCTGCATCTTGCCCTGCGTTATCCCGCGCTGCTGCAAAGTCTGGTGGTAATTAATGGCTGGACAGTCCTTAACAGCCAGACGCGCCGCTGCTTCGACGTCCGTCGGAACCTGCTGCTTAACAGCGGCGTAGATGCCTACGTGCAGGCGCAGCCGCTGTTTCTGTACCCGGGTGACTGGCTTTCTGAACATGAAGCTTTCCTGCAGGAAGAGCGCCAGCATCAGGTGGCGAACTTTCAGGGGATGGAAAACCTGCTGCATCGCCTGCAGGCGCTGATGGACTCCGATCTGACCACCTCGCTCAAAGGCGTCATCGCGCCGACCCTGGCGTTGAGCGCTAAAGATGATTTGCTGGTGCCCTGGTCCTGTTCAGCCGATCTCGCCTCGCGTCTTCCCCATGGCGAGCACCTGCAAATGGGCTACGGCGGACATGCCATGAGCGTAACGGACCCCGATACGTTTAACCCGATTTTACTGGACTGGCTGCAGCGGCAGGCTTCGCATCCATCCGGAACACCGTCTGATTTCATACCTGTGGAGATGCCATGACCGAAGCATTAACCGCCAGCGCGCTGGCCACGTTGTTCACCGAAGCCCGCACCCATAACGGCTGGCTGAATAAACCGGTAACAGGCGAACAACTGAAAACGATTTACGAACTGGCGCGCATGGGGCCGACCTCGGCGAACTGCAGCCCGGTGCGCATCGTATTTATTCAGAGCCAGGAAGCGAAACAACAACTGGCGCCGGCACTTTCCAGTGGCAATCTGAAGAAAACGATGACCGCTCCGGTGACGGCGATTATTGCCTGGGATCCGGAATTCTATGAGCTGCTGCCTGAACTGTTTCCGTCCGGCGATGCCCGTTCATGGTTCACCTCCAGCCCACAGCTGGCACAGGATACCGCGTTCCGCAACAGCAGTTTACAGGCTGCGTATCTGATTATGGCCTGTCGCGCGATCGGCCTGGATACCGGACCGATGTCCGGTTTCGACAATGCCAAAGTTGATGAAACCTTTCTGGCGCAGGAAGGCTGGAAATCGAATTTTCTGATTAACATTGGTTACGGCGACAGCAGCAAAGTCTATCCGCGCGCACCGCGCCTGGACTTTGACCGCGCCTGTCGCGTGCTGTAAGCATCACCGATCATGACTGAGGACACGAGCATGCAATCAACCCTGAACGCCACACTGCCCGAGACCGACATGCCCCTTGCTGAAAAAGAGGCTGCCGTTGAGAAACAGGAATACCGCAATGCCATGGCGCGCCTCGGCTCTGCCGTCAATATCATCACCACTGACGGCCCCGGCGGTCGGGCAGGTTTCACCGCCTCTGCTGTGTGCAGCGTCACCGATACGCCACCGACACTGCTGGTGTGCCTGAACCGTTCTGCGTCGGTACATCCGGCGTTTATACAAAATCAGGTGCTGTGCGTAAACACGCTGGCCGACAGCCACGAATCACTTTCTAATTTATTCGGCGGAAAAACGCCGATGGAACAACGCTTCGACGCCGCCGAATGGACAGATCTCGCCACCGGCTCCCCGATCCTCACTAACGCGCTGGTGTCATTTGACTGCAAGGTCACGCAGATCACCCGGGTCGGTACCCACGATATTATGTTTTGTGAAGTTGTTGCACTCCGTTGCAACGATGACTGCCACGGACTGGCGTATTTCGACCGACGCTATCATCCGCTGATGCGTCAGATAGCCTGTTAACTCAATCCGCATTCAACTTAGTAAGGATCGTACATGGCACATTCCTGGTTTCCGCAATGGCGTAAAAGAGAAGGTAATCTGGATGGCGCGGTGATCGCGCCGGATGAACGGCTACCGTTTGGCGCGACGGTGATCATGGGACTGCAACACACGGTGGCGATGTTTGGCGCCACGGTACTCATGCCATTGCTGATGGGGTTTGACGCCAATATGGCGATCCTGATGTCGGGCATCGGCACGCTGCTGTTCTTCCTGGTCGTAGGCGGGCGCGTGCCGAGTTATCTCGGTTCCAGTGCTGCATTTGTCGGGTTAGTGATTGCCGTGACCGGCTACAGCGGCCACGGCACGAACCCGAATATCGGCGTCGCGCTGGGCGGGATTATCGCCTGTGGCCTGATTTACATGCTGATCGGTTTTGTCGTCATGGCGGTCGGCACTCGCTGGATTGAGCGCCTGATGCCGCCGGTGGTGACCGGCGCGGTAGTGATGGCGATTGGACTCAATCTGGCGCCGATTGCCATAAACAGCGTATCCGCTTCATCGTTTGACAGCTGGATGGCGGTGATGACGGTGCTGTGTATCGGATCGGTGGCGGTGTTTACACGCGGTCTGGTACAGCGACTGTTACTGTTGCTGGGTCTGGTGGCGGCGTACCTGATTTATATGGCGATCACCAACGGCCTCGGGCTGGGCACGCCGGTGAATTTCAGCGCCGTGGCGCAGGCGCCCTGGTTCGGCGTGCCCACCGTCACTACGCCGGTATTCAGCACGCACGCTATGCTGATGATTGCGCCGGTGGCGGTGATCCTGGTTGCGGAAAACCTTGGCCATATTAAAGCCGTGGCGGGGATGACCGGTAAAAATCTCGATCCCTACATGGGCCGCGCCTTTATCGGGGATGGCCTGGCGACCTTGCTTTCGGCTTCGGCGGGCGGCACCGGCGTGACAACCTATGCCGAAAATATCGGCGTCATGGCCGTCACTAAAATTTACTCCACGCTGATTTTTGTCGCCGCCGCAATCATGGCCATTGTGTTGGGTTTTTCGCCTAAATTTGGTGCCTTGATCCACACCATTCCTGGCCCGGTGCTCGGTGGAGCATCCATCGTGGTATTTGGCTTGATTGCCGTAGCTGGCGCCCGCATTTGGGTACAAAACCACGTTGATTTGGGCCTGAATGGCAATCTCATCATGGTGGCAGTTACGCTGGTACTGGGCGCGGGCAACTTCACCCTAAGCCTGGGCGGCATCGGCACCGCGACCTTTGGGGCGATTTTACTCAATGCTTTCCTGAGCCGCAGTAAAATGACAAAGACGCCGCCTGAGATTGAGGCAGCCACAGAAACGGCGCTGAGAGAGCCGTAACCTTTTATTGCTTCGTCTGTCGTCAGTGGGTGTTAAGGGTGCCTGGTGATCGTTGCATAACACTAACCAGGCATTTTTCACCGCCTTTGCGCGCCTGACATATTATCTTTTCCTATGAATTCCCCCGCAAACTGAACTGATTTTCGCCCTGATCCCTGAATTAACGTGGGTGCCATAACCTTTTCATCTGACTATAGCCTGCGGTTATATCCTCCAACTAAACAAGCATTCGTCACCTTTTGAAGCGCATGAAATAGTGGGTTCAGAAACTTACCTTTGTCTGAAACGAGAAATATCATGCTAATTCCACAACCCTATTTACTTTTTCTTGGCGATGTCACCGATCCACTCGCGGCAAAAACGGCGCGCGGTATTCATATCTGGCGGCCGGAGCAGTGCGTGGGCGAAATTAAACTCCCGGGCTGTACTGTCAGCCTGGGTCTGGATGAACTTGACATCATCAGCGCCAAAGCACGCGGCGCGAAAACGCTGGTGCTCGGTACTGCTAACGCAGGGGGCTATCTGCCAGAACACTGGCTGGATACGGTGAAAAGTGCCATCAAAGCAGGCATGAACGTTGCCAGCGGACTGCATCACCGTCTGGTGGACGAGCCCGAACTGGTGACGCTTGCCCAGACGTTTGGTGTTGAGCTTTTTGACTTACGTCATATGCGTCCGACGCTGAGCGTCGGCAGTGGTAAGAAGCGGACAGGCAAACGGATACTGACTGTTGGCACTGACTGCTCCGTGGGCAAGATGTACACCTCACTGGCGCTGGAAGCGGCGATGCGTGAGCGCGGAATGAAAGCGGATTTTCGCGCTACAGGTCAGACAGGGATTCTGGTGGCGGGCGAAGGGATTGCCGTGGATGCGGTCATCGCGGATTTTATTGCCGGTGCGGCCGAAGCGCTGTCACCCGCGAATGATGAGGATCACTGGGACATCGTTGAAGGGCAGGGGTCACTGTTCCACCCCTCTTACGCAGGCGTCAGTATGGGGCTCATGCACGGTGCGCAACCTCACTGGTTGGTGATGTGCCATGAAATGGGGCGCCCCCATATGCGCCATTTACCTCATCAGCCAATGGTCAGCCTGAAAGACTGCGTTGAAGCCAATCTGCGCGCTGCCCAGGTGACCAGCGCGTCTGTCCAGCTGGCGGGGTTTGCCATTAACACCTCAAATTACACGGAAGACGAAGCGCGCGCCTATTGCGCCGAAGTCAGCGCAGAGTTTGGTTTACCGGCTACGGATCCTGTGCGTTTTGGCATCGACGAGATCGCCGCACTGCTGCAGGCGCGGGGGTGAAATGAGACAGTTGCAGATTGACGTGGTGGAATTGCCGCTGGCACGGCCCTTTGCTATTTCGCGCGGTACGCGTACCGCCGTCACGGTTATCCGGGTCACGCTGGAGCAAAACGGTTTCATTGGGCGAGGCGAATGTACGCCCACGGCGCGCTACGATGAAACGCCAGACAGCGTTCAGGCCGAGCTTGAGGCAGTGCGTGCTGACGTTGAAGCCGGCCTGAGCCGTCATGATCTGCAACACCGCTTACCCGCCGGTTCCGCGCGCAACGTGCTGGACTGTGCGCTGTGGCGACTGGATGCCGCCCGCGCCAGTCAAACGCTATGGCAGAAAAGTGCACGTCCTCAGCCACGCTCGGTGATCACGGCGGAAACCCTCAGCCTCGATACGCTGGAAAATATGGCGCTGGCGGCGGCGGATGCCGTATCGCGTGGCGCCATCCTGCTCAAAATTAAGCTCAATCGTGATGCAGTTCTGGAAAAGGTGGCGGCCATTCGCGCTGCGGCACCGCGCGCCACGCTGATTATCGACGCTAATGAGGCCTGGTCGGGAATGGACCTGGAAAGCCTGCTGGCCGCACTTCAGGGCTATAACATTGCTATGGTCGAGCAACCGCTTCCCGCCGGTCAGGATCAGGACCTGCAACGTTTTCATCATCCGGTTCCCGTTTGTGCTGATGAGAGTTGCCATACGCGCGAGGATATTGCCGGACTGCGGAACCGCTACGAGATGATCAACATCAAGCTGGATAAGTGCGGTGGCCTGACGGAAGCGCTGGCGATGGTAGAAGAAGCACAAAAGCAGAATATGCGCATCATGGTCGGCTGCATGCTGGGCTCATCACTGGCGATGGAAGCCGCATTGCCGGTGGCGGTTAACGCAGAGCACGTCGATTTAGATGGCCCTATCTGGCTTGCTGCCGACAGTTCTCCTTTTTTGACCTACTCCGAAGGCCGTATCTGGCTATAACTCTACGAGGCGACGATGACGGACACACGACTCACTTCTTCTGCCAACAGTGCCGCCGGTTCATCACCCGTGCTTGATATTCGGGATCTCAGCGTCTCATTTCGTGGGCGCAGCGGCGAGAATCAGGCACTAAAAGGCATCAGTTTTGCCATTAATCCGGGCGAAATTGTCGCCGTAGTGGGTGAGAGTGGCTCAGGGAAATCAGTCACTTCTTTGGCCGTAATGGGCTTACTGGCGAACAGCGGCCGTATCGATCGCGGCAGCATGCAGTTTCGCGATCGTGGCGGAAAAGTACATGCGCTGGAAACACTGGATGAAAATCAGCGCCGCACGTTGCGTGGTCGTGAAATGGCGATGATCTTTCAGGAGCCCATGACCTCGCTGAATCCGGTGCTGCGCGTCGATGACCAGCTCACTGAAGCGTTACGCGATCATCAACAGTGCGACAAGAAAGAAGCGCATGCGCGCGTGCGTGAATTGCTTCGACAGGTGCGTATTGCCGATGTGGATCGTGTCATGAAAAGCTATCCGCACGCGCTCTCAGGCGGTATGCGCCAGCGGGTGATGATTGCGCAGGCGCTGGCCTGTGATCCGCAACTTCTGATTGCTGACGAACCTACAACGGCGCTGGATGTTACCGTGCAGGCGCGCATTCTGCACATTCTGCGTGAGCTGCAACGCGAGAAACAGATGGCGGTGCTGTTTATCACTCACGATATGGGCGTCGTGGCTGAAATCGCCGATCGTGTCGTGGTCATGCTGCGTGGCGAAGTCGTCGAACAGGGCAGCGTCGCAGCGGTTTTTGCCGCCCCGCAGCACCCGTATACCCAGGCTTTGCTGGCGGCGGTGCCGAGACTGGGCGACATGCGCGAATATGCGTGGCCGCAACGCTTTCCGCTGCTCGGCACACAGAATACCGTCGAAAATGAACAGCATACCGCGCGCTACGACACCGCGCCGTTGCTCGATGTGCGTGGGTTGAAAGTCTACTATCCCATCCGCAGCGGCATCTTTTCGACGCTCACGCATCATGTCCATGCGGTTGAGCAGATTGATTTCAGTCTGTGGCCAGGTGAAACCCTGGCGATCGTGGGCGAAAGCGGCTGCGGCAAATCGACGACCGGCCGTGCGCTGATGCGCCTGATCAACAGTGACGCCGAAAGCATTCACTTCGAAGGGAAAGAAATCTCTCACCTGAAAGAGGCAGCATTCCAGCCGCTCCGCCGTGAAATTCAGATGGTGTTTCAGGATCCCTACGCCTCACTGAACCCTCGGCTTACCGTGGGTTTCACCATTGCCGAGCCCTTGCTGTTACATGGCATGGTGTCCTCACTGGAACAGGCTTCGCCACAGATAGATGCGTTGCTGAAGAGCGTTGGTCTGCTGCCCGAGCACGCGCGTCGGTATCCACACGAATTTTCAGGTGGTCAGCGCCAGCGTATTGCCATTGCCCGCGCCATGGCCCTGAAGCCCAAAGTGATTATTGCTGATGAAGCGGTATCGGCCCTTGACGTCTCCATTCAGGCGCAGGTGGTGAACCTGATGATGGATCTGCAGCAGCAAACGGGCGTGGCGTGGATTTTCATCTCTCACGATATGGCGGTCGTCGAGCGCATTGCCAACCGTGTGGCGGTGATGTACCTCGGCCAGATTGTGGAGCTTGGGCCGCGTCAGTCGGTATTTAATCAGCCGCAACATCCTTATACCCAACGCCTGCTGGCCTCCGTGCCGGTGGCGGATCCCGAGAACCGTCAGCCCCGTATTATCGATGACAGCGAAATCCCTTCGCCGTTAAGAAAAGTGGGCGAAACGGTCACTAAACCCCGTTATCGACAGGTTGCGCCTCAGCACTGGGTCGCTGACGGCATTGCATTGCGATAATTCAACGACCAGGAGATTTTTATGAAAACGCTGTTTCGCCGTACTTCACTCGCCCTCGCATTGACGACGACGCTGGTCATGACTGCACAGGCACAGGATCTGCGTATTTCAATGTATGCCGATATTACGGGGCTGGATCCGCACGATACCTCAGACAATGTCAGCTATTCGGTGCAGAGTGGTATCTTTGAACGACTGTTTCAGTTCGATCCACACATGAAGCTCCAGCCCTGGCTGGCCACCGGTTATACCTCAAATGAAAATGCAACGGAGTTTACGCTGACGTTGCGCAAAGGCGTCACCTTCCAGGATGGCACACCTTTTGATGCGGAAGCCGTCAAAGCCAACCTTGATCGCCTGGCAGACCAGAAAAAAGGGCTAAAGCGTAACAGCCTGTACAAAATGATCGATAAGGTTACGGTGCTGGCACCCGATCAGGTAAAAATCGATCTTAACCAGTCGTTTGGTGCCTTTATTAACACGCTGGCACATCCTTCCGCAGTGATGTGGAGCCCGTCCATTCTCAAGCAATATCCAGACGAAGCCCAACTCCGGTTGCATCCGGTGGGTACCGGTCCGTTTAAATTTGTTGACTGGACACCGGGCAAAGCGGTCACGCTGGCGAAGTATGACGGTTACTGGCAGCAGGGATGGCCAAAAGTCGATCATGTTATCTTCTCACCCAGCCCGGAAGATGCAACACGCGTAGCCGCGTTGAAGTCGGGTCAGGTTGACGCAATCTGGCCATTGCCTTCGGATCTGATTGCTGCCGTGAAGCAAGACAGCAACCTCTCTGTTCAGCGCGATCCCAGCATTTATCTTTATTACATGGCGATTAATACGCAGCACAAGCCACTGGCAGATGTTCGCGTGCGTCAGGCAATCAACTATGCGATTGACCGTAATCTGTGGCTGAAGGTGGCTTTTGCTGGTTTAGGTAAACCTGCCACATCCGCCATGCCCGAAGGTGTCCAGTTTTATCAGAAACAAAACGATCCTGATTATCACTATGCGCCGGATAAAGCCAAAGCGCTGCTGAAAGCGGCGGGCTATCCGAATGGTCTGGATCTCAAACTCTGGGTTACGAATGCAACGGCCAGCGTGCGCGCCGCTCAGGTACTGAAAGCGCAGCTGGGCACGGTGGGCATTCGTGCCACGGTAACTCCGATGGATTCCGGCACGCGCAACGCTAAGTTATGGGGCGTACAGGACCCGAAAAAGGCGGAATTTGACCTGTACTATGGTGGCTGGTCAACGTCCACAGGCGATGCCGACTGGGCGCTGCGTCCGCTGTTTGCCACCGAATCCTGGGTACCCACCTCCTACAATGTCTCCTATTTCAGCAATCCTGATGTAGACAAAGCCATTGCCGCCGGGCTGGCAACGGCCGATCCGGCAAAGCGTGGTATCGCCTATGCGCAAGCACAGAAACTCATATGGCAGGATGCACCGGTGGCATTCCTTGGTACGCCAGACAATCTCGTTGGCAAACGCCGCACCCTGAATGGTGTTTCCATGCTGCCTGATGGCAATTTGCTCTTCACTCAGGCGTCGTTTAAATAAGACGCGGATTGCTCTCACGTCCCTTTCCCTTGCAGGGCAAAAGGACGTGAGGGCACCCGTCACAGTGCATTTCAAGGAATGGCATGTTTGCATACATCCTTCGCCGATTACTGGAGATGATCCCGGTTTTGCTGGTGGTCTCGCTGCTGGTTTTCGGTTTTATCAAGCTGCTGCCGGGCGACCCGGCGCGCATCTATGCTGGACCGGATGCGCCCATTGAGGCGGTTGAAGCGGCGCGTCAGCACCTTGGGCTTAACGATTCGCTGCCACAGCAGTACGTCCACTGGATCGATAGCCTGTTACACGGCGATCTTGGCACCACCTACCGCACCCAGCAACCGGTGCTGCAGGTGATTAAACAGGGCTTCATGCCAACGCTTTGGCTCGCCTTAGCGGGGTTTGCCTGGTCCGTGATTCTCGGCCTCGTACTTGGCGTTCTCGCGGCACTGAAGCGAGGAAAATGGCAAGACTGGACGCTGATGAGCATGGCGGTGGGCGGTATCTCAATGCCTGCTTTCTGGCTGGGTCTGTTGCTGATCCAGTTCGTCGCGATGCCTTTTGGGCTGTTCTCAGTCAGCGGTTTCAACAAAGCCAGTGATATTGTCCTGCCCGCCATCACGCTGGGTTCGTCAGTGGCGGCAGTGATGGCCCGGTTTACCCGCTCAGCCTTCCTGGAGGTGGCGCAGGAAGATTACGTGCGGACCGCGAAAGCAAAAGGACTGCGTAACCGCCTCGTGACGTGGAAACATGTGATGCGTAATGCACTCATTCCGGTGATTACCATGCTCGGTTTGCAGTTCGGTTTTCTGCTGGGCGGCTCCATCGTCGTGGAGAGCGTCTTCAACTGGCCGGGATTAGGCTGGTTGTTGATTGAGTCGATAAAAGCGCAGGATCAGCCGGTTATTCAGGCGCTGGTGATGCTGTTCGTGTTTGAATTTATTGTCATTAATCTGCTGGTCGATCTGCTTTACGCGGTCGTCAATCCGGCGATTCGTCTGCGACAGGAGCCGAGATGAGTATTCAATCGCTGACTGAAAACCCGACTCAGGTCATCCGTTCGCCGTGGCGCGATTTCCTGCATGCCTTTGTGCGTAATCCTCTGGCGCTGGTCTCAGGCGGATTTGTACTGTTGTTGATCGTAGTGGCGATCTTTGCGCCCTGGCTGGCCCCCTGGGATCCGATGGCACCAGACTGGATGGCATTGTCGTCACCGCCCAGCGCGGCACACTGGATGGGAACCGACGAGCTGGGGCGTGATCTGCTCAGTCGCATTATCTATGGCGCGCGTATTTCGCTCTATGTCGGCGTGCTGTCCGTAACGCT
Organism: Pantoea sp. B623; assembly: GCF_024814475.1. Taxonomy (NCBI): domain Bacteria; kingdom Pseudomonadati; phylum Pseudomonadota; class Gammaproteobacteria; order Enterobacterales; family Erwiniaceae; genus Pantoea; species Pantoea sp. B623. The sequence continues at coordinate 118,968 of NZ_JANUXM010000003.1, read as the reverse complement.
CGGCATGATTGTCGGTGTGGTGTTGGGTTTACTGGCAGGCTATTACGGCGGCTGGGTCGATATGCTGATCATGCGCGGCGCCGACGTGTTATTCGCTTTTCCCGGCATGTTACTGGCCATTGCGGTTGTCGCGCTACTTGGAACCGGCCTGAACAATGTGATCATCGCGGTCGCGGTGTTCAGCGTACCCGTTTTTGCCCGTATTGTGCGCGCCTCGACGCTGTCATTGAGACAGGCCGCCTATGTGGAAGCCGTTCGCTGTGCCGGTGCACCCGATCGCATCATTATCCTGCGACATATTTTGCCCGGTACGCTTTCCAGCGTGATTGTCTACTTCACTATGCGCATCGGCACCAGTATTCTCACCGCAGCGGGCTTAAGCTTTATTGGCCTGGGGCCCGAGCCGGATGTGCCTGAATGGGGTAATATTCTGGCGATGAGCCGGAGCATGATGATGGCTGGCGCATGGCACATGAGCGTGTTTCCGGGGCTGGCGATTTTTATCACGGTGCTGGCGTTCAACCTGCTCGGCGACGCGCTGCGCGATACGCTCGACCCGAAACTGAAGAGCTGACCATGGATTTTCAACAATTGCAGCGCGATCTGCTGCTAAACCACTGGCGTCACGCGCGTACGTTGGGACAGCCGCGCGGCGCTTGCGGGCCCGGCAATCGAATCAGCGATGTTGCCGGCGTGCGCGTCGGACATTACACGCTGAATGATGGAGAAAGGCAGACTGGCGTCACCGCTATCGTTCCGCCGGGCGACAATGTGTTTCTCACGCCGCTGCCGTGTGGCGCGGAAGTGCTCAATGGCTTTGCAAAACCGGTCGGGCTGGTACAGGTCGAGGAGCTTGGGGTGTTACAGACGCCGATTCTGCTCAGCAACACGCTGGCGGTGGGCACGCTGTTTACCACGCTGGTCCGGGATGCCATCCGTCGAAATCCGGAGCTGGGGCGGACATTGCCCACGGTAAATCCGCTGGCACTGGAGTGCAACGATGGCTGGCTTAATGATATCCAGTCGTTGTCCATCAGCGAGGCGATGGCGCAGGCGGCATTGCGCACGGCCGCCGCCGATTTTGCACGCGGCAGCGTCGGGGCAGGGCGCGGGATGAGCTGTTTTAGCCTGAAGGGCGGGATCGGCACGGCCTCTCGTGTTATTCCCTCGCTCAACGCCACGCTCGGGGTGCTGGTGCTGGCAAATTTCGGTACGCTTAGCGCACTAACGCTTGACGGTGTGCGACTCGGCGACATGATAGCGCCGCTGCTGGCCGGGCAACCGCCGCAGCGTGATGCCGGCTCTGTCATCATCGTGATGGCCACGGATGCGCCACTGGATGCGCGTCAGTTGAAACGCATCGCAAGGCGTGCCGGCGCCGGCCTTGGACGGCTGGGCAGCTACTGGGGCCACGGTTCAGGCGATATTGCCGTGGCGTTCTCAACGCAACCCCTGCCGCAACCGCCTCAGGATGACCAGCTGGAGCCGCTGCTTGCCGCCGCGGCAGATGCAACCGAACAGGCTGTTCTGGATGCCTTGTTGAGCGCGGAGGCCGTCACCGGCTTTCGTGGTCACCATCGGCCCTCACTGACTCAGATTCTGGACAAATTAACCGTATGAAAATTTTTATCTCTGCCGATATTGAAGGTATCGCGGGCGTCATGCGCCCGGAGCACTGCACACCAGGCAACCCGGAATATCAGATGGCCCGGGGGCTGATGGAACAGGAAGTCAATGCCGCGATTGAGGGCGCGTTCGCGGGGGGCGCAACGGAGGTGGTGGTCGCCGACAGCCATGCGCAAATGACCAATTTACGTGCGGAAAATATTGATCCACGCGCCCGACTGGTGCAGGGTAAACCTCGCGGTCTGTCGATGGTTGAAGGGATCGAGCAGCAGACGTTCGACGGATTATTTCTGGTGGGCTATCACAGCGCAGCAGGCGAACCTGGCGTACTGGCGCACACCATTAACGGCCGCGCATTCTGGCGTATCCATATCAATGGCCTTGTGATGGGGGAAACCGACATTTATGCCGCCGCTGCCGCTGAACAGGGTACGCCTCTGTTGTTGGTCACCGGCGACGATCAGCTCCAGAGCTGGATAGCAGAATATTATCCCACGGTTGATTACGTCTGTGTAAAACGCGCCATTTCCCATACCTGCGCGGAATCCATCAGCCCCAAAGCGGCGCAGCGTGCAATATGCGCCGCGGCAAGCGCCGCACTGCAGCATTCACATCAGGCAAGCACGACTCGCCTGGCCGCGCCTTATCGCATGCAGCTCCAGGCCAGCAAACCCGTGCTGGCCGATCTGTTTAGCCTGATTCCCGGTGTCACGCGCATCGATGCGGTTACCGTGGAGTATCAGGCGGAGCGGATGGGGACGTTGATCGGCTTGCTCAGTGCCTTTTCCTATCTGGCGAGTACCCAATCGTCATAAGAGGATGTGCGTATCGGCAGCGGCAACGTTAGCGCGCCTGTTCTGCTGCCCTGAAACACCGCTGCCATACAGGACTACCCATCGGCCAGCCGCGCGGCTGGCCATCCAGCGATGTCGCTTCCGTTGCACCACGATGGGGCGAACGCCTGTCCTGACAGCGTTTCCATTCTGTCCGGCCCGGAGGTGCAAAAACCAGCGCGGCAGAGCCCATTTCATCTCCTCTCTTCAGACGCAGTCATCGACTCATACCGATAGCCAGATGAAGGTCGGCGACTCAGCCACCGTCAGCTTTACGGTACAAATTTTGCAAGAGAGCAGGGATTGCCATGTAATAACCTGGGGTTTGGGCTCTGCCGGAAAGCGGTTGCAGGCTTTCCCGTAAAGTTGCGGTGTTGGCAGTCTCATGCAGGCACTGCTGTAAAAGGGTGGTGACAACAGCCTGCGGTCAGGTGAATCCAGTTAAGGTGAATAATAATGCGGCTCCGTCACATAGAGGTATTTCAGGCCATCGTACAGACCGGTAGCATCAGCGCTGCAGCGCGCTTGCTGAATGTGTCCCAGCCGAATATCAGCCGCGTGCTGAATCATGCGGAACAGCAATTGGGTTTTGCACTGTTTGAGCGACGGATACAGGGAATGAGCGTCACGGCGGAAGGACGACGCCTGCTGCCCGAAGTAGAAGATCTTTATCAACGTTTGCAATCCATCACTCAACTCACCGAACAACTGCGACGCGGCGAAGGCCAGATAGTCCGCGTGGGTGCGGCTCACGCGTTTGGTCAAATGGTGCTGGCACCCGCATTGGTCACCTGGCGACAACAGGTGGCCTCGGTCAGTGTCGAACTGGTCACGGAGCACTTCAAGACCTTGTGCCAAATGATTCTGGAAAATCAGCTTGATTTCGCCCTGGTGTTTGGTCAACAGGTGGATGCAGACCTTTTGGCTGAACCGCTGTTCCAGTCTTCCATGGTGGCGCTGCTGCCGCTCAATCATCCCCAGCATGAACCCGTTTCGCTGGAATGGTTATGCAGCAATAATCTGCTGATGATGCAGACCCAGGATCCGCTTGGGCGCGTATTACACCGCGCGCTGCGCGATAAAAAGCTGAATCCCGCTGTGTCACTGTCGATTAAAACCTATTCGGTGATTGCGGATATGGTCCTGGCAGGCGGCGGCGTGGGCGTCGTGGATCTGTTCACGGCATGCCGCTATGCCGACCAGCTAAAATTGCTCCCCGTCGCGCAACCGTTGCCGTTTGAAGTGATGCTGATCAGCCGTCGTGATAAACCCCAGTCACAGTCCACTCTGCAACTTAAGCAGGTAATACGTAACAGGCTGTGGGAGATTGCCCGACAGTGCGAAGCACAGTTTCTGGTTGAGAAAGCAAGCTAAAAACGGCTTCTGGTGAATCTGGTGGTACACCTGCTATCGGCAAAGGTTTGCGTCACTGTTTTGCCTTTTGAAACCTGTTCTGGTCGTCCCGGTGCAGTCATGGATACTTATTTCTTTTAAAGACATCCGGCGCTTTCTGTCCCCGTCAGTTGTTCCGGCAGGGACTGAGAAGGGCACACACTTTACTTCTGAATCCAGCAAGGGCCCGGCCTGCCAAAGAGGTATCCCTGCAGTAACGGACACTCATTCGTCTTTAGCCACTCTGCCTGGGCAGGCGTTTCCACGCCCTCTGCGGTCACTTCAACCTGGAGTTGACGGCAGAGTGAAAGAACGGAGCTGACGATGGCAGCCGCTCCGGAGTCCAGGTGCAAATCGTTGATAAACGACCTGTCTATTTTTATCCTGCTGAACAGTCCGGAACTGAGGTGGTTCAGTGAAGAAAAGCCCGTACCAAAATCATCCAGTACGATATGAATTCCGGTATCCCTGAACCTGCGAATCATTTCGTAACTGCCTTCGGGGTTGTCGAACAGCGCCGACTCGGTGATTTCGAGCTCCAGCCGGTTTGGGTGCAGCCCACTCTCAATAAGAACCGTTTTCACCCTGTTGGCCAGCTGTGGATCACGAAACTGACGGGGCGAGATATTAACTGCCACGCGTTCGTGCCCTGACCACTCCGCCATATCGTTGCAGGCTCGCTCAAGCGCGAATGCGCCAATATCATGAATAAGCCCGGTTTTTTCAGCGAGCGGGATGAACACGTCAGGCGAAACATTTCCCCTTACAGGATGATTCCAGCGCAGCAGGGCTTCATAGGAAACCACTTCCTCACTGATGCTGCAGACGACGGGCTGATAAAAAATCTGCAGCTCACCGTTCTCGAGCGCGCCACGCAGGTCATTTTCCAGGCTAAAGCGCTCTGCCGCCGAACTGGCTAGCTCATCGGTAAAAATTACCCAGCCTTTGCGCCCGGCTGACTTGGCAGCGTAGAGGGCGATATCGGCTGCCGATAACATGCTTTCGGCATCTCGCGCATAGCCCGGAAAGAGGCAAACCCCGAAGCTGCAACCCGAGGTGACTTTCCGCCCTTTCAGCATGAAGGGCTCCTTCAGGACCATCGTTAGGCGCGATGCTGTTTCGCTTGCGTCTTCTGCCGAGCTAATGCCGGGCAAAACGGCAACGAACTCGTCACCGCCCGTGCGGGCCAGAATGTCGCCCGGGCGCAGGACTGACAGCAGCCGTGCTGAAACCTCAATGAGCAAGGTATCGCCCGCCGCGTGACCCAGAACGTCGTTGACGCTTTTAAACCGGTCTATGTCAGACACCATGACCGCAAAGGGTTCGTCACCGTCCAGAAGCGTTTCAAGCTCAGGCATCAGGCCACGGCGGTTGAGAAGCCCTGTCAGCGGATCATGAAGGGCCAGATGGTTCGCTCTGACCGCAGCCTGATACTCCGCCGTGACGTCCAGTATGGTATACAGGAGATAGTCATCTCCGCCGCCCGAATTCAGCCTTTCGGCGGAAATCCGTAATGAAAATTCCGGCTCATTATCGCCCGAAGAAACCGTTTCACTAAAGCCCTGGTCGGGAAGAAGGTCAAATGCCTGCCTGAACACAGCCGCGAGATTGTCTGGCAGGCCCGCAGGCAGGGCGGTTCGGGTATTCCCACTGCGTACCCGTTCTTGCAGACAGGACAAATTCATGGCCGTCGGGTTCGCGCGTATGATGTCCCCCGATGCAACGTCACACAGGATGAGCGCGCAGGGCGTGTGGCTGAATACGGCGTCGAGCACCTTATTTGTGTCTGATAACTCGGTTTCCCTTTTCAGGATAACTTTTTGAGCGATGCGGAGCGCCGCCCTTTCCTGATAGCCTTGTGAAACGTCCCGCACGATTTTGATAAAGGCCGCATTATCTTCATCGGACGGATTGAGAAATTCTATTTCAACTGATGCCCGAAACGCGCTGCCGTTTTTGCGCAGGCGCCAGCCCTCTCCTGTGAACTTGCCGCGCTCACGGGCCTCCCTCAGGTTGGCCTCAGGGATATTCCTGGCCTGCTCATCTTCATCATAAAAAACCGAAATATGCTGCCCTCGGATATCGCGGCTATCCCATCCCTTGATCTCACGGCATCCAAGATTCCAGCTCATCACTTCTCCGGTGGAAGACAGCAGATATATCGCACAAAGAGACGTTCTGGCCACGGCGGCCCCCAGTTGGTCATTGGTTACGGATTTCATGTGGCTATCCTTGATGAGTTCATCGACCTGTTCGGAGATGATCTGGCGTTAAAAACGATTATCGGCGCCGTTAGCCAGAAACAGAGACAAAAATTTGTAAAAATTTAGTTAGAGGCCATATTACGCCACCTGTCTGGACCAGCCCAATCATAATGCACACGGGACTTAGCAGCGTTCGCTTTTCGCTGTAGAGTCAGTCGTTTCACGCACAATTAATTTTTTAAAAGTCTGCCGCAAGTGACTTAATGCAAATCCAAACAGCGCTATCTGCTGTACGCATTCCGGAGGCACCGATCTCACCAATACGGTTATCATCCCGCAAAAAGCGCGGAAGCCTTTTGCCGCTATCCTGTTTATGTGTTTAGATTGATAGAAATCTATCATCACCAGGCTGAGTAATGAAAAAAATCTCTATGTCAGCGGTGGCACGAGCAGCCGGCGTGGGCGTCGCTACCGTGGATCGCGTGCTTAACAACAGAGCTTCTGTTAAACAGGAAACCCGGCAACGGGTCCTGCGCGCCGCTGAAGCCTTAGGCTACCGTGAAGACCTCATTAAGGTCATGACGCCGGACGTGACAGCGGCCAACATCCACGTGCGTATCGGGTTCATTTTGCTACCCAATAATTATTCTTTTTATCAGGTACTTTCAGAAGAAATCAGTCGATGCGCAGAGGGAAAACTGGCGACGAAACCGGCGTTTATGTGGGCCGATATTCACGATGTGGAGAACGTCGTATCGTCTCTGGAAGCGCTGGCAGAACGCGTTGATATCATCGGGCTTGTTGCTCTGGATCATCCCCTTATACGACATACGATTAAGCAGCTTTCCGCCTCAGGTGTGCAAATTTTCACGTTGTTTTCTGATCTCTCCCCCTGTGGTCAGGCGGGCTATATCGGGCTGGATAACCTCAAAGCAGGACGTACGGCGGGATGGTTTGCTGAACGCATGACAGAAAAAGAAAGTGTGATTGGCGTCCTACTGGGTGACCACCGTTTCAACTGCCAGGAAAGCTGTGAAATAAGCTTTCGTTCATACCTGCGTGAAAACAGAAAAGATGCCGTGGTTCTGGAGCCTCTCCAGACGCTTGAATGTATCAATGGGGGCTATCTGGCCGCGACGCAACTGCTGAAAGACAACCCAATCATAACAATGATTTATGCGCCATGTGGTGGTGTGGAAGGGGTGATTAAAGCCGTTTCTGAAAGCCCGCGGGATGATATAAAAATTCTCTGTCATGGCCCCTTTATCGGCGATGAAATGGCGCTGATTGAGGGACAGATCGACATCATGATACGTCACCGCATTGATGCCGTGGCTGAAAAGATCGTCTCTGTTTTTATCAGCAGATATCAAGAGAACGATCGCAATCCGGTTTACGTTACCCTGCCTTTCGATCTCATCACTCGGGAAAATATCTGAATCACTCCGGCTTCTGCCGAAGGCTTGCGCAGACTGCATTTGATGTAAAACAATCAAATAAATGATATAAAAAATCATGATCGCTATCAAATAACTCACTTCGAAGGGTTGCCGGTGTTAAAAAACCGGCGCAATACTGCGCGCATTGAGCCAGACGATTGCCGTCGGGGCGCTCAGTGTTCATCAGTGTTGCCGCATCCGGAGAAAAAACATCATGACGATTTCCATCGCGACTGCGCCCTGCAGCTGGGGAGTGGATGACCCGAAGAATCCTTTTCTTCCCCCCTGGCAGAGCGTGCTTAAAGAAGCCGCGCTTGCAGGTTATAAAAGCCTGGAACTGGGGCCGTGGGGATATTTGCCCGTCCAGCCGGATGCGCTAAAAGCTGCGCTTGCCGAATTCCAGCTGTCGATCGTTGCTGGCACCCTTTTCGACGATTTGGTGAGTGAAGAGAACTTTCCGGCCATGATCGCGCTGACCCATAAAATCTGTCACAACCTGAGCTTCCTTTCCGAACAGGGCAAACCTACACCTTATCTCGTCATCATCGATTTCGGCGATCCTGAACGGGCAGCCACCGCGGGCCAGTCTGAAAAAGCGCCACGACTGAACGACAGCGACTGGCAGACCATGATGAGACATATCACCGTTCTGAGTGAGATCGCCTGGAAAGAGTACGGTGTCAGACCGGTCATTCATCCCCATGCAGGCGGCTGCATTGAGTTTGCCGATGAACTGGAAAGGCTGGTTCGCGATATTCCTCATAGCGTTGCCGGCCTTTGTCTGGATACCGGCCATTTGTATTACGCCGGCATGGATCCTGTTGCTGCACTGGAACGTTACTGGGACCGGATTGATTACCTTCATTTCAAAGACGTCAACGAGGTTGTCTGGCGTCAGGCCATCAAACAAGGGCTGGATTTTTTTACCGCCTGTGCCCAGGGCGTCATGTGCCCACTTGGCAGCGGCGCTATCAACTATCCCGATGTCCACGCATTTCTGTGCCAGCGCCATTATCAAGGCTGGATCACTATTGAACAGGAAAGGGATCCGCGTGATGCAGACACCAGCCTGCGTGACGTCACAGCAAGTCTGCACTATCTGCACTCAGTCGGTTTTTAAGGAGAAAGGTCATGATTAACGGCATTAAACCGCTTAAAAATTCACTGCGGTGGGGCATGGTGGGCGGCGGCGGTACCAGTCAGATTGGCTACATTCACCGTTCATCAGCACTCCGCGATAACACATTTACCTTAGTTGCCGGGGCGTTCGATATTGATGCGGCACGTGGACGCGCCTTTGGTGAAGCTCTGGGCCTTTCCCCGGACCGGTGCTATGCCGACTATGAAACCCTGTTTGCATCAGAAGCAAAACGCGATGATGGCATTCAGGCTGTCTCGATCGCCACACCCAACAACACGCACTTTGCGGTCTGCTGCGCAGCGCTTGAAGCCGGTCTCCATGTGATATGTGAGAAACCGCTGTGCTTTACGGTGGAAGAAGCTGAACATCTGGCGAAGCTGAGCCTGGAGAAAAAGAAGATCGTCGGCGTGACTTACGGTTACACCGGTCATCAGCTCATCCTTCAGGCCAGGGAGATGATCGCGCAGGGATTACTGGGTGACATCCGCATCGTCAACATGCAGTTTGCACACGGTTTTCATCACGAAGCCGTTGAACAGAATAACGCCAGCACCAGCTGGCGCGTCGACCCGCGCTTTGTCGGACCCAGTTATGTTCTGGGTGATTTGGCGACCCATCCGCTGTGTATCGCTGAAACCATGGCACCCGAACTGAAAATCAGACGGCTGCTTTGCTCACGCCAGAGCTTTGTGAAAAGTCGGGCGCCTCTCGAAGACAACGCATTTGTTCTGATGGAATACGAGAACGGCGCAGTGGGAAATCTGTGGGCCTCAGCCGTCAACTGCGGATCAATGCATGGGCAGAAAGTCCGCATCGTTGGCTCCAGAGCCAGTATTGAGTGGTGGGATGAGCAGCCAAACCAGCTGCGTTTCGAAATTCAGGGTGAGCCGGTGCGCATTCTGGAAAGAGGCATGGACTATCTGCACCCGGCTGCTCGTGAAGATGACCGGATAGGCGGCGGTCATCCGGAAGGACTTTTCGAAGCCTGGTCGAATCTCTACCGACGTTTCGCGCTGGCAATGGATGCAACCGATCGGGGCGACGACGCATTCCTGAAAAACTTCTGGTATCCCGATGTCCATGCCGGCCTGGCTGGCGTCAGATGGGTGGAAAACTGTGTCCGTTCAGCCGACTCCGGCTCGGTGTGGGTGGAATGCTGAGGTCCTGGTCGTGAGAACCGGACTCAGCCTGTCACACAGGGTTGACAACGCCTGACATTCGATCCGTTTAATGATTTTCGCTGCCTGAACCCGACTCAGGCAGCAAGAGACAACGCAAAGGTGGCATAAATGAAAATCGCTTTCGATGTAGATGTAATCAAAGATCTGGGCATCACCAAAATGGTCCAACAGGTGTCGGAATGGGGATACAACTACATTGAGCAGTCTCCACATCCGGAAATTAACCCTTTCTATAAGCATCCTCGTGCCAGCCGCGAGATCATGGCTGAGTATAAAAAGACGCTGCGCGAAACAGGTGTGGAAATTTCATCGTTTATCTGTGTTTATCGCTGGTCTGGTCCCGATGAACTGCGCCGACAGGCGGCCGTTAAAAACTGGAAACGTATGGTGGAGATCGCCGTCGAAATGGGCGTACAGGTCATCAATACCGAACTGGCGGGCGATCCTAATCAACCCGAAATCTGCGATGAAATGTTTTACCGCTCAATGGAAACGCTGCTTCCGCTGTTCGAACGTGAGGGTATCCGTGTTGAAATTCAGGCGCACCCGTGGGACTTCTGTGAAGAGAGCGATGAGACTGTCAATATGGTCAGGTCGTTCAGGAGTGATAACGTTAAATATGTCTACAGCGTTCCTCATACCTTTTTCTATGATAAAGGAAAAGGCGACGTAGAGAAGATGCTCCGTCATGCCGGACACGATCTGTCCCATGTTCTTATTGCCGATACCATGAACCACACAAAGCATTGCCGTTACATCGTTAACCCACCAGGCGTGGATGCCACTATTCATCAGCACGTTGGCATCGGCGAAGGCGAAGTAGATTTTGACACGCTGTTCCGAACCTTGCGGGAAATGAAGTTTGCAGAGCAGACGTTCAAAGTAGGGGGAGAGCCTATTGTGGCCGCATCGCTTTTTGGTTATCCGGAAAAAATGAAGTATCAGGCCGTGGAAACCCGCGAGCGGATAGAGCGAGAATTGCTTACGCCTCATCCATGAGTGATGTGCCCGGTGAGATGTAAAATTGCTGCCGGGCTTTTTAAAATATGCCTTCCCAGTATTTGCATGCCAGCCTCTTCCTGTAGAACAGGCCATAATCAGCACCGTCGGTGCCGCACAAAGGTCGGGTGCCCCTTTGTCGTACTCGCCTGCTTACCGCTGCGTTCAGCGATTTTACGCCTTTCTCTCCGGTAATGACGGATGACCTTTTCTCTCACGCCTCACCACAGAAGGCTTAATCAGAATCAGGGAATGAGGGCTGATTTTTACACTGTGCAAATTAAGCTGGCTCAGAAGGGGGCAACCGCCCGGTAGATCACTAACAGATCGTCGCTATGTTGACGAGACAGGCCAATGCAGGCCATACGCTTTCGCATAGCCTGTCTCTGTGGTCTGCACCGCTACATCATTTGTGGCTGGCGAATAACGTTACCTTTATCAAAGCGTGAGAGCCGGTAGGGGGCAAGGTCGGTATAAACGGGCTTATTCGTCATCATCTGTGCACACAGCAGTCCCGCACCCGGCCCGATGGCAAAGCCATGACCACTAAAGCCAGAGGCAATAAACATGCCGGGGATCTGGTTCACTTCATCAATAACCGGCACCAAATCCGGTGTGGTATCAATCCAGCCCGCCCAGGCATAATCGACTTTTGTCCCCTCCAGCGCGGGAAATAAGCGGATTAGCTCTGCCAGACCATCATTAACGATGCGTTTATCCGGCGTGGGATCGAGAACCCGGATTTTTTCAAAAGGGGAAGGCGTGTCATGAGACCAACTCCCCGAGGCTTCAGGGCCTGAAAAGAATGAGCCATTCAGCCGGATTTTCAGTTTCTTTGCCACTTTACTGCGGAACATAGGATAAAACTTTGCGGCATATCGGATGTTCTGTGGCGCCAAATCGATCTGGCCCAGGCCCGGAACGGCAACGGTATAACTGCCATCCAGACGGCGACGAACACAGAGTTGCGGCGTGCTCAGACAACCTTTTACAATTTCCGGGGCGGCGGTTGTTTTAAACACCGTGCCCAAAATATTGGCGGCGGGGAGTTCAACGCCATATTGTCTGCAAAAACGCGAGCTCCATGCACCGCCGCAACAGATCACCCGGCTGGCTTTGACTAACCCGCGCTCTGTCCAGACGCCAGAAACGCGTCCGGCGCTGATATCCAGTGCCCGTACCGCGCAACGCTGGAAAATGCTGGCACCCAAATTTTGTGCACCTTTTGCGATGGCGGGTACCGCCTGTGACGGTTCTGCGCGTCCATCCGTCGGCGACCACACGCCGCCACGCCAGGCTGTTTTGTCACCAATACGTTCCTGAGCCTCACGTGCGGATAACAACTGGCTGGTAAAGCCAATCTGCTTTGCCTGCTGGCCCCATTTTTCCCAACGCGCCAGGTCAGCGTCATTTAGCGTGCCATACAGGATGCCGCTGCGCCTGAAGCCCAGATCCATTCCGATTTCAGTACTGAGTTCATCCCAGCGCTGCAGGCTTCGTATCGCCATCGGCAACTCATGCAAATCACGGTTCTGTTGGCGCACCCAGCCCCAGTTTCTACCTGACTGCTCACCGGCAATCACGCCTTTTTCAAACAGCGCAACAGAAACGCCTTGTTTAGCCAGTTCATATGCCGTTGACGTCCCCACAACGCCGCCCCCTATTACAACAACATCGACGGAGGTGGGGAAGAGGGTACTGTCATTAACGCTATCGACCTTAATTCGCATGAGTTAACCTTGTTTCAAATATGATGTCGGGGCGGAATATGCATAATCCACAACACACGGGCTTCGGTGTCGCTGTCGTTAAAAATGTTATGCGGCAGATGGCTTTTAAACTGAAAGCTGTCGCCCGCTTCGATGAAGGTCGTTTCACCATTCACCTCAAGCGCAAGCCGGCCCTCCATGACCACACCTGCTTTTTCACCTATCCCCGTCAGCATCTCTTCAGAGCGCGTGCGGGGAGGGATGCTGATATACATGAACTGGATATCGTGCTCGCCGGACGGCGATAACATCTCTTTGCTAATGCCCTGCTTGCCAACCTGAAAATGCGGTCGCTCACGCCAGCGACGAACATAGTGTTCAGCACCTGGCCGCATCACCTCATGTTGTTCAAGAAAAGCGGTCAAGGGGACATTCAAGACCACCCGAAGCTGCTCCAGTACCCGTACCGTCGGGTTAGCCAGATTACGTTCAATCTGGCTAATTGCCCCTGCCGACACATTTGCCTGTTGCGCCAGTTCTTTAATAGTCATATTGCGAGACTTGCGTATTAATTTTAACCGTACGCCAATATTGATCTCGACGGCACTCAGATCCTCAGAGTGCATTAACGCTGTTTTCATCACCATGTTCCTTAAGGTTTCGTGCCTCCGTGCATGAAAGCGCGATTAGGGCATTCCCCACTTAGCTTTGATTTTTTGCAAAGTGCCATCCGCTTTCATCGCCGTCAGGGCGGTATTGATATCGGCAAGCAGCTTATCGTTGCCTTTTTTCACACCAAAGGCCATGGGCGCGATATGCTCGGGCTTATAACCATCCACCACATGCATGCCTTTGTACGCACCTGATTTTTCCTGATATTTCATGATCGGGTAATCGTTCATGCCCGCCGCGATACGACCCAGCGACAGATCACGCATCATGTCTGCCGGACTGTCGTACACTTTCACCTCTTTCGGGATACCGCTCTTAATCAGAGCCTGCGTGTAATCGGTGCCTGTCATGGTGCCAACGATGTCACCTTTCAGATCCTGCTGAGAGCGATAGACTTTTTTGTTGTCATCACGCACGACCAACCCGGGTCCGAATGCGGTGACCGGCTGTGAGAACGAGATACGTTTTTCACGCTCGGGTGTTGGTGTCATCCCGGCCACGATCATGTCAATTTTGCCAGCAATCACAGACTGAATAAGCGTAGAGAAGGGCACAGCCGTAAAGTTAACATCCAGGTGCTGACGTTTAGCCACTTCGGCAGCCACATCCGGCATGAAGCCTTCAATCTTACCGGTTTTCGTATCCAGAAATGTCGTTGGCGCACTGGAGGGCGGCGAGCCTGCCGTTAATGTGGCAGCGTGCGCACTGTAAGTGACGCCGAGGGCAACAGACAATAAAGCCATAGTAACGTGCGATCGAATAGACATCACTAACTCCTGATTAACATGCGAACAATTAACTTCACTATAATGAAATTAAATCCCCACCTGTCAATCTTTTCTTTTTAAAAATGCCGCGCCTCACAAATTAACATAAAACCCTTTGATTTCGGGGCAAGGTGAGCCTTCAATCCATTTTATTACATGAATAAGTTAATGCTATGACGTCATCCGATGAAAAGTTTGACAATATTTACGGGTAGCCATATTCATTAAAATGAATTTTAGCCTCACACTCAACACCGGCGGGAGCGCATAATGGACTGGAGCAGTATTCACGTTTACCTTCCCTTTCTTTTGCAAGGGGCGGAAATGACAATTTATATCACGATCTTGTCCTTGCTCATCAGCACGCCGTTAGGTCTGGTGTTTGCTGCCGCAAAAATGTGTCCTTTTAAAATCATCTCCTGGCCCGTGAGCGTCATCATCAATATCACGCGTGCCTTACCGATGATTGTGGTGCTGTTTTATATCTATTTTGTTTTCCCCGATATCGGCATTACCCTGACATCGTTTCAGGCCAGCGTGGTCGGTATCGCTTTCTGCTTTTCTACCTTCCTCGCAGAGATTTTTCGCTCGGGTATTGAATCGGTCGATCGTGGTCAGCTTGAAGCGGCGCGCTCGATGGGCATGAGCTTCTTTAAAGCGATGCGGCGCGTCATCCTGCCTCAGGCTTTTCATGTCGCGCTACCGCCGTATAGCAATACGCTGGTGATGATGCTGAAAGATTCTGCGCTGGCATCAACGATTGCGGTTACCGAAATGACCCGGCAGGGACAACTTCTGGCCGCCTCAACCTTTGATAACACCACCGTATATACGCTGGTTGCGTTACTTTATCTGACCTTGTGCATGCCACTGCTGGCTTTCACTAAGCACCTTGAAAATCGTCAGAAAAAAGGAGCCTGAGATGATTGAAATTCGTGATGTCCATAAGCGGTTTGGTGCAGTTGAAGTGCTGAAAGGGGTAAGTTTCCGCGTCGATGAGGGCGAAGTGGTATGCCTGGTGGGGCCCTCCGGTTCCGGAAAATCGACTGTGCTGCGCTGTATTAACGGGCTTGAAACCTATGAAAGCGGCACCATTCGCGTGCTCGACCAGCATGTTGACAGTAAAAGTAAAAATATCAATTCGCTTCGTCGCCAGATAGGAATGGTTTTCCAACGATTTAACCTCTTTCCGCACCGTAGCGTGCTGGAAAACGTGATGGAAGGTCCGATTTACGTTAACGGTGAATCGCGCAGTAAAGCCGAAAAGATAGCCAAAGAGTTACTGGAAAGAGTAGGGCTGGCCGACAAAGTCTCCGCCTGGCCATCGCAGCTTTCCGGTGGTCAGCAGCAGCGCGTGGCCATCGCCCGAACGCTGGCATTGCAGCCGAAAGCCATTCTTTTCGACGAACCGACATCAGCACTGGATCCGGAGTTAGTTGGCGAGGTTCTGCAGGTCATGCGCAACCTGGCACAGCAGGGAATGACCATGATCGTGGTCACGCATGAGATGCAGTTTGCAAGAGAGGTCGCCGATCGCGTCTGTTTCCTGCACAGCGGACAAATTGTGGAGCAGGGCCACGCTGAACAGGTGCTGTTGCGCCCTCAGGAGGCGCGCACGCAAGATTTCCTACGGCGGGTTCTGGGAACATCTGCGTCCGGAACAGGATGAGACGGGAGCAATTCTGTCACTCCTGAGACTTTTTAGCGCCTCAAGAAAGCGCATGAGGCGCAAATAGCGGATTGATGACGTTACCGTGCAGATACACCCGCCTTGCTGATGGCCACAATCAGCGCGGTTCCGCCGAACCCCCATCCCCAGAATGTTTTCGCCAGACTTAATTTTCCTGTCACAAGCGCCTTTAGCATTGTCAGTTCCCTGTCTGAATCCGGTTATATTCGGTCAACGACAGGCTCAAACAGAAACTTTCCTGACATTCTCTTTGAAAACACGCTACCAGACCGAAAGGATGGCCGCGTGTGCGTGAGGCCCGTCAGGTACGGGGAAAGCGTGTCCGGAGAAGGATAACCGTGCTTATTGTTATTGCACATCAAAAAGTCGCTATAGTTTCAATATCTAAAGCGACTTGAGATTAATTTTTATATCATATTTTTTTTCTGAAAGTTACAAACTCATCATCACGCTCAGTGATTTGCCAGCCATTTTTTAATAACCGCTGTATTTGGCTCGTGTTATTGATGAATACATTTCCTAATTTGTATTTATACCCTTCATTTATCAAATGCTGGTCTCGTATTTCCATCATTCTTTTTCCTAAGCCAAGCCCCTGAGCACTACGGCTAATTACCATATTTACATAGGCGCTTTTTTCGCGGCTATCTAGATCTTGGAAATAGTCAGCAAGTCCAACGAGTTTACCTCCTCGGAAAAGCCCAATGCTTTCGTCATTTTTGTAAAGGTCGACCCGGTTTGCTTCCCGGGGAAAATCGCCAAATCTCTTTTCATATGAATCTTGATCTAAGCTCATGATAAAGTCTTTAAGTTTTAATTGGTCTTCTCTTGAGTTCAAATTTAATTTACGAAAAGTCGGTTGTAAAAAAGCGTCTGATGATGTTGAAGCAATACTTCTTGCGTGAGAAGTATTGCTGGTACCTGCTGCAGTTGTGAAACCCGACCTGGATGCGGGCCGGCCGGTCGTCTGGTTAAAAATGGGCTGCGGTGGTACTCTTGAACTTGAAGAACGAGAAGGTGTTCGCTGCACTTGATTGGCGTACATTGAGTTCTGTGCCATCGTTAAATGCCCTGAACGGGAGGGTGCTCGATACGGCATATCGGCATAAACAGGGTATTGCGGCATTGAGGAATGTCCGGAACGAAACGGATGAGGCTCAGGTTGATCAGCATACATCGGGTTTTGAGTCATTTGGACATGACCAGTTCGAGAAGGGGGACGCTGCGGAAGATAGCCGTATGCCGCATAGGGCGTTGTGGAGGAAGCACCTGAGTGTGTGGGGAACCGTTGCGATGTGTTATTGTAAATTGAGGAATGAATTAACGGAGTGCCCGAACGCGAAGGTGGGCGTTGAGTCATACTGGATGGAAGATTACTAACTGGCATTGAACCGTAACCTGAACGTGATGGTGGTCGCTGCTGTGCTGAGCTTGATTGAGTGTTATGTGAAGTGTTTGCTTGCCTTGATGGGGGTCTATCACTTCCTGATTGGTAATTGTTATAAAGATAAGGATATTGAGAATTTCCGGGAATACGACCTGACATCATTTCACCTCATTATTTAAAGCCCATTAAGTGTCTGACGTGCTACTTTTGTTCCATTTTTCTTATTCAATTCTTTTTTTTGATTTATTAAGATAGAAAATTCGGTTCATATGGCTGTAACGACTTTAACTCCATGGTTTTATTAAATTGGTTTTGCTATATGATTGTGAAATTAATCGAGAATGCCCCTCAGTTTAGCATTTAATCAAAACGCCATTTTTTGACGTTATTTCACCTATGAATATCATCAATAAAATACAGACCGTGCTTTGACATACTTAGGCCTTGTCGTGATGACTAAAAGCTTAAACATGTGTATAACCCGAAAACTTCACGGCGTTATTATAAACCGGATCTTTATGGGAACATCTATTAAAAACTTACATTCATCATTGCAATAAAAACCATCATGACGGGCAGCATGTTCGAATACTATGGGGATTCTGGCGCTGAACGTCGTTGTTGAAGCGGCGCGGGCGGGCGAGCAGGGGAGGGCTTTGCCGTTGTTGCTGGTGAGGTCCGTAATCTGGCGCAGCGCTCATCCTCCTCCGCACGCGAAATCAGGGCGCTCATTGAGTCATCAATGGGCTTTCTTGAGGCAGGTTCCGCGCAGGCCGAAGGCGTGGGAGACAATATGTCCCGCATGAATGATGCCGTACGTCAGGTCACTGACCTGCTGGATGAAATATCTGTTGCCGCGGGCGAACATGTTCCGGCCGTCTGCAGATAGTTATCCTGTCTGCAGCCAGAGCAGATAAAATAAACATAACATGCATTCCATCTGTTTTTTGCGACTCCCCAACCCTGGGGAGCTTTTTTTCCTAATGTATCTCTCTTCCCGGAACAAAATGACCACGGGGACCACTCAGCTATCGCAAGTACCTCCAGCGAGATAATTTCCGCCTTTCCCTGAGCGGAGTGTTGACATTGCTTTGCCCCGCTATGCGGGGCTTTTTTTTGCGCGGAATTCTGTTTATATCCAGCTACGCGATTTGCACGTTCTCGATTTTGCGGCCAGGATTAAAGCGTACCGGGAATTACATGCTGCGTTCCCGAAAAAACTACTTTGCAAACGTTATCTCTCGCTCAGCCCGCTCAAGATGGCGGTTTTTTTGCGTCATGTGAAGGTCGTCTTGGGACGTTACGGCTATCCCGACATAAACGGATGATGCTGTGTAACAAGCAGGTGACAAACCGTTAATAGCCCAGGAAACTTACAGGAAGCGTCCTTGCAGAAAATGACAATGATCTGTAACGACTTTGCAAAAGAAGGAACGGACTGAGTGCATAGTCAGACACTTAATTTAACATAATTAGTATTATGCGCACTTTAATGTAACGGCTAAATTCAGATGTCCGCCTCTGGCTATATTGAGATGTCCGCATTATCGTCCTTTTCCAGGGTTTCCCGGCTGAGGACGCAACTGATGACGGCTTAGGATTCGGAGTGCTGAGAGCATGAACAGACGTTTGGCCCCCATACGTCTTGCCAGCCAGCTGCTAAGCGGTATGACCAACATCAGGCCCAGGATGTAGACATTACTTATCCATGCCAACTGGCTAACGGCTGGTTGGAGTACTTGCCTCCCCTGTGACATCTCTCACCCCCTGCCAAAACATTTCCGTTTAGTACTGGAAAAATACTCTCTGTATCCGGCCAGACATTGCTGATAATTTGTCCAGACTCTGGTTTAACATAGCTGACAAACGCTTAACGGACGCATCAGAAAACGAACAGCATCAACGTAAGGCTTCGTGCCACGAGGGGCCGTTTCTGACATTTCAAAAAGCGACACGACTAACAGCAAACGAATACCGCTCATCTTCCTTTTCTGGCAACCGTTTCGACGTGAAGAAAGAACGTATTACTGAAACGCGACGCTCTGCCCTTTTGCTTACTAAGTATTCATTGCCCGGATGTTCAGGCGACCGTAAAAATTAACGACACTGGCGAGTAGGGAAAAATGATGAATAAAACGATTCTGGCGCTAGCCGCCGTTGCAAGTGCTTCGGCCATTGTGCCGCTGATGGCTCAGGCATCTTACGCGTATGTGGGAACCTATAATCCCAATGGCGAAGGGGTTTATCGATTTATCCTCAATGCGCAGGGTGAACTGTCGGGAAAAACATTGGTGAGTCAACTGCCCAACCAGGCACAGATGGTGGCGTCAGCGGATGGTAAACATCTTTATGTGGCGAGTGAGACCGAGAAAGGCAGCATCACCGCTTATCAGATTGGTACGGACGGTTCGCTCACGGCATTAAATCAGGTCGACACGCAAGGCAAAGGACCGGTGTACCTGTCCCTGACACCCGATCAGCGTTACCTGATGGTCGCAAATTATGTCAGCGGCAGTATTACAGTGTTTGCGGTGACGCCAGAAGGCAAGCTGAGTGAGGCTGTCGATCATCATCAGGACAGCGGCCCGGCTGGCGCAGGCAAACCGGCCGCAGCGGTAGAAGGCAGCTTTGCCATCAGCGATCACAATGGTCCGCATGCACATATGGTCGCCAGCGATCCCACGGGCCAGTTTGTTTACTCGACGGATTTGGGGCTGGACCGCATTTACCAATACCACCTGAATAAAGACGGTACGCTGACGCCCGGCAAACCCGCATGGATAAACGCCTCGTCTGCCGGTGCAGGCCCCCGCCATTTCGTTTTTAGCGCTGAGGGTCATGCGCTCTGGTTAGTGAATGAAGAAGCCTCCACGCTCACACATTACCTCATTAATCCGCAAAGCGGTGCTTTGCAGGAAAAGGCCACGGTTTCTACGCTGCCTTCCGGTTATAAAGGCACCAGTTTTGCAGCCGGGTTAGTCATTGATAAGGGCGGGAAAAATCTTTACGTCGCCAACCGTCTGCATGACAGCATTGCGCATTTTGAGGTCAATGCTAACGGCACACTGACGCATAAAGATGATGTGTGGACGCGCGGGGATTACCCCCGAACGCTGACATTATCCCCTGATGGCAGCATGATTTACGTGATGAATCAGCGTAGCGATAACATCACCAGCTTCAGGGTGGATAAAGCGAGTGGTGCCATCAGCTTTACCGGGAACTATGTTGCCGTAGGCGCGCCTTCACAGATGGTTATTGTTCCCTGAAAGATTGATGCAGATAACATGCACGTCACGCTGTGGTGCGTGTTACCGACGCAGCGTGCAGGTGCACGAGAAGGTTAGCCTCGCGCACCTGCCCGTTCAAGATCACTAACGGGCATGATCGATAAGCACTCAGGCCCAGCGATTATCGCTGCCAGTGCCAACGCAAAATCAAGTGTTATCCTCCACAATCACCGCAACCCGCTGTCCGGCGCGCACGGCACTGCCTGGCTGTACGTTAACCTGCTGGATGATCCCATCGCAGGGTGCCAGCAACGGAATCTCCATTTTCATGGATTCCAGCACCACCAGAACATCCCCCGCCTGAACCCGACTTCCCACCGTGGTTTGCACTTGCCAAAGGTTGCCGGAAACCGGGCTTTCGACACCCTGCTCGCCCTGCTGTAGCGGTGCATCACCGCCCTCTTCTGCCACGTTCTCCTGGCTGTCGAAATGGGCCTGACCACTGGCGATCCAGCGATCGCGTTCCGCATTGAACGCCTGTTGCTGGTGGTCACGAAACGCCGCGATGCTTTGCGCCTCATGAGCGAGAAACTGCTGATAATCACTCAACCGCAGCGTACTGGGCTCAATGCGCAGCGGATAACGCCCCAGCGGGAAATCGCGGCGGATTTGCACCAGTTCCTCGGCGGATACAGGGTAGAACCGCAGTTGATCAAAGAAGCGCAGCAGCCAGGGTTTCCCCGCAAAATCAGCAACCTCTCGATAGCGATTCCACATCTGAAGCGTGCGCCCCACAAACTGATAGCCGCCAGGTCCTTCCATGCCGTAAACGCAGAGGTAAGCGCCGCCGATACCCACCGAGTTCTCTGCCGTCCAGGTGCGCGCCGGGTTGTATTTTGTGGTGACCAGGCGATGGCGCGGATCCAGCGGTGTCGCAACCGGCGCCCCCAGATAGACATCGCCCAGCCCCATAACCAGATAGCTGGCCTCAAACACCGTCTCCCAGACCGCCTGTTCGTCAGGCAGATCGTTAATGCGGCGAATGAATTCAAGGTTACTGGGGCACCACGGTGCATCAGGGCGTACCGTCGTCATGTACTTTTCAATCGCCTTGCGACAGGCGGGATCGTCCCAGGAAAGCGGCAGATGTACTACGCGAGTTGGCACCTGCAGATCATCACTCAGGCAAACCCTGAGCCACTCGCCGCGTACCCAGTCCAGCAGCGCGTCATGGGTGAGGATTTCAGGCTGAAAATGGATCTGCAACGAACGAATCCCGGGCGTGATATCAATCACCCCGTCTTTTGCATGCGCTTCCAGCGCCTGCATCAGGGCATGAATGCGAAAACGCAGAACCAGATCCAGCTCCGGCTCCCCGGCTTCGAGTAGCAGATGCGTATCGCCAGAAAGTCGCGCGACCAGACGCTTATCGGCCTCACCGCAGGTCATCACGATCGGCGAGGTCAGCGGCGCAGGTTGCCAGGCTGTCGCCTGGCCACAGAGCGTTGCCAGTTCCTGGCCTCGCGCTTTAGCCAACTGGCGCGCGGTGGTTAAATCCACCGAGGTAAAGCGCACTTTATCACCGGCTTTCAACTGCCCTAACTGCCAGAGATCGGCTTCGATGACTGTGACCGGACAAACGAATCCCCCGAGGCTGGGTCCATCCGGGCCCAGAATCACCGGCATATCGCCGGTAAAATCAACCGCACCTACCGCGTACGGATTATCGTGAATGTTTGACGGATGCAGTCCGGCTTCGCCCCCGCTGTCTCGGCTCCAGATGGGCTTGGGCCCAATCAGGCGGGCGCCCGTGCGGCTGGAGTTAAAATGCACTTCCCATTCCGTGGCAAAAAAAGTGGCGATATAGTCCGGCGCGAAGAACTCCGGCGCACCGTGTGGACCATAAATTACCCGTAGGGTGCGGATCTGCGGGAGATCCGTGCGCAATGCCTCAGGAAGTGCCACGCCAGCTTCCGTTGCTGCCTGTGGGGCCAGGTGCAGCACATCGCCGCTACGCAGTGCGCGTCCGGCGTGGCCGCCAAACTGGCCAAGCGTAAAGGTGCTTTTACTGCCTAAATACGTTGGCACCTGAATGCCGCCGCTCAGGCAGAGATAGCTTCGCACGCCCGCCCCACTCACAGCACCCAGCTTTAACGTCGCCCCGGCGGGAATGGTAAAAACACAATCCATCGGCACGGGCTGGCCATCCAGGGTAGCGCTCAGTGGTGCACCGCAGATGACGGCCTGGATGGCGGTATTGAATTTCAGAGTGGGTCCGGTGAGGGTAATTTCCAGTGCGGCTTCCCCCTCGTCATTGCCCAGCAGCCGATTGCCTGAACGCAGGGCGCGGTCGTCCATCGGCCCCGATGGCGGTACGCCGACCGCCCAGTAGCCCAGACGGCCCGGATAATCCTGCACGCTGGTTTGCGTACCGGCGCCTAACACCTCAACCGTCGCTGCCTGATAATTCAACTGTTCCAGACAACGGGTCCAGGGTTCTCCCTGAACAAAGGGCGCAAACGCTAAAATTTGCTGCAGATAGAGGCGGTTGGTTTCAACACCGTATAAACGCGTTTCTGCCAGCGCCTGCGCCAGTGTGGCAATGGCCTCCGGGCGACTGGGCCGCCAGGCAATCGTTTTCGCCAGCAGCGGATCAAAAAAGGGCGGCACTTCGCAACCGGCTTCAATCCAGTGATCAATGCGCAGGCGAGCATCCTGTTGGTCGGGAAAGGCAACGTCTGTCAGCAGGCCCGGTGAAGGCTGAAACTGCCGTCCCGGATCTTCCGCATAAATGCGTGCCTGGATAGCATGGCCTTGTGGCGCAAGCCCGGCAACCAGCTCGCGCAGGGGCGGCAAGGTGTCCGCAGCCAGTTCAATCATCCATTTCACCAGGTCAACGCCCCAGACCTGTTCTGTCACGCCATGCTCGACCTGAAGGCGAGTGTTGACCTCCAGGAAGTAAAATTGTTGGTTCAGGCTGTCATAGACAAACTCCACGGTGCCCGCGCTGCGATAGTTCACTGCTTTACCCAGCGCAACTGCCGCCTCGCAGAGCGCCTGTGCCATGCCTTCAGGCAAATTGGGGGCAGGTGTTTCTTCGATGACCTTCTGGTTACGCCGCTGCACCGAGCAGTCACGCACGCCCAGCGCGATAACGTCTCCTTGCCCGTCACCAAAGATTTGCACCTCAAGATGACGTGCGCGTTCGATATAGTTCTCGAGAAACACGCCGGCATCACTAAAGTTGTTCTGCCCCAGCCGCTGCACGGTATCAAACGCTTCCGTCAGTTCATGCGCATCGCGACAAACGCGCATGCCAATCCCGCCGCCACCCGCCGTACTTTTCAGCATCACCGGATAACCAACGGTCTCGGCGACGCGGCAGGCTTCGGCGGCATCGGCCAGTAATTCGCTGCCTTCCAGCAAGGGCACACCTTCAGCTTTCGCCAGAGCACGGGCCGTGTGCTTCAGACCAAAAGTCCGCAACTGCTGTGGCGTTGGGCCAACAAAAATCAGCCCTGCGGCCTCGCAGGCCTCAGCGAACCCGGCGTTTTCAGAGAGAAAACCGTAGCCCGGGTGAATCGCCTGTGCACCGCTTTGCTGCGCTGCGGCAATAATTTTTTCAGCGGCCAGATACGTTTGTGCCGCCGGGCCGTCGCCAAGGGACAACGCTTCATCGGCATCACGAATATGCAGGCTGCCCAGATCGGCCTCGGCATAGACAGCCACCCCCTTGACCTGCATGGCGCGCAGGGTGCGCAAGATGCGGCAGGCGATCGCACCGCGGTTAGCAATCAGTAAGGTATCAAACATAAGCGGAACTCTCAGGAAAGCGGGTCGTCCCGCAGAAAGTCGACATGTCCCCTGGGGCCGTCCCCGGGGCTTCTCCTGTTCAGGCGTGCGTATTGTTCAGTCGCACCAGGCTCAGTTCCATACCAATACCTCGGCGGGCGTGGGATTCCAGCCGTTACAGGGGTTATTCAGCTGCGGACAGTTTGAGATTAAGACCACCGCATTACACTCGGCGCGCAGTTCAACATATTTGCCGGCGGCGGAAATACCGTCTTCAAAGGTCAGTCCACCCTGCGGCGTGACGGGAACGTTCATAAAAAAGTTGATGTTGGCGCCGATATCGCGTTTATGCAGGCGACCGTCATGCAGGCAGGCACAAAGAAAATTATCCCGGCAGCTGTGCATATAGCGCTTGTCGTGAGCATAACGTACCGTGTTACTTTCCTGCGCGCAGGCACCGCCCAACGTATCGTGGCGGCCACAGGTATCGGCGACAATAGTCAGCAGCGGATTGCCCATATTCGAGTAAAGTACGCTGCCGGTGGTCAGGTAAGCATTACCCTGACGGCGCAGCGTACGCTGGGGATCGTAACGCTCGCGCGGATTATCTGCGTTGTAGAACAGCGTATCGATCGCCTGATTCCCTTCCAGGTCGAGCAGACGCAATGTTTGCCCTTGTTTGACCTCAAACAGCCAGGGTTCGCCCGCCGGAATCACATGACGGTAAACCGCATCCTCTGGGCGGCGGTCGCTGGAAATAATCATCATCGCTGACTCCTTACAGGGCAAAAAGTTGGGTGTTATGTATTGCGCGCTGATTTTCATCGCGGATGAACAGCGCTTCGGTGGTAGCCTGTGCGTCATCGGCCTGATACCAGCTCAGCTGGATGGGACGCGGTGCATAGTCAGGGGCAGGATCCATTGGATGGGGGAGCGCGGTCAGGACGATCAGCACGTCCATTGGGGCAAACAGCTCAACAACATCCCCTGCGCGGCTATGTTCGGTATCGAAGCGGAAGCGGCCATCTTCATCGACGGTGACTTTGCTAAAGAAGTTAACGACCATGAGCAGATCTTCAAGACCCAAATCCCATTTGCCCATCTCGACCAGCAGATTATCGACTCCATTGCGGTAAAACCCATTCCGCAGCTCCTGATAGCGCCCTGCGCCATATTTTTCGCGCGTTTCCGCCGCGTTAAGTACGCCACCAAACGGGTCGTGCCAGCCACAACTGTCCGCCACGATCCCGGCGAGTACGCGGCCCATATCGGAATAGAAACAGTGGCCGGTAGTGAGCCGGGCCGTATGCTGGCCCTTCAGCGTATCCGGTAGATTAAGGCGTTCACTTTTCTCATGCGGATTGAGCATCATCATGCTGACATTCGCGCCGCCATCAATATCGGTCAGGCGCAGGATGTGCCCTTTGCGCAGAATGAATGAGGTATGCGCCCCGCCGGGAAGCCGCTCTTCGCGCAGACTGGGGGCTGAGTGAAAACGTGCCGTCATTGCTGTCTCCTTAATGCATAAACGTTGTCTTTACTGTCTGTCATCAGCTGTGCCATTCGCGCCTCATTCAGCGGAATGTCATAGGTGATACGCGCACCCCAGGCATGAGGGGCCTGGGGATCGTGGCGGACTTTGTCAAATACCAGTAGCCGTGTACCCAGGTTGAAGCCTTCGGTAAGATCGTGGGTGACCATAAAGACCGTCATTCGGGTTTCACTCCACAGTTGAAGCAGCAGCGCGTGCATGTCTTTGCGGATACCGGGATCCAGTGCGCCAAAGGGCTCATCCAACAACAGCACTCGCGGTTGCATGATAAAAGCCTGGGCAATTGCCAGCCTTTGCTGCATTCCGCCGGAGAGCTGTGCCGGATATTTATCCAGCGCATTTCCCAGCCCCACTTTGTCCAGCATCTGTCGTGCCTGCTGCCGGGCCGCGCGTTTTCGGGCGCCGAACAGGCGACCCGACAAGGGCGAAGCAGGCAGTTCGAGCCCTATCGCGACGTTATCCAGTACATTGAGATGGGGAAACACGGAATAGCGTTGAAACACGACGCCGCGGCTGCGGTCGGGTTCTGTCGCCAGTGCCTTACCATCCAGGGTGATCTCTCCCCGGGTGGGTTTTTCCTGACCCAGCAGCAGGCGCAAAAACGTCGACTTCCCGCAGCCCGATGCACCGACCATAGAGCAGAACTCGCCCGCCTTAACCTGCAAATTGATGCGTTCCAGCACCACGTGGTCGCCGTACTCCTGCCAGATATTGTTGATACTGATAAAACTCATTCCCGGCCTCCTTCCGCCCATGGGAAACAGGCGTTGTGCAGCTTGCGCAGGCCCAGATCCATCAGCCAGGCCAGCAGCGTGATCCAGATGACATAGGGGATAATCACATCCATCGCCATGTAGCGACGCACCAGGAAAATGCGATAGCCCAGCCCGGCAGTCGCCGAAATCGCTTCGGAGGAAATTAAAAACAGCCAGGCCGATCCCAGAAGCAGCCGTACCGAGGTGATAAGCCGTGATAACAGTTGCGGCAGCACGACCCGCAGCACGACCGTCCAGCTATTGGCTCCCAGGGTTTGCGCTTTGATTAACAGTTCCGCCGGAATTTCCCGTGCCCGCTGTTCAAGATCGCGTGCCAGCATCGGCGTAATGCCAATGACGATGAGCATGACCTTCGACAGCTCATCCAGGCCGAAAACAATAAACAGCACGGGCAGAATCGCCAGCGGCGGCACCATTGAGACAACCGTCATCAGGGGTGACAGTGCGGCGCGGGACATCGGAAAAACGCCCGCGGCAATGCCGAGGCACAGACCAATCAGCGAGGAGAGCGCCAGCCCCATGAGCAGACGGCTCAGGCTGATAAACGTATCGGCCCACAGCAGGTATTCACCACTGCGCTTATCTGGCGTGAAGGCCATCCGATCAATCGCCTCAATCATCTGCGACAGTCCGGGCAGCAGTTTGTCCTGCGGATTGGCCTCCAGCCGCACCGCTGATCCGATAAACCAGGCGGCGATGATCAGCACGAAGGGCAGCAGCATTAGCGTCAGGCGCATGCCCTGGCGGGGATAGCGGTTGATGTAGCGCATGACATGAACTCCCGTGGTCAGTGGTTACAACTTGCCCGCAGCGGCCAGCTTAAGATAGCTGTCGTCAAAGCGCAGTTTGCTGTTAGCCCTATCGCCAACGGTGACGTTGCCCGGGAATGTCATGCCGATAAAATCAGCGCTCTGTGCGCCCTGACCCAGCAGACCTTTGTCAAACGAGAAGTTCGCCACGCGTTGCATGGTCTTTGGCAGATCAGGCGAAGAAATAAAGGCCAATGTCTCAGCAGGCGTCCAGAACAGATGCGTTGTTTTAAGCTGAGCCTGATAGCCCGCGAGGTCGGTACCGGAATCTGCCGCCATTGCACTCAGCGCTTGTTTATCACCCGCCTGCATTTTTGCCATCATTTCAAACCACGCACCGGTCAGCGCTTTGCCGAGGGCGGGGTTATCTTTCAGCGTTTGGGTGTTCACGACCATCATGTCGATGAGTTCGCCGGGCACTTGGGTGGAGCTAAACACTTCGGTGGTTTGTGGCGTCTTTTTGATGACGGACAACTGCGGGTTCCAGGCTACCGCTGCCCGCACATTGCTGGTGCCAAAGGCCGAGACGATATCCGCATCGGAGGTATTAACCACTTTCACATCTTTTTCCTGCAGCCCGGCTTTTTCCAGTCCGCGAACCAGGAGATAGTGCGATACCGAGAGTTCGGGCAGATAAACCGACATACCTTTCAGATCGCTGAGTTTTTTATTCATCCCTTTTAGCACGACGCCGTCGTTGCCATCGGAATAGCTGCCGGTGATGAGTGCTGTCGAATCTACCCCACCTGCCGCCGGGATAGTCAGCGCATCCATGTTGGTCATGGTGCAGCCGTCAAACTGCCCTGCCGTGTACTGGTTGATGGATTCGATGTAGTCGTTGAGTTGAACAATATTGATTTTGATGCCGTATTTGCTGGCCCATTTATCAATAATTTTTTCATTGCTGATGGTGCCCCAGGGCATCCAGCCCGCATAGATCGTCCAGCAGATGTTGAACTCTTTTTTAACCGTGGCGAAGGAAGAAAAGCTGATCAGCAAGGTGAGTGACAGCAAAAGCGTGCGGATGAACGGCGTTGTTTTCATGGTTAACCTCTGGTTGGCACAAAAAAGGAGCAGCGCGACACCTGACGGTGCTGCTGTCTCCCGGGCTTTTGTCCCGCCGTGTAACCTCTCAGAGGTCGCCAGCTCTCGGACCAGACATTCACCTGCGTGAACCGGAACCCTAGCCAGCTATTTAATTCAGATTATGTGTTGCGCTGCTTACCGATCAGGTTTTTGCAATTGACGTGCCAGAATTAATGACAATAAAAATCAGTGATTTAGCATTATTCCTGGTGACGAAGCACCAGAATGATGAGTGACCGAGGGGCATTGCACACAATCAGTGCCGACTGGAACACGAAATATGCTGTGCAGTCCTTACATCATAAGCATCAGCGCGGTTTCTGGGCGACGTTGCAGCGGTAGTGTCCATCCTGACGAGGCGTAACGGTATAACGCCTGACGCAATACCGCTGACGGCGCGAGGTGCTTTAATCCTGTAGATGTCGCGCGGCCAAAGGGGAGCCACTATTACGCGATAGCCATCCTTGTAGCTTAAGGGAACGTACACGCTTTTAACGGTGACCATCCGCACTTCTCGTTTGTTGACCCTCCATTACTGCTATAGATGCCCGCACGCGGGTATGGCAGTGGCGTGCTACACAGAGACTGGCTTCGCATTCTGCCGGTTCTTTAACCCACCATAAACGTCGCGCGTTTTTTGCAGCAGGGTCATCCGGCCTGCACTACAGTTAACTGACTCAGTAACCAGCAAAAACATAACCATGTCCTCTTCCCTTCGCTCAAATCTGTTTGCCCGGTTGCGCCTGCTGATCTCTGTGGTGGCAGGTCTCGTCTGCTATGTTTTACTGCCTGAGCATCTGGGGCAAATGCAGAGACTGTTAATCAGTTGGAACGTGCTGGCATGGCTCTATCTGTGGTTTATCTGGTTTCGCATGTTGCGTACCGCGCCAGATGAGATTAAACGAATCGCCCAGATGCAGGATCAAAGTGCCGCGCTGGTGCTGGGGCTGGTCATCGTGGCCTGTATGATCAGTATGGTGGCCATCATGAGCGAGCTTCCCACGTTAAAAAGCCTGACGGGCTCGTCGCGGGCCCTGCATCTGCTTTTGACTGCCATGACGCTCATCGCCTCATGGGCCTTACTACCCAGCGCATTTGCCATGCATTATGCCCATCAGCATTACCTGCTTCGCAGCAACAGTATCACGCCGATGATCTTTCCGGAGAAACCGACGCATCCGGGTTACTGGGATTTTCTCTACTTCTCTTTCACCATCGCGGTGGCATCCCAGACGGCGGATGTGGCGACGGGCACGACAGAAATGCGCAAGATCGCCTTGTTGCAGTCGGTTATCTCTTTTATTTTTAATCTGGCGATTCTGGGACTGTCCGTGAATGTGGCAGCCAGTTTGTTAAGTTGAGAGTCTGCCTGCGACGATAGCCAGCAGAGAAGCGCATTGACTGTTACGGGAATTTACCGCTTAAAGCCTGTGCGACGGGAAGCTGCACCCTCTTTGAGAGGATGCCGAGACTGCGAGAAAAATTAACCGCCCTGCTGCTGTTGCCCTTGCTGTTGACTGGCCGCTTCTTTCTGTTTCTTTTTGGCCATATGATGTCCAACAGCGCAGCCTGCTGCGGCCCCAGCGACACCGTGATGTTTAACATGCCCTGCCACGCCGCCCACGGCCGCGCCCTTTAAACAGCCTTTGGCTTCAGCTTGTGAACTCATCGCCATGAGCAGACCCGCGGTAACAAGAACAACTGACAATTTTTTCATCGAATGACTCCCTGATAAATAGCGAATACGCATTAATGTCTACTGAGCATAGTTAATCAGGACGCTTCTGCTGGCCGAAGTCAGTAAATCTTGAAACCGTTTACCCGCCGTTAAGCGTTTAACGTTCCGGGAGTGATAGCGATAT
This sequence comes from Pantoea sp. B623, assembly GCF_024814475.1. Taxonomy (NCBI): domain Bacteria; kingdom Pseudomonadati; phylum Pseudomonadota; class Gammaproteobacteria; order Enterobacterales; family Erwiniaceae; genus Pantoea; species Pantoea sp. B623. The sequence continues at coordinate 88,821 of NZ_JANUXM010000003.1, read as the reverse complement.
CATAACAGGCGCTTTTTAGCACAATATTCAGTCCTTAACGCTTATCGATAACGATGGGAAGGAGATGTAAGAGAATATAAAAAACTGCACCTTACTCAGTCAGCCGTCCAGCTTTTGAGGTGCAGTTCATTGACGGGGTTGAGCATAATTAAAAGGCTAAATAATCAGTTCAGGATGTAAAACCGAGCAGGTTCAGGACATATCATCCTGAGTTTCATCGTGTGGGCAAGGTTCGCCGGTGTCATCACAGGCAGGATTAATGCGCAAACCGCCTGAAGGCTTTCGATGAGCAGCAAGTTTGATGTTCCCCGCACTGCCCGCATTGTTCTTTTGCAGCGTAGAAGCTGACTGTTGTTCATGTACAGATACAGCCAGTGCCGCATTCTGAAAGGTAATCAATGTCGCGATGGTGAACGCCGTTGTTTGCAGTGCCACTTTTACGGATAACATTTTCATAACTTGCCCTTTAGAGATTACGCCAGGAAGGACAGAACGGTTAGCCGTTCTGCTCTGTGCTGTATTCAAACTCAGCAGTGTGAAAATAGAATCTTTATATTTCCATTTTAAGACGGACCTGATAAATCAGATTAACCCTTGCCAGCCTGATGCAGAGAGCTCCAGGCGTAGGGAAATAATAAAGATTAAAATCATTATCTTATTTACCTCATTCTGCTCGTTGATATTGCAACATCCCCCCTTACTTACACATTTTTCAGATCCTGACTGAGCAGAGCATTAACCAATGACGAGCGGATGAGCGGTAACTGGCTGCACTTTCTCTCAAACTGTCTAAACCTGGCATCGATAGCACCATACTCAAAAACCTGTGTAGGCTGCGGCCAGAAATTTCATGCTTTTAGCGCAATGTATTCTGCGCATAACTTTCATGCCAAAGCGTTTAAGACGCGCTTTGTTTTTCCGTTTTTGTATACGCTGACGTATCAATTCAGACCACGCTGCATCGTTAACGACTGCTCAGGAAGCATGAAATGAAAGTACAAAAACTTAATCAACCCGCTTCAATCAAGACGCTGGAATCATGGGGGACCGTTGAGGGCCTTCCGGGATCGCCCGAGATTGCACTGGCCGGGCTGCAGACGGTGATCCCCGGTCATGAGAGTATTGATATGGGCATTTTTGAATGTACGGCGGGCAGTTATCGTCGCGGCGTTAAGCAAGCAGAGATGATGCATTTCCTGTCAGGAACGGGTTCCTTCACAGCGGATGGCGAAGCACCACAGCATTTCAAACCTGGCGATACCTTGTTCTTTGAAGCGAATACAGAAGGGACATGGGTCATGGAGACCACCATGCGCAAGCTTTATGTGATTTTCGACACCCTGTAAAAGTTCGATCACTGATTCATCCCACTGAGGATGAATCAGGACAGCATAAAATCGACGGCATCGTTCGCATGAATGCGCGTTGTATCGAATACCGGTAGCGCGCTTTGTGCTTCTGAAACCAGCAAACCAATTTCCGTGCAGCCAAATATGACTCCTTCTGCACCTTGTGAAGCCAGTTCCTGTATCACCTCAAGATAAAACTGGCGGGAGCCTTCCGAAAATTTCCCCATGCAGAGTTCATCAAAAATGATTTGGTTGATGACGTTACGCTGTTCTGCCGGTGGTACCAGGGTAGCAATTGAGAATTGTTTATTCAGGCGGCCCAGATAGAAGTCCTGCTCCATGGTATAACGCGTGCCCAGCAAGGCTACTCGGGTCATGCCTTTGCTCGTTATCGCCCTGCCCGTCGCATCCGCGATATGTAAAAAAGGCAAATGACAGCGAGATTCAATCGCCCCGGCAACCTTGTGCATCGTGTTGGTACATAAGACGATTGCGTCTGCACCGGCACCCGCCAGACCCACGGCCGCTTCAGCCAGTAGTTCACCAGCCCGATCCCAGTCGCCACTGCGCTGGCAGGCTTCAATTTCGTGAAAATCCACGCTGTGCAGAAGCAGCTTTGCCGAGTGTAAACCGCCTAATTTGCTTCTGATTCCCTCATTGATCAACCGATAGTAAGGGAGCGTTGATTCCCAGCTCATGCCGCCTATAAGGCCGATTGTTTTCATCACTCTCCTTTGAAATACATCACTGCCAAAGCCTGTCGAGGATAATAAAACTGCGCGTTGCCTGAAAGGATTATGACGGGTTAGCCGCGTGTTTTCAGGTGTTGCGCTAACCCGTTACCGCCGAGGTCTGGCCGCCGCCGGGCAGCGGAAATCCAATGCCCGGCAGGGATCTACCATCACGTTTTATTGCCTTTTTCACTCGCCTGCTGTAATGCCGTGATGACGATGCCCGGCGTTAACACCTGAGGCAGGACAACGGGTTTTCCGCCGTCAGCAGGATAAACCACATACAGCGGCAAACCGCCACGGCCAAAATCACTGAGTGCCTGCTCAACGTCAGGATTGTACTTTGTTGAGTCAGCAATCATATAAATGGTGTTGGTGCGCGCCATAGCCGTCTTTACTGCCTGGGTTGACAGCGAGGTACGTTCATTAACCTGACAGGTAATGCACCAGGAGGCGGTAAAATTCACCAGAACCGGTTTACCCTGGCCTTTTATAGCGTCCACATTTTGGGGAGACCATGCCACCGCAGCCGCTGCCACAACATCCGAAGAATCAGGGGCTGCCGTCGAGGTTTTCAGCGTAAATAACGGTGGTACCAACAGGATAATTACAACAGCTGTGGCGATGTGCAGAGCCCAGTGCCGCCTTCCCATCATCTGCCGCTTCTGAGCCAGGCCATACAGCCAGGCGGCAAAACCCAGCAGCAGGCAACAGGTCAGTATCGCTGCCAGCGCCGTCGAGCCAGCCTGCCGTTCCAGCACCCAGATTAACCAACCCGCCGTACCCAGCATCGGAAACGCCAGGCCATGTTTTAGGGTGATCATCCAGGCACCCGGCGACGGCAGTATTCGGGCAACGACAGGGAAAAAGGAAATCAAGGTGAAAGGCGCAGCAAAGCCCAACGCCAGAGAAAGAAAGATAATAAAGCTGATAACGGGGGGCTGTACAAGCGCATAACCTATGGCGCTGGCCATAAAGGGCGCGCTACACGGGGTAGCAACAACAATCGCCAGCGCCCCCGTTAACGCGGACCCGGTCAATCCCCCCCGCTCGCCCCCGACTTCGCCGGCCCGCTGAAGTGATAATCCCACCTCGAACAGGCCAAACAGATTAAGTGCGGATGCCAGCATCACCAGAACCAGCAACGCAATCACCAGCGGTGACTGCAGTTGAAAACCCCAGCCCACTGATGACCCACCGAATCTCGCCAGCAACAGCAGACCAACCAGTAACATCATGGTGACCACTACGCCAGCCAGAAAAGCGAGCCCTTCTGCACGAGCCTGTGCGGGCCTGGCGTGATGCCGTATCAGACTCAATGCCTTGAGCGAAATGACCGGGAACACACAGGGCATGAGATTAAGTATGATGCCGCCCAGAAAAGCGGCGGCGATAGCAGTCAACATGATTTATCTGTCCAGATCGGGAATTAAGCCGGGTTGGCCTGGCGGTATTTTTTCACGGCATCCAGCGTTTTCTGAATGTGTGATTCTGGGTTTTTATCCGTATAACTCAGCAGGATTTTGCCATCCGGTGCAATAACATAAGACGTACGATCGGAAAGCGTTTTACCTTTCATCTCCATCGTACTTTTGTATTCTGCAGCCACTTTTGCGCCCGGATCGGCAGCAACGGTGAATTTATCGCGGCATTCAAGTTTAGAAAATTTCTCAATCTGGTCAGTATTACCTGCGGTGACGCCGATTACCGTTGCGCCCTCTTTTTTAAAGTCATCTGTCGCTTCTGCAAAGGCATGCGCCTCTAAGGTACAGCCTGCACTAAACGCCGCCGGGAAAAAATAAAGAACGACCGGGCCTTTTTGCAGTGCCTGCTGTAAAGAGAAGGTGGTTTCTTTACCTGCCAGTGCGGCTTCCAGTTTGAAATCCGGCGCCTGTGCACCCACCGGCAGTGCCGCGAACGCGGAGGTCATTGGAAGGCTCAGTGCCAGTAATGATGCAGCCGTCAGCATTTTCAGGTGATTCTTGATACGCATTCTCTTTTCTCCGTCGACAAGCAGGCATAAGTGCCCCTTGCACGTTAATACTAGGTTCATTCGCTAAAAATGAAAAAGTTTGCGTCATGGAATAACGCGATAGCGTCACCAGAGCGTTAATGCAAACGTGTCTGGCATCTACAGTAAGATAGTCTTACAACCGATCATTTAGATATGCGGTTAGGCGATAATTTTGTGTCAGACGGTAAATATTCAGGGAACAGAGAGATGCCCTACCTGATAACGCTGAAAATGGCCCGAATCTTGCGCGGGCGCCGTTGTCCAGAGACAAAAATCTATGTGGCGCCAGTGAAAGGTATCCAGAGCCGATACGCGTGCTAACGCCCCGGCTTGTTTTGGGGGCTGTGTTAACCCGGCGAGATCGGCGTAAGCAGGAACGGTGCTGACGTCCAGGGAAGCAAAACCGGCTTGAACCATCTCTGGCGACAGCCTGGCCGATAAGACCGGTTAGGTATGCACCTGCGGCCAGCCAAAATCCTCAGTAAGCTTTTTAAAACCTGCCCCAGACAAAAAACAGTGCATGCTCTCTGCGTCCTGCCAAAGATAAAAGGGCGCATACACATTTTCATCCGTGTTTGTGGGACCTTTGGCTTTGCACGCATAAAGCCAGGCTTTGAATATGAGACCAGGAAATCCCGCCATCTTATATCCGTTGTCATCAATCCGGCGTTGAATAATCGTCATGTCGTAATCGGCGGGAAGAACAAAACGGTATTGCATAGCAAGCATGGTTTTCTCCTTAAAGTTGGGGAATATCCGCCAGGTCAAACATCTTCCCATGACTAAAAGACCAGTCTTCTGGCTGAGTGAAATGAAGAACGATCATGACATCATGAGGTTTTATACCCATCGATTTTTCAAGACGCCGGGTGAGATCCTGATAAAGGCCTGTTTCTGCTGCGTATTACGCGTTTTACCTGCGGTAATGGTAAACAGAAGAAAGTCATTGCTGCGGCCCGCCTCAGCACCACAAAGATAATGCCGATCAAAAATCCGGCTGTGCGCGTCATAACAATCAAAAAACTGAAAGCAGTCTCCGCGCGGAACGGAAAATGAAGCTTCAAGCGATTGCTGTAACGCAGCAGAAATTTTCTCTCGCCACTGCTGAAAACGCGCTGTTGAGATGGCTATATGGCTTACAGGCATCGGTATCCCTCACTCAGGCAGTGTGTTTTTGAAGACGGTCAACGCGGAAACGGCGTTCGGCCAGCCGCAATAAAAGGCAAGATGCGTTATCACTTCGATAATTTCATCGTCGGAAATGCCATTTTGGCGAGCAAATTCCAGATGCCAGCCCAGCTGTTCATTTCGATACAGTGCAACGAGGGCGCTGACCGTAATCAGACTTCTGTCCCGCGGTGAAAGCCCGTCCCGCTGCCAGATATCGCCAAATAAGACCTCTTCACTGAGACGTGCCAGCTTGGGTGCTATTCCGGCCATATTTTCCCGACTCACCTTTATCGTGTTCATTTTTGTTTCTCCTTGAGGATGTGGTAGAAAGATAGGATGCTTTGACGATCTATAAAATCAGAAATATTGGGACCCTTAATCCCATAAAACGGGATGAAAAATGGCGAAAAGACCGGTTACGTTCGATGCTGAAACATTACGAACCTTTGTCACCGGTATTGAGTTGGGAAGTTTCGCTGCTGCTGCAGAGCGCCTGGGGCGTTCAACATCGGCAGTAAGCGCTCAGCTTAAAAAGCTTGAGCAGCAGGCAGGCGCAGCACTGGTGCAAAAGTCAGGACGACATCTGGTCCTTACTGCCCAGGGGGAAATGATGCTTGCCTATGCGCGCAGGCTGATGAGTCTCAACGACGAAGCTTACCAGGCAGTGAAATCGGTGGGCATCCGTGGCGAGGTTCGGCTGGGATTGCAGGAAGATTTTGGAGAATCACTTCTCCCCTCTCTTCTTGGGCAATTTTCACGTGCGCACCCCGACGTACAGGTCTCCGCGACCGTGACCCGCAACAAGCCTCTGCTGGATGCAATACGTCACAATGAACTTGATGTTGCCCTGAGCTGGCAGGGTGACGAGAGCACCGCCTACAGTGAGTCGCTCGGGTCATTACCACTCTGCTGGATTGGCGCAAAAGATTTCGATATCGGCGCATTTATCGATCGGAACCGACCTCTGCCGTTACTGGTTTTTGAAGCACCCTGTCTGATGCGTAGCGCGGCGACAGCGGCCCTGGACAGCATGAATATCCCCTGGCGCATTGCGTTTACCAGCAGAAGCCTGAGCGGGATATGGGCGGCCGCGGCGGCCGGGCTCGGAATGACGTTGCGAACACAAACGGGCATGCCGTCATCACTCGCGATATTTGACCAGCAAAAATTGCCAGATACTGGCGCGATTGGCGTTCGTCTGCATCAGTCTGAAAAAAACGTATCAGCCGCAGCAGCCTCGCTTTGCCAGATGATAAAAACGCACTTTCATGGCACATAAGCCAACTACCGCGCCTGAAGAAATCCAGCCAACAGACAGCATCAATCAATGACCGGACAGGCAGGTATTTCTGGCGGTTGAGGCTGAGCACAAGGCTGTCAGATTGTGGTCGTTTAAGCAACGCCCTGCTTTTTGTCCGGCCCGGCTTTGGCACCCCTCCTGCTTGCTGCGCTAATCTTGACGCGGGCACCTGAGTAAGGCCACTTACAGTATGATGTAACTAAAATCGTTACAGAAAATACTGTGCTCACACTTTTGTGACATCCATCGCCAATGCTGTTTACCCCCGGCTTATCTCTCCACCATAGCCTTGTACGCTGAGCGTATCACCGTCTGCTTCCACCCACGCGAAGGGCACAACTGAAGGGCCGTCGAGCATGCCCTTCATGATAAAAAAGTCGGTGTCCAGAATACGGGCATAGCCTCCGCGATGATCGTGTCCGGCAAAACAGGCGCGCACCCGGTAGCGGGTGAATAAATTCACCAGCGCGTCGGCGTTCATTAACATATGCGTATTCCCGGGAGCCAGCGGATAATGCCCGAATACCACGATGCTTTCTCCGCACTGCTGTGCCGCCTGTAACTGCTGCTCTATCCACACCAACTGTTGCGCACCCACGGCACCGTTCCAGGGCTGTGCGTGGGGCTGATGCTCATGTTGCAGCCGGGCCAGCAACGCTGCCGCCTGTTGGCGATCGGTGCCGTTGAGCGCATTGCAGTAAAGACTCATATCATTGCCATCGTAGACAATGAAGCGCCAGCCGTTAAAACGGAAAGCGTAATAGCTCTTGGGTAGGGGAACCTTCCCTTCAAGTCGTGTGGCAATCGTCTGCGCATCATGATTACCCAGCACCACGGCATGGGGATGCTTTAATTCTTGATATACCGGCAATACCGCAGCATAGCTGTACCAGTCGCGATCGACGAGATCGCCCAGGGTCACCACAAAATCGAGCGGCTGAGCGTTGAGCGCCGTGATGGCCTGGTGCAGTTTTTGTAGTCCGTTGCGATAGTAAAGATGGTTGTCAACATCCGGTTCGATATCCGCATATTGCGGGTCGGCGATCAAACCAAAACGAACAACGTTGTTCCGCGCAGGTAAGGGACGCAGCAACGGCGGTTGATACAGCGGTGCGACGTCCGCCAGCAGTTCGCGCTGCTGCAGACTAAGCGAGTGAGGCGTTAACATTGGCGTTCACCTTAACGTATACCGGCACGCATGAAAGACTGAATAAACTGACGCTGAAATATCAGAAAGAGCAGCAAAAGCGGCAGCGTTGTCATCAATGTTGCTGCACCAATAAGCGCCCACTGCACGCCCTGCTCTGGCGCGGAAAATAGCTGCAGCCCGACGGTTAGGGGCCGTACCTTAACCGAGTCGGTAATCACCAGCGGCCAGAGAAAATCATTCCAGTGAAAGCTGACAGAGACTAACGCAAAGGCGATATAAATCGGTCTGGCCAGCGGGATGTAGATCTTACGCAAGATATAAAACCGGCTGGCGCCTTCCACGATCGCCGCCTCTTCCAGCACTAAGGGGATGCTTTTAAACGTCTGGCGCAGCAGGAAGATGGCAAAGGCAGACGCAAAATACGGTAAGGCAATGCCGGTCAATGTATCGCGCAGGCCCAGTGCGCCAATGGTTTTATAGTTATTCAGGATCAGCACATCGGGGCTGATCATGAGCTGCAACAGGATAAGGGCAAACAACATGCCCGAATACTTCAGGCGAAAACGGACCAGTGCGTAAGCCGCCATCGTGGCCAACACCAGCTGGACTGTAACGATCATCATCACCAGCAAAATCGTATTCATGAAGTAACGGGCAAAGGGGGCAGCATGCCAGGCGTTAATAAAATTTTGCAGCGTCAGCGGCGCAAAAAGCCTGAAGCTGCCCTGCTCTGCCGCGGGATGCACCGTAACCCACAGCGCCACCAGGATAGGGAGCAGCCATAGCAGCGCCGCTAACCAGATAATCAGATTCAGGCCGAGGCGGCCAACAGAAAAGGAAGGCTTCATTGATAATGGGCTCGTTTATCCATCAACTTAAATTTAACTAGCGCAATCGCCGCCAAAATCAGCAGCAACACCACGGTCATGGCCGCGGCTGCCGGTAAATCCCAGTAACTGAATGCTGTGCGATAGATGTAAAACAGCAGCAGGCTACTGCTGTTGTCCGGGCCGCCGTTCGTCATCGCAATAACCTGATCGACGATGCGAAACGCATTCATGGATGCATTGATCAAGACAAATAACGTGGTCGGCATCAGCAATGGCCACTGGACGCGCCGGAAGAAATAGCCCTTTGATGCCCCTTCGATTTCCGCCGCTTCACGCAGGCGCGGATCAATCTGCTGCAGGGCAGCAAGATAGAAAATCATAAAGAAACCGGCCTCACGCCATACGGAGACCGCCATCAGGCACCACAGGGAGGTGCCCGGCTCGCCAAGCCAGTTAACCGGAGCAATGGAAAACAGCGACAGAAGTTTGTTCAGTAAGCCCAACTGTGGCGTGTAAAAAAACAGCCACAGGTTAGCAATCGCAATCATTGGCAGAAGGGAGGGAATAAAAAAAGCCGCACGTATCACGGCGTTAGCCGCCAGTCGTCGGTTAACGGCCAATGCCATGAGCAGAGCCAGCATCACCGCCAAAGGGATAGTGACCAGGGCATAGAGCAGATTGTTCCACAACGACCGGATAAACACATCGTCATCCAGCAGCGCAGCGTAGTTATCCAGCCCAACAAACTGGGCCGGATGACCGTTACGTGAGGCGCTGAACAGACTTTCCCACACCGTCGCCAGAGCAGGATAATGGGTAAACAGCAATAAAAAACCCAGTGCCGGTAAGATCAGCAAATAGCCGCACAGCTGTAATGATCCGACGCCTGAGCGTAAAGCAGGGGATGCTGTTGCAAGTGTGTTCATCGCCATCGTATTACTGGTAAGCCTTCAACAAACGATCGGCCTGCTTCTGGGCGGCTTCCAGTGCTTCTGCCGGTGTTTTCGTCTGGGTTATCGCGGCTTCAATGGCGTGGTTCAGCGCCTCCTGAATTTGCACGCTGTTATAGGTCGAGAGTTCTGGCTGGGCATAGTTAAGTTGCTCACGTGCCACCAGCGCCTGCGGAACCTGTTTCACATAGTCTTTCATGGCTGGCGTTTCCCAGGCGGCGGGTGAAGTCGCGACATAACCGGTAGCAATACTCCAGCGAGCAGCCTGTTCAGGGGCGGTGACCCAACGGATAAACGCCATGGCGGCTTTCTGCTGTGCCGGGGATGCATTTTTGAAGACATACAGATTACCGCCACCGGTCGGGCTTCCGCGCTGTGTCTTTTCAGGAAGCATCGCGACACCAAACGGGAACGTCGCATTTTTACGCACCACGCTCAGATTACCCGTGGTGGTCACCATCATCGCGGTTTTGCCACTCAAAAAATCTTGTGGCGTGGTGCCCCATGCCACGGCGCCTTTAGGTGAAACGCCCTCTTTCTGACCGAGATCGGTTAGCCACTGTAGCGTTTCAATGTTCCCGGGCGTATTAAAATACACGGCCGTGCCCTTGCCATTATCAAGATGCGCGCCGTTGGTCGCAGCAAACCCCTGAAACACCCAATAGCCATTTGGCGTAGTCGGGATTTCGATGCCCCACTGGCTGACGTTTTGCCCGTCTTTCACGACCAGCTTTTTGCCAAAGTCCACCACCTGCTGCCAGTTCGCAGGCGGCGTATCAGCATCCAGACCCGCTTTTTCAAACGCCTGCTTATTCCAGTACAGCACCACGGTCGAGCGCTGAAAAGGAACGCCCCAGACTTTTCCATTGATATGGCGTAAGAAAGCAGGATAGAAACTGTCGATCCATTTTTTACCCTCATCGTCTTTGGCCAGATCGCTGGCCGCGACAATCGCCCCCGCATCCATCAGTGAATAAGCTTCGATATCGCCAATAACGGCCATTTGTGGCGCATTACCGCCACGAAAAGCGGTCAATGCTTTGGTCACCGTCGTAGCGTAGTCACCGGTATAGACCGGCTGAATACTGACTTCGGGATGAATTTTTTCGAAATCGGCAACCAGTGCTTCAACGGTGTGGCTGATCGCGCCTCCCACTGCGATGGGATAATACATTTGCAGTTTTACCGGATCGGCAGCAAAAACTGACGCGCTGGTTGCGATAAGCAATGCAGGAAGCAGATGTGACAGACGAATAGCTGGCATGATTTTCCCTTAGGTAAAAAGATCGTTAAACCGCGTATTTTTTGGACGAAACAGACATCAGCTGTTCTGCATGCAAACAGCGTTTACCGCTATCGGTGGAAAACAGGTATTGCTTATCAGCAGGCCATTGCAGCCCCACCAGGCTTCCCTCACTAAACCGTTTCATTCCTGCTACCGTCACCGTTAATGTTTCGTGGCTGTGAGCAAGCTGACACATTAATAAGGTATCAGCCCCCATATATTCGTAACTCACCACGCTGGCCGTCAGCAACGCGCCGTCAGCGTTAATAAGCTGAATATCTTCAGCCCGAATGCCCAGACTGAGTGCGCCGGCGGTGAAACCTTCGACGACAGGCTCCCTGAGCGGACTCAGATAGTGGTTCGCGTTGTGGCAGGCGAGCGACAGGATGTTCATGGGCGGTGCGCCAATAAACTGTGCCGCGAACACGCTGGCAGGGTTGTTGTAGAGATTATCAGGTGTGTCGTGCTGCTCAATTCGTCCCGCGTTCAGCAAAATAATGCTGTCCGCCATGCTCATGGCTTCCGTCTGATCGTGAGTGACATAGATCATTGTCAGACCCAACTTCTTCTGTAAGGCACGGATCTCACGGCGCATGCTTTGGCGTAGCTTGGCATCAAGGTTAGAAAGGGGTTCATCCATCAGGCAGAGCGTATTGTTGGCGATAACGGCTCGCCCCAGTGCCACCCGCTGTTGTTGACCACCGGACAACTGGGATGGCAAGCGATCCAGCAACGCCTCCAGTTCCATCAACTTACTGACCCGACTCAGACGATCGGCAAACGTGAGCTTATCTTCACCGCGGGCTTTTAAGCCAAATAACAAATTTTCTTTAACGCTCAGGTGAGGAAAAAGCGCATAAGACTGAAACACCATGGAGAGCTTGCGTTGGGAGGGGGGCAAATGGGTGATATCCACATGATTGAAACTCACCGAACCCGTGTCAGCCGTCTCCAGGCCGGCAATAGTGCGCAGCAGCGTCGATTTACCACAGCCTGAAGGCCCCAACAGAGCAACGAACGTCCCTTCGGCGGCGTCAAAATGGATATTATCCAGTGCGATTTTCTCGCCCCAGCTCTTGGTGATGTGATGAAGCGCCAGATGGCTCATACATGCGCCGCTTTGCAAATAAGAATTGCAGTAAGCTAGCCGAGAAAAATGAACGATTTATGGCTGAAAAATGACAGAAAAAAGATGCACCCATTGATTAATCATGCGGGCTTATCCTTCCCTGCCTTACCAGGCCGCCGTCGCGACCGAGCTTTTCCTCTTGTTCCTGACAGCGAATGAACGCAGAAAGCAGCATCCTGACAACCTGTCGTGCCCATAAGTGACGTTGAACGTCTTGATTGACCAGCCGAGACTGCATGCGATTCTGCTGCACGACAGGGCCAGGGCTAACGTAATACGTTCGGCGGCACCCCGGATGCTATAAGAAATGACCAGACGCATGCAAAGCGCCAGAGACTCACACAACGTCTCGGAATCCTCGCTGCAGCCACAGAGAAAGGGCTGCAACGACTGTTCACTGCCGGAAACAGACACAGGTTGAATATTTCCGCTTAGTAGGTAGACTGGTATACATACATACCGCTAACAAAGGTTATCGTCATGCCAACTCAATCTGCCAGCGCAGAAACTGCTTATGATAAGTTGCTCAGTGCGGCGCGCGTGCTGTTTTACAACCACGGTATTAACGGGACAGGTATCGATGCCATCGTAAAGCGGGCCGGGGTCGCCAAAAAAAGCTTATATAACAACTTTGCCTCTAAAGATGAGCTGGTCGCGATTTATCTCAGGGTTCGTCACGAGGAATGGCTTGCCTTGTACAAAAATCGTCTGGACCTTGCCATGACGCCGAAAGAACGGGTACTGGCCGTATTCGCGGCTTATGAGGACCATGCTGAATTTGCCTATGAAAACGGGTTTCGCGGATGTGGCCTGCTGAACGCAGCGGCAGAGTTGCCCGCCAGCGCGCCGGGACGACAGGCCGTTCGTGAGCACAAGGAGGAAGTGGAGGCGATTCTGACCGCGCATCTGACAGATTTGATGATGGGAGATGCAGAAAGCGCGCGCAAGATGGCACGGCACTTCGCTTTTCTACTGGAAGGCAGCATTTCACGAGCCGGGCTGGAAGGTAACAGCGACTGCGTGAGTCAGGCCAGTATAATTGCTGAACAACTGATGGAGGCATACTGATGCCTGCATCCGGACACCAAACGGGTGGCGCAACGGCCGTCATTATCGCGGCTGTGCTCTGGGGAACGACCGGTACAGCCGCCACCTTTGCCCCGGCTTTAAGCCCGCTCGCCGTGGGCTCGGTGGCAATGGGTATCGGTGGACTGTTCCAGGGAATTATCGCTGCAACCCCGCTTATTCAACAGCGGCGACTGATTTTTCGACATTGGCCTTTTCTGCTGACGGGCGCCCTCGCAGTGGCGGTTTATCCGCTCGCTTTTTATGCGTCTATGCGCTATGCCGGGGTCACTGTCGGCACTGTCATTTCCATCGGCTCTGCCCCGCTACTGTCAGCCCTCATTGAGTACCGTCTTGAAGGCGTACGCCTCACAAAGCAGTGGGCAGGCGGTGCCGCTACAGGGCTTGCCGGCATGATCCTGCTTTGCCTTGCGGAAAGCGGTGGGCACAGTACTGGACAAGGTTCTGCAATGACGGGCATTACGCTGGGGCTGCTGGCTGGTTTTACCTATGCCCTTTATTCGTGGTCTGCGCGGCGGTTAATGCAGGGCGGCATAGCTCCACGCGCGGCAATGGGGGCGACCTTTGGAGCGGGCGGTATCCTGCTTGTCCCTGTCCTTCTGATGACCGGCGCACCGCTTCTGGAAACCTGGAATAATGCCGCCGTCGGGATATATATGGCGCTGGTTCCAATGTTTCTGGGATATCTCTGCTATGGCTACGGACTGGCGCGCATCCCGGCCAGCATGGCAACCACGATCACGCTGCTGGAGCCGGTCGTCGCCGCTCTGCTGGCCATTCTGCTTGTCGGGGAAAGGCTGCCGCTTTCAGGTTGGGCCGGTGTAGGACTCATTATTGCCTGCCTGGGTGTGATCACCTTTCCAGCGGGCAAGCGCGCCTCCCCTTCAGCCCAACGCCGGGCTGATAACCTTTAATCTGGGGGCAGGAAAAAGGAGGAAAAAGCGGCCTTCGATGCATCCTGGGCTCTCGACATACGCACGGGCGCTCTCATTAAGCTTGAGGAAAGCAAAACCCGCCTGGAGAATGATAACTGACTCCATCCCTGAACCTGAGCAGAGGTGTCCTGTGGCGCCTGTATCAACGATAACGTCCAGGATTTACAGGGCCCCAGGGTAATCTGCATAGTCAATCCGGGTACGATGAAGACAGGATCAGAGAAATCGAATGTTCTGCTGCCTGGCGTCTCCGAGGGTTCAGGCGGGACGATACCTTTCGCTTTTTGCTCATGGCTGACATTACCAACATCAGCAGCGATGTTTCAGCCCTCTCGGTCTGCCCTTATCAAATATAAAACGCCTGTTGCAGGGCATCAGGCGTTTAAAAGCTGCCAGATTTCGATCCTTATCAGAACCTTTTATGGCCTACTTTTATCAGAACTGCTCCCAGTTTTGATCCTGTCCGCCAACCACTGCGGTCTGCGGTTTCTTAAAAACCGGCGACGATACCGCTGCGGCGCGGTTTTGCTCCCGATTATTACTGGCTAACTGACCCGCAAGCGTAATCGTGAAGGCACCCACTAAATGACCCAGCGTGGAGGCCTGATCTATCAGAGAACGCGATGCTGCGGAGGCCTGCTCAACCAGTGCGGCGTTTTGCTGTGTCGCTCCATCCATCTGATTTACGGCCTGATGGACCTGGCTGATGCCTTGCGACTGTTCTCCGGCGGCTACGGATATTTCATCCACCAGATCAGTGACCTGCCGCACCGCATCATTCATGCGTGACATGTTAGAGCCTACCCCTTCCGCCTGCTCAGAACCGGCCTCGACAAAGCCCATTGATGACTCAATCAACTCCTTGATTTCACGAGCTGAAGAGGATGAGCGCTGTGCAAGATTACGAACCTCACCCGCCACGACCGCAAATCCCCGCCCCTGCTCACCAGCACGTGCAGCCTCAACGGCGGCATTCAGCGCCAGGATGTTGGTCTGGAAGGCAATCCCTTCAATGAGTGCAATGATGTCAGTGATTTTGGCTGAGCTTGCCCTGATGTCACTCATAGTGGACAGTAGTGTGCGGACACGACCAGCACTGTCTTCTGAGATATCCCGGGCGTTTTTCGCCAACTGACTGGCAAGACGCGTATTTTCAGCGGTCTGACGGACGGTTTCGCTAAGCTCGGACATACTCGCTGCTGTCTGCTCCAGGGAGGCCGCCTGCTCTTCCGTTCGGGAGGACAGGTCTTCATTACCCGCCGAAATCTGTGCAGAAGCAGAGCTTACCGACTGAGCAGAAGCTTCCACCTTAGACAGTGAATCTGAAACATTCTCAATCAGATGGTTGAAGGCCCTTGCCGTCAGGCCGATTTCATCATGACGTGACTCATCAACCCTGAGAGTCAGGTCGAGTTTTTCACTGGCCTCTTCCATGGTCTGACGCATGCCGTTCAACTGACGGCGTATAGACATGATGGTTTTGATCGTGAAAAAACCCAATACAAGGATGACGGCGCCAGAGCCGGCAATCAGTCCCCATAGAGTCGTATAGTAGATATGGGTATTGGTTTCATCCAGTTGAGTGCCGATATCAATATTTATCTGCAGTTGCTTACGGTAACTGCTTGTAAGCGTGCGAATGGCTTCACTCAGATTTTTACTGCTTTCATCTGAGTTCGCCGTCGATGATGACTGGGGAATCCTGTTGGTCTGCAGGAAAGGCAGCAGCCTGTCATGAATGTTTTTAATCATGACGAACGCCTCTTTGGTCAGCCGCAGATCTTCGTCGCTGGATATATCATTCTCAAGATAATGCTGATTGAGGGTATTAAGGCGCTCAACCGTTTTGTTCATTTCTGATTCAATTTGCCCCTGCCTGGCAGGGTCTTTTGCGCCCTGATAGTCGTATAGCTTAATGAGAAGTTCATTGTTCTCATCAATCAGTACGTTTAAGTCGATGATCGAAGGTATGGCGTTAATCTGAACATAGTGAAAGCGATACTGGAAGCCAGTAACGACCACGATGGAAATAATAACCATAGAAACGAGAGAAGCTGAGAGCAGAGAAAACGTAAGATAAAGTCGCTGTGAAATTGTCATAACTCACCCTGTGTGTATTTAAAAAATAAAAAACCAACGCTTAGTAAATCGTCGAAATCAACGAAAACTTGATTTTTTTAGAGAGAGGCTGGTGAGTTATGGAGATGAGTAGAGTGAGAATGTGCAGGGCCTGAACATAAACGTGAATATGGCGTAAAACCTACGGCTAACAAAGCCGCGAAAGGCTGCTAAAGTTTCGCTTTCTGCTGAATGTGGACATTGCGCAATAAGCTGGCTGTTTTTTGCCTGAATGGGCACGGCTCACCCTTTTCACTCTGTTAGGCTAATGCCGCTTTTCATCGCTTATGATAAAAAAGATAACCCGCACTAAGGAGATTTTTATGTATCTGGATGATATTCCTTCTTCTTTTCGGCAGCATGACATGCTTTATCTGACAGCGCCTGACCTGGGCCGTGCAGAAGAAATGCAACGAAAACTGAATGCGTTCAGCTCACTTCATCATGAGTTCTTACTCTGGTCTCCGGGTTTTCACTCTATTGATTCAGTTGAGAAAAACATGGCAGATGCCGCAGATAACTTCCTGAATGACAGAGACGAATATAAGTTTTTAATCATTGAACGCAAGTCAGATGAACTCTTAGGCTGCATAAGCTTGTTCATCCGCAATCAGGCTATCCCTTACGTCGAAATCGGCTACTGGCTTGCAACCAATGCACTGGGCAAAGGCATCATGCCCGAAGCGTGCAAACTGGCCACTAAAATAGCCTCCGATTTTTTGCACGCAAAGAGAATTGAAATTCGTGTCGCGGGACGTAATGTGCGGAGTCAGTCCGTTGCATTAAAATACGGTTTCAAACTGGAAGCCAGACTGGTTAACGAGCGCCTCGACAGCATGGGAATGACTGACGATACCTTGATCTACAGATATGGCGGTTGACTCTCCCCATCCTGTGAAGTCAGCCTTTCGCTGAGCGCGGCTCTAGACTGTTACGCATGTCCGCTTTATGCCGGGACGGGTCGTTACCCTCAAATCAACCCATCTGTGTCCTCTCACCCACGGTTTCCCTTTCCGACGAGCCACAGGAGAAAGAACGAATGATTAAGCGCGCCCAGGGTAAACAGTCAGGCTGCTTATTTGGTGAATGATGAGGAGATTAGTTTGATACCCAGTATGCCCAGGACCGCTGAGGAAACGCGATCAACTGACGTCTTGATACGTAAATATACCTGACGCGGTTTCTCGGCAGACAGCGCGACAGAAACGATGGAGTACCAGACAAAATCGATCAAAAAGCTCATCAGAGGGATGACGACATAAAACAGTAACGGGATATTTTTAGGCAAAAGGGCACTAAAAATAGAGGCAAAGATAATGGCTGTTTTGGGATTGCTCAGTTGTGTTAATAACCCATCTCTGAATGTTTTTAGCCATGTCTTGCTGTGCCCATTTTGTCCATTCAACGCGAGGTGTACAGGCTGAGATGCACCTTTGAAGATGTTAAAAGCCAGCCATAATAAGTAAAACCCGCCCGCCACCTTCATAACCACAAACAGTTCCGGCACCAAAAGTAGCAGCCTCTGTAGCCCAAGCATCGCGACCAGGGCAAAAATCGCAGCACCAACGCCAGTGCCTAAAGCGGTCACGATTCCGTGAAGACGAGAATGCACAACAGCATTTCTGGCAACATAGATAAAGCTTGGGCCGGGGCTTATCACCCCCATAATCAGAACGGCAGCAATGGCCATAAGGCTTGAAATCAACATCCTGGACCTCGGTAGGGAATAATCAGAGCGGCTATTCTAAAGGAAATGATCCGTTTTCACAGGGTGGATTGTGTTGTCTCCGGGATTCGAAAACGAAACAGGCCCGATGAAGCAGCCTCTTGCTCGTCACTATCGTTCATCGCTCACCACCCAGGCGCATCGGTTTAATACCTTTGCTGGTTACCCACGAACAGCCTGACTCACCTGTTAAATTTGTTATTAATCGGCAGCTTAAAGCCAGTGCGGTTAAAGAGGTGCCAGTCTGTATTTGCTATCCTTGGGAAACGAATTCTTGGGTTACCCTTTTTGGAGCAATAATGAGCGATATTATTAATCTGTTCACCAGCCATAAAAGTGAGCGCAGCTTTACCGATAAACCTGTTGACGATGCCATCCTTGATCGCATTATCAGCACCGCCTATCGCGCCCCTACCTCCGTTAACTCACAACAGGTTTCACTGGTGGTTACGCGGGATGCCGCTCAACGTCAGGCCATTTCAGAGATTGCCGGTGGACAGCCCTGGATTGCCAAAGCGCCCGTTTTTATCACCGTCGTTCTCGATATGCATAAATCCCGGGTCGCCATGGCGGCTGTGGGCAAAGAGCAGGTTGCTCAGGACAGCATTGAAAGTATTGTTTCTGGCGCGACTGACGTAGGCATTGCACTAGGCAGTATTATGGCCGCTGCGCGGGCGGAAGGTTTAGGCATCGTGCCCATCGGGGGAATTCGCCGCGATCCGGACGCGATGATCGAACTGCTTAATTTGCCGGAATATACTTTCCCTGTCGCGGGCGTCGTTATCGGTTACGTCGACCAGCCCGCTTTCCAGAAGCCGCGCCTGCCTCTGCAGACCTTCCGTCACGAAGAAAGCTATCACACCGAAGGTCTGGAACAGCAGATCGCCGCTTACAATGCCGAAATGGTTCAGCACTGGCAAGCCACCGGGCGAGCTGACGGCGAAAGCTGGAGCGACAGCGTGAGCGGATACTATCAGCACATCTATTTCCCAAAAGTCCTGCCTGCACTGCACAAACAGGGATTTGGTAGCGACAAATAACCGTCATTCGTCCGGGCAATGCCCGGGCGATGTCTTTCCCTCTGGCTCAACTCTCACAGGCTAACCCCTTGCCCCGTTTCGCCCCTCGTGTTTAGCACGATAGAGCGCTTCATCCGCCCGTTTAATTAATCGTTCCGCCCTTTCTGGCCCTTCCCCTGCCACCGTTGTTGCCACGCCGGCACTCAGCGTGACGCACCCGGTTTCCAGCCCTGTCGAGCTGTGCGGTATCGCTAACTTCCTGACGGCCTCAACCACGCTTGAGGCTATTTTTAACGCATCCGCGGCGCAGGTGTCGGCTAACACGATGGCAAATTCTTCTCCGCCATAGCGTGCGGCGATATCGATGCGGCGCTGGGCAAACGTCTTCAGTAAGCGTCCTACTTGTTGTAAACAGGCGTCACCCGCGACATGGCCGTAGGTATCGTTGTAGCGTTTGAAATAATCGATATCGAAAAGGATTAATGATACCGGCCCACCGCTACTGCGGCCGTGCAGCAGGCTTTTTATCAGAAAGTGGTCAAAGTACCGGCGGTTAGCCAGCCCGGTGAGCCCATCGCCGTTTGCCAGATTCTCCAGTGAATGATTCGCTTCGGTCAGTTCATCCCTGAGATGGGTTAATTCAATTTGATAGCGTAAGCTACGTTTGGCCTCATGCCGTATCAACATCCACAGCAGAATGATCGCCATCAGAAGCACCAGGCTTAATACTGCGCCCTGAACCCGGCTTTCGGCCCAGCTAATCAAAAGCCCCTCTTTGTCAAATCCTGCAGCGACAACCAAGGGGTATCGGCTTGAACTGGCGAAACCAAAAATGCGCGTTACGCCGTCAACCTTCGCTTTCCACTGGCCGCTGCCGCGTTCGGCATTGGCTAACAGCTGGTGAAAAAGCGGGCTGGAGGAGAGATTTTTACCGATGTAGCTGTTGGACAAAGGACGAGCATAGAGCACGGTGCTGTCTGCCAGCATCAGCGCCAGTAAGTCCTTGGGACCAATAACAAAATAATCGTAGTAGTGACGAAAGTAATCGATGCTCACCGTGGCAAGGAGTACACCACGGAATCCCTGGTAATTATCACTGACGCGCAGCGAAACAGGAATAACGTAGCGGCCCGAACTGCGGCTTCGTAATGCAGGCCCCACGTGCAGGCTGTTGCGTGGATTGTTGCGATGATAGCTGAAATACTCCCGGTCGGCGTTATTTCCTGAAAACGACTGCATTAACGAACTGGCGACCCATCGCCCCTGCGCATCGTAATAGAAAATACCCTCCAGCTGCGGCAGGCGGCTCTGTAACGTCCGCATGATGTCGTTGAGGGTTGAGACATCTCCGCCCGTCTCTGCCTGAGACTCGATTTCACGCTGGACTTCACGCAGCGACAGTTCCGTTTGCAAAAAGGTATCTTCGGCCTGACGGGCCTGAGACAAGGAAAGATCAATGGCGCGTTCTTCAGTGATACGAACCGTTCTTTGCCAGTCCTGGTAAAGCGTCCAGACATTGATCACAATAACGCCAATCGTCAATAAACTTCCCGCCAGGGTAATGCTTCTGAGCAGTGGTGAAAGGCGCATCATCGCCGCATCTTTTTTTCGACGTAATTCCATGCTGGTTAACCCTTCTCTCGCCACGGGATAATGCAACATATCAGAAACAACGTGTTATCAATAACCTCCTGACAGGCCATTTAAATCTGCTGTTTTCAGTTTAGATTAAGACAGGAACGCCAGCCTCACCTTGCGCCTGTTCAGAGTACAGGCAGCAGGCTCTGATAGCAGGCTGGCGGGGCCAGCCTCACCGGTCAGGCGTATTGGGAAAGGCGCAGATGTCGCGGCAGCGCTCCACGTCATCCATGACATGGAGAAGGAGAGGTTAACGTCGGCGGCGCCACCACCAAAACAGCAGCAGTCCGATCGCCAGCACAACTACAGCCAACCCTGCGCGGGCTATCGGTAAAAGCAGTGACGGCTCGCCGCCCTGACGCAGTGATTTCACCCGTTCCGGGGTAATGCGCACGGCACTGTTGCCTATATCCTGCATGACATAATTCGTGACGTCGGCAATTTGCGTATTATCCAGCGTATGGGCAAAACCAATCATGCCCTGACCGTTTGCGGGCCAGACACCTTCAAGCACGGCCATGGCAACGTTATCGGCCGTAGGCTTTTCCAGGATCGGATGTTTACTCAGGGCAGGTAAACCATTCAGGCCCTGTCCCTCAAGGTTATGGCAGGCGGCACAGTTGTTGCGGTATACGCGCTCGCCATCCGTTAAATCGGACAGCATGTCTGGCGTATCATCTCCGGTCACCGGCGTGAGTCCGCTAGCCGGTTCCTGAACATCTGAATCCGCGTCAGCCTCGCCTTCTTCCTGATCGGCGGCAGGCATCAGGTAGGTTGCTATGGCCGCCCGATCTTCCGGCGTCATACGCGAAAAACTCTTGTCTATCGCTTCAAGCATCGGCCCCGCCGCCGTCGCACCGTTATCGGCGTGACCGCTCGCCAGATAAGCTGCCAGCGATTCCCGTGACCACTGATCGTCACTCTGTAAGGTATTGGCGGTGATGTCAGGCGCAAACCACGTCCCTAAAGAGGCGCCCTGTAACGATTTGCTCTGCTGCTCAGCCATTAAAAAATTGCGCGGCGTATGGCAGGTGCTGCAGTGCGTCAGCCCTTCGACCAGGTAAGCCCCCCTATTCCATTCCGCGGACTGGCTGGGATCGGGCTTGAAGGGTTTTGTGTCCAGGAAGAGGAAATTCCACGCCGCCATACTAAAGCGAAGATTAAACGGAAACGGCAAATCGGTTTTTTCTGGCTGGCTATCGACCGCTTTCACACCATGCATAAAGTAAGCATAAAGCGCAGACACATCGCTATCACTCACTTTGGCATAGGCGGTGTAAGGCATAGCCGGATACAAATGACTGCCATCGGCACGAATGCCTCTGCGTAGCGCATCGGCAAACTGTTTTTCAGTGTAGTGACCAATACCGGCTGTTTTCGAGGGCGTGATATTGGTGCTAAAAATAATGCCTAAAGGGCTACCGATAGCATGGCCGCCGCTGAACGGCGCTTTGCCTTCCTCTGTGTGGCAGGCCGCACAATCCCCAGCCACAGCAAGATATTCCCCTCGTTTTATGAGGTCAGTCTGGCTTTCCGCCCACGCGCTACTCTGAGTTGCAGTCAGCATTAGCAGCGTGGCGGGCAGCAATCGGCTCAATCGCTTAACCATGCTGTGTCTCCTGCAAAATCTTATCAGCGGTACGCAGCGCAAGCGCCATGGCGGTGAGCGTGACATTACAGGTGCCGACCGTTGGCATTACACCGGTACCGACCATAAACAGGTTTTCATGATCGTGCGCCCGTCCCCAGACATCGGTTACGCTAGTTGCCGGATCGAGTCCCATCGACAACGTACCGATGATATGTTGACGGTTCGAAAATTTACCGCTTTTGCTGTGTCGAATATTGGTCGCACCCAGTTTTGCCGCTATCGCATCGTAGCACTCACGCGTTTTTTCCGTGCCCTTCTGCACATAGTCATCCACATCCCAGAACAGCGCAGGCGTGGGTAATCCTAATGCATCTTTATTGCTGCTCAGGGTCACGCGGTTATCGGGATTGGGGAGCTGTTCCAGCGCATTTTTAATGCTCAGTCGGCGGGCCGCACGAAAACGAACCTGCTCCTGGAGTTTTTTACCAAAGTACCCCTCTTCCAGCACTTCCTTCGTCACCGCCGCCACCTGTGATGCATTGGAGATATCCAGACGGAATGGCGCATGTTCGCGGCGGAATTCGCCGTCTCTGAACTGCCCTATTGAACAGGGACTGACAGGTCCGCGTCCGGGCCAAATCTCTTCATCCACGTCGAAGGTGACGCCAATGGCGGGATGGTCGCAGAGATTACGGCCAACATTGTCACGGGCATTGCCAATCCCGTGCGGAAATTTATCGCTAGTCGACATCAGTAAAAGCTTTGGCGTTTCAATCGCATTGGCCGCCAGAACAAATGTCTGCGCCGTAATGCGATGGCTGGTTTTATTCCAGTCATAATAGTGGGTGGCAACAATCCTGCCCTGCGCGTCATGCTCAAGCTTATACACGACCGCCTCGGTGATCACCTGAACGCCTGTGTCCTCAGCCTGCTGAGCGGCCAGACCGCCGTGATACTGAGCATCAATCGGACACACCGGCATACAGTTGTTGTTACCGCAGCAGGCCGGGCGACCATCGTAACTGCGACTGTTGCGTCCCGTGCTGTCGTCCAGCACGCTGAAGTCGGGTGCCAGTCTGGCCGTGACGCGTTGCTGAAGCCATGAAGCCGGCACGCGCGCCATCGGAAACGGTTTACTGCGTGGCGAGCCGTTATCAGGTGAACCGCCGACGCCGGCAATGACCTCAGCCTCATAGTAATAGGGCTCCAAATCCTGATAGCCGATCGGCCAGTCTTTGCCCACGCCATAAAGGGTATGCTGCTGAAAATCATTTGGTACAAAGCGCCACAGCTGAGCAGCCCAGTGCCAGCTGGTGCCGCCAAAAATACGGATGTACTGCGCATTAAACGCCTGCGGACCGAGCTGTTGCAGATAATCATTAGGCTCAGGCGTATAGCGTGGCTGAGGTGCCATGGGAGAAAAGGGATAAGGTGACATAAAGTCAGACTTAAAGGCGGAACTGCGAAAGCGCTCGACCAGTTCATCGCGCCCAATTTTCGGCCCGGACTCAAGTAATACAACGGATTTACCCGCTTTGGCCAGTCGGGTAGCCAGCAAAGCGCCATTTACGCCCGCGCCTATCACAACGACATCCGCCGACTCATTCTTCTTCATTGATGACATTACTCATAAAAAGGATCACGGTTGACTCGCCCAGCTGCCGCAGACGCCATAGGAGAAGCTCGGCGGTACCAGTTTGTCATTCACAATTTGATTCGCGAGCGTGTTTATGTAGGTGATGTAGCGTGCATTTTTGCCTTTGCCCACAACCCCGGTGTACCAGCCGCTCAGGATAGTGCCCGCCAGCTTCGCGCTACCTGCGTCACTCTCAGCAAACGGCAGGCGTTCCTGTTGCAACAGATCGGGCTGATGGGTCAGCAGGTTACTCAAACGCAAAAGCGCAGAGGAGAAATTCTTTTGGGTCTGACTCAACGTGTCATACAGCGCAGCACCCACGGTTTCGTTAAGTTCATCCTGCTGGGTAAGCTGCTGAGAAACCTGCATAAAGATATCCAGCTCATCTGTCTGGGCATCGGGCTGGGCGGCGTTGAGGCGAGCAAGAGGGAGCAGATGTCCGGCAGCGCTGGTTACAGCAACCAGACCGACCATCTTCAGCACGCGTCGGCGTGAATAATGATTCATCATATCTTCCAGTAAAAGCCACCTGTCGCTGGCAGCAAATCAGCCTGCGTAATACGGATTGTTATGCTGGCAGCGCGCATAATATTTGGGCCAGGATTCACAGCCATTCCCTGCCGCGTTCGCACCTGAAGCCGCTGGTTAAGCGCCAATTCAACAGCATAATGGTTGGTGAGTCTGCCATCTGCCGCTTTCAGTCTGCGGGATCATGAACGTCTCTTTCTCAATGATCCACTGGTAATTAACTAAATGTTAACAATCCGCTGAGGATAAACCAGATAGTTGCTTGGGTTATAAATATATTAAATCGATATTAAACAAATTTGATACGAAGCGGAACTGAGAGCATGCTGGCCCATGTGGCATTTTCAGGCTATGGAGGGCGATCGTGGTCTTTGAAGCGGAGTGAAGTAAACTGCCATTCTGCCCTGCTGCAGCGGCACACGTTCTCAAGCAAACGGAGTTGATCATGCCCCCATTACGTTTACTGTTATCAGAATCGAACGATCCCTGGTTTAACCTGGCGGTAGAAGAGTGTATTTTTCGCCAGATGCCGGCTAACCAGCGCGTACTGTTTTTGTGGCGTAATGCGGAAACGGTGGTCATTGGTCGGGCGCAGAACCCGTGGAAAGAGTGCAATACACGTCGTATGGCAGAGGACGGTATTAAGCTGGCGCGACGCAGCAGTGGAGGCGGCGCGGTGTTTCACGATCTGGGCAACTGCTGCTTTACCTTTATGGCGGGCAAGCCAGGTTACGATAAAAGTGTCTCAACCGCTATCATCCTGCAGGCACTGGCAACGCTGGGCGTCAATGCGCAGGCTTCAGGACGAAACGATCTGGTGATCGACACCGGTGACGGCGTGCGCAAAATATCCGGCTCTGCTTATCGCGAAACGCCCGACCGTGGCTTTCATCACGGCACAGTTCTAATTAATGCCGATCTGTCGCGCCTGGCTGATTATCTCAATCCCGACGTGAAAAAGTTACAGGCGAAAGGCATCGCCTCCGTACGAGCACGCGTGACAAACCTGCAAACGCTGGTGCCCAATATCAGCTACGAACGCCTTTGCCAGGCCATCACGGAAGCCTGTTTTGAACACTTTGCCACTCGCTGTGAACCCGATGTTATTTCTCCTGATAACCTGCCGGATCTGCCGGGCTTTGAACAACAGTTTGCCCGTCAAAGCAGTTGGGCGTGGAATTTTGGCCAGGCGCCAGACTTTTCGCATCTTCTGGATCATCGCTTTGTATGGGGCGGCGTGGAGATACATTTTGATGTTGAACGGGGCGCCATTAGCCGCTGTCAGATATTTAGCGACAGCCTGAACCCTGCGCCACTGGAGGTGCTGGCCTCCCGCTTACAGGGTGCAGCCTATCAGCCTGACGTTATGGCTCAGCATGTAGAAACGTTGAAAACGGACTATCCGCTGCAGCAGCACGAACTGGATGAGCTTGCACAATGGCTGGTGACAAGTCTCCGCTGACAGTCCGGTGAGCGAGGTAGCGTTTGCCCGGCTCAGCAGCAGAAATGGGCCGCGTCAGACGATTGCCTGCGGCTGCCCATGTTCAACTTAGCTTCCCGTATTGACGCGTTTGCCGATATCTTTCAGTTGCGAATATTTTTCAAGCAATCGCGGTCCATCATCCAGGCTCATGGCAAACATCCACAGATAGGTCATGACCGAATAGATGTGCCCTGCATCACCCATCCCTTTACGGGTCATGGACAGGATGGTAAAGGCAAAGAGCAGCGCCGCTGCTGTACCTATCGTTATAAAACCTAACGCCTCGCGATCGGATAGCCCTATGCGTAATCGCGCCAGTACGCCGTAATGTTTCGCCAGAGCGGGTGCATGGGCAACGGTGACCAGGCTAACCTCTTTTTCAAGCCGGTTATTCAGACGGCCAAACAGCGCTTCGTTCTTGCGCGAGAAGCCCGGCAGAAAGCAGGCAAGTATCAACAAAATGATCAGACAGCCCACGCCCGTCCAGAACTCAATTACCAGAAGCATAATGGCTGCGCCGCTAATCGATGCCAGAGAGGTGATCAGCGTTGGCAGATGCAGCTCAAAAAAATCGACAAACTCACGTGACAATGTCACGCGAGCGGCGATAGTGGAAGCATTTTGCTTCTCCTGACGTTGTGCCACGATAACCGGCACGGCCAGTTCGGCATAAATACGGGCGAAGGTGCGGGTATCAACGCTGCGTCTTGCGGCGCCTATTGCCCACATTGCAAAGACCATGACCGCATAAAGCACAGCATGAAGCGCCTGCCCGGTGACAATGGCGTTAATGGCAAACCCGGCTAACAGCGGATAAAGCAGGTAGGTAACGTTTTCCGCCACCACTAACAGCAGGGTAAGAAAGAGCTTTTTACTGTGACGACGTCCCAGCATCTTGAGGGTGGCAATGGCATTTTGCGGCGCCGTCTCCGGCGTTATTGTTTTGTGAGAACACATGATTTTCTTTTGGTAAACGGTTAAAATTGAGCGGTCGCTCAATAGCCAGCGCATCGTATTTGAGCGATTGCTCAAAGTCAATCCAGGAGTCACAATGAAAGCATCAACGGCAACATCTGGAGAAACACGCAAAGAGACGATTATTGCGGGCGCCATCGCGCTGTTTATCGAGAAGGGAATTGAAAAAACCACGACACGTGACTTAACGGAATCGCTGGGTATTTCACGCAGCCATATTTATCACTACTTTCCTGACTGGCACACGCTCACCCTGACTGCGCTGGAGCACTTTATGCAGCGCGAGTTGGATGATTTCACCCTTGAGCTGGCCGCGCTGGATCCTGTGCAGCAACTACACTCTATGATTGAAGGCCACATTCCTGACACATCAGATTCAGTCTGGCGGCTTTATGCTTCCTTCTGGCAAATGGCCAGCCATAATGCCGATTACACTGAACTGGCCGACAAGATTATCGCCGGTTGGGATGCGTTGCTCTGCAAGATTATTCGCGCGGGCGTTGAACAAGGGTGCTTGCATACGGATGATGTGGCACGCAGCGCACGCCAGCTTAACGCCTTGCTCAACGGCTACGCCGATCTGCTGAGTATTACGTCTTCACCCGCGCGAATTGAGCAGGCGCTGGCCGACATTCACCACTTTGTGCAATTTATGCGTTAACGGAGCGGGAAGTCAGTAAAGCGCCGTTTTCTTCTTTATTGCCATTAATTAAATGTTAAATAGAAGTTATACGAATGATGTGCAGTACGCTTTAAATGTGTCATTCAAATGGCGCGCGCTTTACATTTTGTGGCTTGATTAATCTCAAATTTTATCGCTTATTCGCGCAGAAATGCTTGCTAACACAGTTTATTTTTCTCGCCCAGACTGATGCCGAAATGCGATAAGCAGGTGTTTTTTGGCGCTTTATTGTTTACAGGTTTTGATAAAAGTGGCTGCCCTGACCGTTAATTTTGGTCTAAGTCGCTGGTTTGTAAAGTAAATACATTAACAAATCCTCATAAAATTAATCATTGAGTCCTGTGATAAAAACCAATATATTGGCCGCGTTTTTAACACTAGCTCTAAATTTTATTCACTTATCCAACTGCAGCGTGATGCCACGCCCGGTTGTAGGAGAGATATGATGACGGATAAAGTCCGTATTGATAGTTTGAATGCGAATACATTAAACGGTAACAATGAGTCTTATCTGGCCCGCCAGGCCGAGTTTGAATCAAATGTTCGAAGTTATCCGCGTAAATTACCATTAGCGATTGCCAAAGCTAATGGTGTCTGGATCACAGACGTCGAGAACAAACAGTATCTTGACTGTCTTGCCGGTGCCGGAACGCTTGCGTTAGGTCATAATCACCCTGACGTACTGCAAAGCATCCAAAATGTCATTACCAGCGGCTTGCCGTTACATACTCTGGATCTGACCACGCCACTCAAAGATGCGTTTTCAGAATACCTGCTCTCCCTGTTACCGGGTCAGGGCAAAGAATACTGCCTGCAATTCACCGGTCCTTCCGGCGCGGATGCCGTTGAAGCCGCTATCAAGCTGGCGAAGAAACATACTGGCCGTTCAGGGGTGATCAGCTTCTCCGGGGGTTATCACGGCATGACGCACGGTGCGCTTTCTGTCACCGGTAACCTGTCACCGAAAGAAGCCGTTAACGGCATGATGCCTGAAGTACAGTTTATGCCTTATCCGCACCTGTACCGTTGCCCGCTGGGCATTGGTGGTGACGCGGGCGTAAAAGCGCTGACCTACTACTTCGAAAACCTGATCAACGACGTTGAAAGTGGTGTGCGCAAACCTGCGGCCGTGATCCTCGAAGCAGTTCAGGGTGAAGGCGGCGTGAACCCTGCCCCGGCTGAATGGCTGCAGCGCATCCGTAAAGTTACCCAGGAACACGGTATTCTGCTGATTCTGGATGAAGTTCAGGCAGGTTTTGCCCGCACTGGTAAATTCTTTGCGTTCGAGCATGCCGGTATTGAGCCCGATATCATTGTAATGTCAAAAGCCGTCGGCGGCGGTTTGCCGCTTGCCGTGCTGGGGATCAAAAAGCAGTTTGATGCCTGGTCACCTGGCCACCACACCGGGACATTCCGTGGCAACCAACTGGCCATGGCAACCGGCCTGACCACGCTGAAGCTGCTGAAAGAAAACAACATCGCTGGCAGCGTCGCTGAAAAAGGTGAGTGGCTGAAAGGCAAACTTGCCGAACTGCAGAAACGTTATCCTGCCATCGGTAACGTTCGCGGTCTTGGCCTGATGATCGGTATTGAAATGGTCAAGCCGAACGAAGCGCAGGATCATATGGGCTGCTACCCGGCCGATGGCGATTTATCGGCTCTGGTTCAGAAGAAATGCTTTGAAAACGGTCTGATCCTTGAGCGCGGGGGACGTCACGGTTGCGTATTGCGTCTGCTGCCTTCCCTGTTGATCAATCATGACGAAATGCAGGTTTTCCTGGATAAGTTCGAAAGCGCCCTGCTTGCCGCTGGCGTCGAAGCAGTTTGAGTGGAGTAAATTCGATGTCACGGTCAAATCCGATTCTGGCGTCCTCAGCGCAAAGCACTGAGGCTTACCAGCAGGCTATCGCACAAAGCAGTGCGGCAGTGGTTAAGTGGCTGGAACAGCCTGAAATGTATCAGGGTAAAACAGTTGGTGAACTGCGCGAACGTATCCAACTGGACTTTAATCCCGAGGGCCTGGGCAACCAGGCCGCCATTGAGCGCGCGATTGAGTATTTCCTGAAAGACAGTCTGTCGGTCCATCACCCACAGTGTGTGGCGCATTTGCACTGCCCGAGTCTGGTCATTAGCCAGGCTGCCGAGGTGCTGATTAACGCGACGAACCAGAGTATGGATTCCTGGGATCAGGCGCCTTCTGCCACCCTGATTGAAATGAAGCTGATTGAATGGCTGCGTTCACAGGTGGGTTATCAGGCAGGCGATGCCGGTGTGTTCACCAGCGGCGGCACCCAGAGCAATCTGATGGGGCTGATGCTGGCGCGTGATGCCTTCTTTGCCCGTCAGGGCCATTCTGTTCAGCAGGACGGGCTGATCGGCGATCTCAGAAAGATCAAAGTCTTTTGTTCAGAGAATGCCCACTTCTCCGTGCAGAAGAACATGGCGCTGCTCGGCCTGGGCTACCAGTCCGTGACGTTAGTGAAATGCGATGAGTTTGCACGCATGGACATGACCGATCTGGCTGACAAACTGGCACAGGCGAAAGCCAATAATGAACAGGTGCTGGCCATTGTCGCGACGGCAGGGACCACCGACGCCGGTGCTATCGATCCGCTGCGTGATATCGTCAAACTGGCCGCAGAGCAGAAAATCTGGGTGCACGTTGACGCGGCCTGGGGCGGTGCATTGCTGCTGTCAGAGAAGTATCGTCATTATCTGGACGGGCTGGACCTGGTGGATTCCGTTACGCTGGACTTCCACAAACAGTTTTTCCAGACCATCAGCTGCGGTGCTTTTCTGTTAAAAGAAGCCCGTCACTATGAGCTGATGCGCTATCAGGCGGCATACCTGAACTCTGAGTTTGATGAAGCACAGGGCGTGCCGAATCTGGTTTCGAAATCGTTGCAGACCACCCGTCGTTTTGATGCGCTGAAATTGTGGATGGGGCTGGAAGCCCTCGGTCAGAAGCAGTACGCCGCCATTATCGACCATGGCGTAACGCTGGCTCAGCAGGTGGCGCAGTTTGTTGAGCAGCACGACGCGCTGGAACTGGTTATGAAACCTCAACTGGCGAGCGTCCTGTTCCGTTATCGTCCACAACAGATGGCGGAGTGGAGCGATGCCGACGTTGCGCTGTTCAATCAGCGTATTGGCGATGCTCTGCTGGAATCAGGTCGCGCCAACGTTGGCGTGACCGAGCATAACGGCGTTACCTGTATGAAAATGACGTTGTTAAATCCAACCGTGACGCTGGAAGATATTACCGTCCTGCTGGCACTGCTTGAGAAAACAGCCCAGTCATTACGCTAAGTGCTTTATCATGCCGGTGACAGTGTCACCGGCATAGCGCTTTTATTTCCCATGCTGCTGGCGCATGAGTCCGCTGCACCCTCCCTCTGAATGCCTCCCTGCCCCTTTAATCAACAGGTTATCATCTGTTTGGACGTCACGGCGTTGATGGACTTGCCGTTTGCAGATCTCTTTAAGGCGAAGAAAAAGCGCAGCACCTATGGGATATCGCGCAGCACTGGCGTGGTCATCTCCGTGGCCGAAAACAGCGAGAACGGCTGACGCAGAAACGTTATCGTCCTTCTGTTGATAACCGGAGGATCACAATGACCTATCAAATCTCAGGCCTGAAAGCCGATGTTTTCACTCACCTTTTCGGACAGGACGAGCGCTATTTAAAACAACATGGCGTAATGAGGCTGAAAGTAGAAAACGCTCCTGGCTATCCCGACAGAATTTCACTGCGTGATATCCCGGCGGGTGAAACCGCGCTGCTGATTAATCATCTCTATCAACCGGCCCGAACGCCATATTATGGTTCTCATGCGATCTACCTCTGGGAGCACTGTACCCAACAGGGCATTTACATTAATGCATTACCCCCGGTCATGACGCACCGGCTTCTTTCGTTACGGGGCTTTGATGCGCAAGATTTACTGATCCAGGCAGACGTCTGTGAAGGAAAAGCAGCAGACGAAATGATAACGCACTTTTTTAGCCACCCGACGGTGCGCTATATCCAGGTCCATAACGCCAGGCAGGGATGTTATTCCTGCCGGGTAGATCGTTGTGAGTAACGGGCCCGGCAGTGACCGGGGGAAGGCGAAAGGTGAGCTTCGTCTGTTTTATTCCCGAAGTCGGTGAGGCGCAGAGAGTGAAATGATACAGCGCGCTCAGATAGCCCAGGAATGCGTGCAGCAGATTTTTAGAACAGACAGCGAATATGTTCAGTCAGCGCTTGCACCCTGAGGCACCATACTGCAGGATCGGTTTTTTACCGCATTTATCGGAAAGACTATGACCGTTCACGCCTCTAAAGATCCCCTGCATGGCGTTACGCTTGAAATGCAGGTCAACAGCCTTGTCGCACAGTATGGCTGGCCTGAACTGAGTAAGCGCATCAATATTAACTGTTTTAAAAACGACCCCAGCGTGAAGTCCAGCCTGAAGTTTTTACGCCGTACGCCGTGGGCGCGGGCAGAAGTGGAAGCGCTCTATCTGGCTTCGCTGAGTGAATCTCAGCCGGATTCTGCGCCCCCAGCCAGTGATGATCCCTGGGCTAACTGGCGCGAAGATAAAACCTGAAAACGTGTTAACGCCCTTTTAAACAAAAAAAAGCCCGCGTCACTGATGGCGCGGGCTTAGTTTCGTTCAGATGACCGTATTACAGCGCCATATCGTGCTTCGCCGAGGCTGGGGCTTTTTCGCTGTTAGCAGCGGGCGCTTCAGTTGGCTGATTGCCCATCTGAATAACCGGCGGCTTGGTCAGCTGCAGCGTTGCTGCCGTTTCATCCCAGACCTGCTGCGTGAGCGCAGGGTTGTCGTTCAGTTTCTGGCCGTAAGCAGGAACGATTTTACGGATTTTTTCCTGCCATTCTGCTGACTTGAATTGTTCCGGGAACAGTTTCTGCATCACATTGATTGCGATAGGTGCAGCCGTGGATGCGCCAGGCGATGCACCCAGCAATGCGGCAACGGTTTTCTGCTGATCGGTCACAATTTCCGTACCCAGTTTCAGCACGCCGCCTTTATCCGCATCCTTTTTGATGATCTGCACGCGCTGACCGGCCTGAATCAGTTTCCAGTCTTCTTTCTTCGCTTCAGGATAGTACTCTTTCAGCGCGGCAAAACGGTCATCATCGCTCAACATAACCTGACCGATCAGGTATTTGACCAGGTCAAAGTTATCCATGCCTACGTGGGTCATCGGCATAAAGTTGTGGGTGGTCGTTGTGCTCAGTAAATCAAACAACGAACCATTTTTCAGGAACTTGGTTGAGAACGTTGCGAAAGGTCCAAACAGCACGACACGCTTACCATCAAGGTAACGGGTATCCAGATGCGGAACCGACATCGGTGGCGCACCCACGGAAGCCTGACCATACACTTTTGCCAGATGGCGATCGGCAATCGCGCTATTCTCTGTCACCAGGAAGGATCCCCCTACCGGGAAACCTGCGTAATTGTCGGCTTCCGGAATACCGGTTTTTTGCAGCAGTTTAAGCGCACCGCCACCTGCACCGATAAAGACGTATTTCGCGTCTACGGTACGTTCGCCGCCATTTTTGGCGTCTTTAATGGTAACGTGCCAGGAATTATCACTGTTACGTTTAAAATCGGTCACTTCCGAAGAGGTTTCCAGGCGGAAATTATCGTTCTTCTTCAGGCTGCCAATTAACTGACGGGTGATTTCACCATAGTTAACGTCGGTTCCTACTGGCGTCCAGGTAGCAGCCACTTTTTGTTGTGGATCGCGACCTTCCATAACCAGCGGCGCCCACTGCGCGATCTGCTTGTGATCGGTTGAGAACTTCATGCCCTGGAACAGCACAGTTTTCTGCAGTGCGGCATAGCGTTTCGTCAGATAATCAACGTTATCGCCCCAGACAAAGCTCATGTGCGGCGTTGAGTTAATGAACGAACGCGGATTATTTAACACGCCGTCTTTAACCTGAGAGCTCCAGAACTGACGAGAAATCATGAAGGCTTCGTTGATTTCCAGCGCTTTGGTCACGTCAATAGAACCGTCTGCACGCTCTGGCGTGTAGTTCAGTTCCATGTTGGCTGAGTGGCCGGTACCGGCGTTGTTCCAGCCGTTAGAGGATTCCAGCGCTACGCCATCAAGTTTCTCAACCATGATCTGTTTCCAGCCCGGTTGCAGCTCTTCCAGCAGGGTGCCCAGAGAGGCGCTCATGATACCGCCGCCAATCAGCAGAACATCTGTTTTTTCTGGTGAATTTTCAGCGTGGGTCACTGAAGAAACGAGTAACGCTGCAAGCGACAGTGCAGGTACAAATTTAGTTGATTTAATCATTAGGGATCTACGATTTCGTGGAGAACTAGTTAAAAAAAGTTCCGAAACTTTAAAATATTGTTATTTCGTAGTTAATATGAAAATAGTTAAAAAATTAAAAGACAGGGTTTTGCAGTTAATTTAGTTACAAAAGATTAACTTTGTTATCGATATATTTTAACCACACAATAAAGGGGCGTTTCGAAATATACAATGCCCTAACACAAATATTCTCTGTGCGACGAATAAACGGAAATGGCGGCGCCTGACCGGAAAGTGGGGTTATTTACTGCGACAAACGTGCATTAACATGCACGGAACAGGATGAGGCGGTTGACGAAAAAGTATGGGCAGTACACGCAACCTGATGTCCCTGAGCGATACGCCTTCAGGGACATGGATTAGTGGCGAATCAGCGCCAGTTCGTCTTCACTCAGACCAGTCATCTTCATAACCGTCTCACGGTCAAGACCGCTTTGAAGCATAGTGCGGGCGATTTTCAGCGTCGCTTCGCGCTCTCCCTCTGAGCGGCCTTCTTCGCGACCCAGTTGGATGCCTTTTTCCATGCCTTTTTCCATGCCTTTTTGTTCGAGCTGCTGCGCAATGGTCATCAGTACGTCTCCGTGTTGCGGCACGCGATGTGCCAGTTCTCTTACCAATGCTTCGGCGTCGGCGGTTTCTCCCGCCTGCACGATATAGTGTATCAGTGATACGACCTGTGATGAAGAAAGATAGCCCGCCAGTAAGACCGGGACAAGCTTATCAACCAACTCCGCTAAATCGCGCTGGTGGATATGTTTCTGAAGCAGGGTTAGCGCGGCCATACTGCGGTGCTCTGCAATCTCCTCGTCAGGAATAATCGTGACATCCACCAGCGGAAAAGCCGTGCTATAGAGCCGGTTGGCCAGCGCAGGATCGGTAAATTCATCCAGCCAGCGCGTGGAATAAGGATAAGGACGACGTTTCCCGGTATAGAACAAGACAGGGATGACCAGCGGCAATTTTTTATGGCCGGCTTCAAGGTGGCGCTGCATCGCCGCCACGGCATAACGCAGCAGCCTGAATGCCATGTGCTTATCCGGTGAGGACTGATGTTCAATCAGGACGTGAACATAGCCGTC
This sequence comes from Pantoea sp. B623, assembly GCF_024814475.1. Lineage (NCBI taxonomy): Bacteria > Pseudomonadati > Pseudomonadota > Gammaproteobacteria > Enterobacterales > Erwiniaceae > Pantoea > Pantoea sp. B623. The sequence goes on along the minus strand of NZ_JANUXM010000003.1, from coordinate 54,074 downwards.
ATCGCCTTGTGCGGTTTTCAGGCTGTACAACACGTCGCTGAAATATTGGCGTAGATCATCTTCAACGAAAGATCCGGATTCGAGTTTTAACGTGCTGAGATCGCACACGGCCCGTAATTCCGCAGGCAGGTGCAGTTCCATAAAATCACGCGCAATCTCTGGCTGCGTAAGAAACTGGCGGAAGGTGGCATCGTGAGGCGTGGGTGTACTGTTTTTTTTCTTCATCTGTCCTGACTCTGCAAGCGCAACCTGGCGTAATGCTTACCGGCGCGAAAACGAATATGTCGATTCACACATACATTTTGTCCAGCACTCTCTGATTTACCTGCCATGCTGTCAGTATGATTTACAGGCGTTGTCCGTCATCATGCCAGATATCCACGGTTAAAAGCACGTTAACCTGCTTAATTTACTGGATTTCAGGCGCAAACTGTACTGGTGCGACGACTTCGCGTATGTTGCAACGCGTACCTCAACACATCTGATGCTGACTATGAATGACTCCCGGCCACAACGATCGTTAAAGAAGCGCCCAATGAAGCTCAGCACCCTGTCGTCATTGATGATGGCGGCCGTGCTGATGACCGTAATATTAAGCGTCCATCTGCTTTATTACATCCAGATCGATAACTTCACCCGTTCGCATTTGAAAGATAAAGCGATGGCGGTGGCGCGCACTCTGGCCGACAGCCCGGAGATTCAGCAGGCCCTGACGCGGCCAGACGGAAGCACCATCATTCAGCCGATCGCGCAGGCAACGCGAAAACGTAACGATTTGCTGTTTGTCGTCGTCACCGACATGCGCGGTATTCGCTTCTCTCATCCAAACCCTGAAGTGGTTAATCAGCACTTTGTCGGGGACGATATTAAACCGGCGTTACGCGGCAGGGAGAATGTCGCGGTGAATCATGGCGTACTGGTTGAGGCGCTCAGGGTATTTACGCCCGTTTTCAATCAGGCGCATCAGCAAATTGGCGTGGTGGCAATTGGGATCTCGGTGAATGACGTCGCGGCGCAAATTGCGAAAAGCCGCTGGAATATTCTCTGGACCGTGCTGTTTGGCGGGCTGGTTGGCATGCTCGGCATATTAATCTTAGTGAAACGCTTAAAGCACATCTTACTGGGATTAGAGCCGTATGAGATTTCCAGCTTGTTTGAAGAGCGTCAGGCTATTCTCGATTCGATTAAAGAAGGTGTGATTGCGGTTGACGATCAATCCCGCGTCAGCCTGATTAATCAGGCTGCGCAGCAGCTGTTAAAAGAAACCACCCGCGAAGCGTTTCTGAGCGGTGACCGCGTGCCGGAAAATGCACAGATGCTGACGCATTTACGCGATGCATTGCACGAAGGCAAAACCTCTTATGACGAAGAGCTGAACGTACGCGGCAAAATACTGATCAGTAACACCGTGCCGGTGCGCAGTCGTGACAGTATTATTGGGGCAGTGAGCACATTCAGGGATAAAACAGAAATCAGCCAGCTAATGCAGCGTCTCGACGGCATGGTAAACTATGTCGATGCACTGCGGGAGCGATCCCATGAATTCATGAACAAGCTGCATGTGATTCTTGGTCTGCTGCACATGAAAAACTATGCGCAGATGGAAGAGTACATCCTTAAAACGGCCAATAACTATCAAACGGAAATAGGTTCGCTGCTACAGAAGATTAAGTCGCCTGTTATTGCAGGCTTCCTGTTGAGCAAAATTAACCGCGTAACAGATGAAGGCCACCAGCTGATCCTGAGCGAAGCCAGCTATCTGCCCGACAACGGCAGTGAACAGCAAATCGCAGCACTTATCACGGTACTGGGCAATCTGATTGAAAACGCGCTGGAAGCGCTTGATCCGGAAATGGATGGGGAAATCCATGTCATGCTGCATTATCAAAACGGCTGGCTGTCGTGCGAGGTCAGTGACGATGGCCCCGGTATTCCTGCCGATCAGCTCGCCGCCATTTTCGAACGCGGCGTCTCTACCAAAGGTGAAGATCGTGGCGTTGGACTGTTTTTACTCAAGCAACAAACGGAAAGTCTGGGCGGTAACGTCAGCGTAGAATCAGAACCGGGCGTTTATACCCAGTTTCTGGTTCAGCTTCCGTGGGAAAGAGGGAATATTAGCGAATGATCAATGTGTTAGTCGTAGACGATGATGCCATGGTGGCCGAACTGAACCGATGCTATATCGGGCAGATTGACGGTTTTACCTGCTGTGGTACCGCGTCCACCTTACAGCAAGCCAAAGAGCGCCTGTTGCAGACAGATCCGCCCGTTGATCTTATTTTGCTGGATATCTATATGCAGCAGGAAAACGGACTGGACCTGTTGCCAGAGCTGCGCAGTGCGGGGCGTCCGGTTGACGTCATTATCATCTCATCCGCTGCCGATGCGGCGACCATTAAAACGTCGCTGAACTACGGCGTTGTGGATTATCTGATAAAACCCTTTCAGTTTTCCCGCTTTGAAGAGGCGCTGACCGGATGGCGTCAGAAAAAACGGCTGATGGATAATCATCAGTTTTATCAGCAGGCCGATGTGGATCAACTGCTGCATGGTAATCAGGCCAATGCCAGCGAGACAAAACGCCTGCCAAAAGGGCTGACGCCGCAGACATTACGTACGCTGTGTTTGTGGATTGATGCGCACCCCGGTACCGAGTTTTCTACCGATGAGCTGGCCACTGAGGTGAATATTTCTCGCGTATCGTGCCGTAAATACCTGATTTGGCTGGCGCAGAGCAATATTTTGTTTACCAGTATTCACTACGGCGTCACGGGACGTCCGGTGTATCGCTATCGTCTGCAGCCGGAGTACCACACGCTTTTACGCCAGTACTGTCAATGACGGAGCTGAAAGCGGTTATCCAGTAAGGTGAAGTGAAAGTGACGTTGTGACGAGCAAATAACCTGCTTGTCGCGCGTCACGAAGACAGCCTCAATATCAGGATGGCTTTTCAGATACGCAATGCCCTTCTCAACGCCCATGCCATAAATCAGCGTGGTATAAATATCACCGTCGATCGACTGGTCGGAAATAATGGTCACGCTATACAGCTCATTATCCAGCGGATAGCCGGTATGTCTGTCAAGAATATGGTGATAACAGACGCCATCCTGTTCGAAGTAACGTTCGTAGATCCCGGACGTCACCACGGATTTGTTCACAACATGAATGACCCCAATCAGGGCATCCTGGGCCGCAAAAGGGGTTTTCAGACCAATTGCCCATCCCTGCTGCGGCGCATCACGAGGTGCGCCTAACGTTTGCACGTTGCCGCCAAGGTTAATCAACGCACTATCGACGCCCTGCTGCTGCAAAAAAGCCTGCACCCGATCGGCAATGTAGCCTTTGGCGATGGCACCCAGATCAATTTCCATCCCCGTTTTGTTCAGAAACACCGAACGCGTGTCCGCATCAAGCTGGACATTTTCAGGACAGGTTAAGGGCAACGTTGCCAGTATTGTCTCCCGCGCAGGAACGCAGTCACCCTGAAAGCCAATTTTCCAGCATTTCACCAGCGGGCCAATCGTGAGATTAAAACTGCTGTCTGGTAACAGACTGACGTTAAGTGCGCGCTGAATTAAATCAAAGACGGGTTGACTGACGCTCACGGGATGCTGACCGGCAGCATGGTTAATCGCCATCACTTCGGAGTGCGTCCGGTTAACCGTCAGCAGATTTTCGTACTGTTTGATTAATCTGAAAGCCTGTGCCGCAAGCTTTTCGTCGTGCTCGAATAGCTTAAGCAGAATGGGCGATCCCATCAGGACGGCGGAATAAGCACAGACTTGCGACTCGGTTTGCATAAGCGACACCGCTCTGGGAGGGAATAAAACCGGCACCTGCATGCGGGCAGATGCCGGCGGTGACGACTAGCGTTTGGCTAACGCCGCAGCGTTGGCACCTGCCAGAATACCAAAGATGATGATGTCCGCAACCGCGTTACCACCGATACGGTTTGCACCGTGGATCCCGCCGACAACTTCACCGCACGCCCAGGCACCGTGGATTGGCTGTTTATGGCTATCGAGCACGGCTGTGGTGGTATCAATGGTGACGCCACCCATTGTGTGGTGAACACCGGGCGCGATGCGGATCGCATGGAAAGGGCCCTCGTTCAACGGATGACGCAGCGCGGTCTGACGATCGAAGTCCGCGTCTTTCTGCTGTATCACAAAGCCGTTATAGCGATGCAGCGTTTCTTCCAGCGTCCGGTGTTCCATATTCAGTTTCACCGCCAGCTCGCCTACGGTTGGCGCGCTGACGACAAATCCTTTGGCAATATACTCATCGGCCGCTTTGTTATTCATACGAACCTGCTCATCGAAGACAATCCAGGCGCTTTTCTCCGGCAGTGCAATAATCTGCGCAGAAACTTTATCGCGGGTTTCCATCTCATTACAGAAGCGCTGTCCCGCCTGGCTGACCAGAATGGCCCCACCGCCACGAATAGACTCTGACACCAGATAGGATGTGGTTTGCTCAACCGTTGGGTGAATCTGAATCTCGCCCATATCCACGGTATCTGCACCAATTTTTTGCAGCATCGCAATGCCTGCGCCAGTGGCCCCTTTATGGTTGGTGGTGACAAAGCCATCCAGCTCAGGGCGGTATTTCACCACCATTTCCCGGTTGGCGCTGAAGCCACCTGTTGCGACGATGACGCTTTTCGCATTGAGAATACGGCTGTCGTTGTATTCATCCACCACTTTGACACCGCTGACCGCGCCGTTGTCGAACAAAATTTCCTCTACGGCGGTTTCAAGCAGGACGTCAATATTACGGTTATTGATATTTTTCACTAACCCACTGATCAGGAAGCCGCCAACGGCCGAGCGGTCGGCAGGACGGTGCGTACGATCAATGCTCATGCCGCCGGTGATGGTGATGTCATTCAGTTCGATACCGTGATCGGCCAGCCAGTCAATGGCTTCAGGCGCCAAATCAACGAACTCGCGCAGCAGGGTCGGGTTGTTTTTGTACTTACCGCCCTTGAGCGTTTCCTCATAAAACAGTTCTTTGCTGTCTTCGATACCTTTCAGTTTCTGAAAACGCGTCTCGGCGGCGTTCATCCCTACGGATGCTTTGATCGTGTTACCGCCGATAGTGGGCATTTTCTCAATGACAACCACTTTGGCACCTTCATCATGCGCCTGAATGGCCGCGGCCAGACCGGCACCGCCGCTTCCCACGACCACCACATCATACTGTTGCGGTGCATTGGGATTACCGCCCTCTTCAATCACATGGGCTTTATTTGAAGTGGTCATTGCACGCGATACTGCTTTTTTCAGGGCCTCACTCTGCGTGGTCGCGCCGGTGATAGCATCAACGTGTGGGCTGTTAGCCACCAGAATACGATTACGCAGGCTTTCGAAGGTGGTAGTGAAGTCAACGTCCAGCGTGTCGTCCGGTACCAGCGAGATATCTGTAATACGGTCGGTATCCAGCGTGACGTTGATCTTCAGCTTAAGCGCTTCAGCCTCAACTTTTTCCTGATAAACACCGGCTTTGTATTTGCGTCCCGACTCACTCATATCGCGAATCATGGCGTCAACCAGCGAGAAACGCCACAGCGGTTCAGGGATCAATAACGCTTCACGCTGGTTACTGTCGATGTAAAGTTCAAGATGCTCATTATTGATAATGCGATCTGTCCAGTCGGGATAAGCGATGCAGGCTTTACCAATCGCAACCAGGTCATAGCCTTTTTCCAGCGCTTTTTCCGCATCTTCTTTGTTTACCACACCGCCAACGCCAATGACCGGCACTTTCGCCAGCGTTGGGGACCGCATGTTAATAAACTTCTCAATCAGCGGGGTTGGATCGGTGGTATCAACGATAGAGGGGCGCATAAGCTGCCCAACAGAAAAGTGGACATAATCGAGCCCGCGTGCCGCCAGCTTTTCCAGTAGGTACAGGGTGTCATCGAAACGGATGCCCGGGACTTCAAGTTCTTCAGGGGAAAAACGATAGCCGATGATGAACCCGTTATGTGCAAATCGCGCGGCCATTTTATGGGTAATTTCGAGGACTTCCAGCGGAAAGCGGGCACGGTTATCGCGACTGCCGCCCCATTTGTCATCGCGTTGATTGGAATTGGGTGAGTAAAATTGCTGTATCAGATAGGTGTTTGCGCCATGAATTTCAACGCCATCAAATCCGGCTTTAATGGCGCGGTTAACGGCGTCACCAAATTTAGTGATCATGGTATCCACTTCTTCTGCCGTTAGCGCGCGCGGCGTCGTGGCACCCTCACGAGGTGCGGCAATGGCGCTTGGGGCGACAGGGGTTTTTCCCCCTATCAGCTCAGGCTCAACCATGCGGCCGCCGTGATAGATCTGCAAAATCGCTGTCGAACCTTCCTGCTTGATGGCGTCAGCAATTCGCTTTAGGCCCGGAATTTTGTTGTCGCTGTCGATGGCTATAGCCCCTGGAAACGCGGGACCTTTTGGATCGATAAAACAGCATTCAACAATGACCGTTCCGATGCTGCCAGCACGGGCACGATAATATTCAACCAGTTCACTGGTGACCGTTCCGTCATAAAAACCGGTGCAGGTTGTCATGGGTGCCATGATCAGGCGATTTTTTAAAACCGCGCCACGCGGCAACGTAATGGGATTGAGAATGGGGGTGAGTGTATTCATTGCGATTAACTCCAAAAATTCAAAACTCGGGAATTCTGTGCGGACGCTTTTTTATTAATAAATAAGTGGTCCGATGTCATAACGCTAATATACCAATTATTTTAGTTTCATAAGTTATAATTTTAGTTTTTTAACTTTTAAATATTTCATGCTTACTATTTGATTAAAGCAGGATCGTGATGTATATTTATTGTTAATCAATAGTTAAAGAAAATCAATGAGAATTATAAAATTAAAAATAATATAATAAAAACAAAAACTTAAACACGTAGTTTTGTTGCTTACCCTTGCCATGTCAAGGCTTAAAACCCTTATTATTGCAGTTTAAATATTTAACTTTTGGTTATTAATAATTTAGTTGTTAAAAATTTAATCGTATATTTTAACTTACTTGATCTGGATCAATATTCTGTTTTTAATTAATCGCATCATATCCACATGATCTTTTATAAATGCCTCCATCGCACCAGAGGACAAGTTAAAAAATTATAAGGCATCACGGTTTATTCTCATAATTTAGAATAAAGAAGTCCCTATGGACGAATTGCCGGGACGCTGCTCGAATTATCCTTAACACGTAGAAAAATACTATGAAAACACTATCAAACGTCAAAGAGCCTCCAAAAGCAGCCCCTGCAGCTGCGGGCAAAAATAAAGCACTTATGCTCCTTTTGCCGGTTTTGGTCGCCGTCCTGTTGTTACTCGTCCCCGTGCCAGCGGGTCTTGAACCTTATGCATGGCACTTCTTTGCCATCTTCGTCGGCGTCATCGTCGGGCTGATTTTTGAACCCTTGCCCGGCGCAGTGATTGGTCTGACCGGCGTCGTTGTCATCGCCCTGTTCAGCCAGTTCCTGCTCTTTAGCCCGGCAGAACTGGCCAACCCCAAATTTAAAGTGGCGAGTGAGTCATTTAAATGGGCGGTCAGCGGCTTCGGTAACTCAACCGTCTGGCTGATTTTTGGCGCATTCATGTTCGCTGCGGGCTATGACAAGACCCAGTTCGGCCGCCGTCTGGCATTAATTCTGGTGAAATACCTGGGCCGCCGGAGTTTAACCCTCGGCTATGCCATCACCTTCGCGGATTTGCTGCTGGCCCCTTTCACCCCGTCGAACACGGCCCGCAGTGGCGGTACCATTTATCCCATCATTGCCAATCTGCCGCCGCTTTATGGTTCAAAACCCAATGACCCCAGCGCGCGTAAAATTGGATCTTATCTGATGTGGGTTGCTATCACCGCTGCCTGTATCACCAGCTCCATGTTCCTGTCCGCCCTGGCGCCCAACCTGCTCGCCCTTGCGCTGGTTAAAAGCGTCATTGGTTTTGATATTTCATGGGGAATGTGGTTCCTTGCCTTTTTGCCACTGGGCCTGCTGTTGATTCTGACCATGCCGCTGCTGGCGTACTGGTTCTATCCGCCTGAAGTGAAGGTGAATGATGAAGTGCCTCGCTGGGCGATTGCTGAGCTGGAAAAACTGGGTAAGTTGACCCGCAATGAAATCCTGTTACTGGTGTTTGTTGTCTGTGCGCTACTGATGTGGATTTTTGCCACGGCCTGGGTCGAACCGGCCATGGCCGCTCTGCTGGTGATTATCCTGATGCTGTGGACCGGGGTACTTAACTGGAACGACATCACCAGCAATAAAGCCGCCTGGAACACCTTTGCCTGGTTTGCCACACTGGTTGCGCTGGCCGATGGTTTAGCCCGCGTAGGCTTTATCGCCTGGCTGGGCAAAGAAGGGGGAATGTTACTGCAGGGATACGATCCTCAAGTGTCGGCTGTGGTGCTGTTGATTGCCTTCTTCCTGCTGCACTACCTGTTTGCCAGTACCACCGCGCATACGACCGCCTTGCTGCCTGCGATGTTAACCATTGCCGCTTCCATTCCAGGTATTAACATGCCCGTGTTTTGCCTGATGCTGTGTACTTCACTGGGTGTGATGGGGATTATCACCCCTTACGGTACCGGCCCAAGCCCTATTTATTACGGCAGCGGCTATTTACCTACGAAAGATTACTGGCGTCTGGGCACCATCTTTGGCGCTATCTTCCTGATTGCTATGATGCTCATCGCCTACCCCTGGATGGTGTGGATGTTCTGATTGTGTCAAATGCATTTCGACGCGTCATACGATAACATGCCAACACTTGCCAGCCTGTGCTTATGGCTGGCAAGCATAATAAACAACTCATTCGCCTTTGATGTTGCTCCTGTCAGCCTGCGTTAACGGAGCCAGCACGTCATTAAGTGAGATACTATGTCGAACAAACCTTTTTTTTATCAGAACCCCTTTCCTCTTGCCCACGAGGACACCGAATACTATTTGCTTAGCCCCGACCACGTTTCCGTGGCTGAGTTTGACGGCCAGTCCATATTAAAAGTGGACCCACAGGCATTGACGCTGCTGGCCCAGCAGGCCTTTCATGATGCGTCTTTTATGTTGCGCCCGGCCCACCAGCAGCAGGTTGCGTCAATTCTGGCTGACCCTGAAGCCAGCGATAACGATAAATACGTCGCACTGCAGTTCTTACGAAACTCCGAGATCGCCGCTAAAGGTGTCTTGCCAACCTGCCAGGACACCGGCACCGCCATCATCATGGGCAAAAAAGGCCAGCGAGTGTGGACCGGTGGCGGTGACGAAGCCGCGCTGTCGCAAGGTATCTACAATACCTATATTGAAGATAACCTGCGTTACTCCCAAAATGCCGCGCTGGATATGTATAAAGAAGTGAACACCGGCACCAATCTTCCGGCGCAGATTGACCTCTACAGCGTGGACGGTGATGAATACAAATTCCTTTGCATCGCCAAAGGCGGCGGTTCCGCCAATAAAACCTATTTGTATCAGGAAACCAAAGCACTGCTCAGCCCCGGCAAGCTGAAAAATTATCTGGTCGATAAAATGCGTACGCTGGGTACTGCGGCTTGTCCTCCCTACCATATCGCCTTTGTCATTGGCGGCACCTCTGCCGAAAGTACGCTGAAAACCGTCAAGCTGGCATCGACTCACTACTATGATGGTTTACCTACAGAAGGTAACGAGCATGGTCAGGCGTTCCGTGATGTTCAGCTTGAGCAGGAGTTACTGGAAGCGGCGCAGCAGCTTGGGCTGGGAGCACAGTTCGGCGGCAAATATTTTGCACATGATATCCGCGTAGTGCGTTTGCCTCGCCACGGCGCATCCTGCCCGGTTGGCATGGGGGTTTCGTGCTCCGCTGACCGCAATATCAAAGCTAAAATCAACCGCGAGGGTATCTGGATTGAAAAACTGGAAGCCAATCCTGGGCGTTATATCCCTGAGGCACTGCGCAAGCAAGGTGAAGGCGAAGTGGTCCACATCGACCTGAATCGCCCGATGAATGACATCCTTGCCCAGCTTTCGGAATACCCGGTTTCGACACGTTTGTCCCTGACCGGGACCATCATCGTTGCGCGTGACATTGCCCATGCCAAACTAAAAGAACGCATTGATAACGGCGAAGGCTTGCCGCAGTACATTAAAGATCACCCTGTCTATTATGCGGGTCCGGCCAAAACACCGGAGGGTTACGCATCTGGCTCTCTGGGCCCGACGACGGCAGGCCGCATGGATTCGTATGTCGATCTTTTGCAGGCGAATGGCGGCAGCAAAGTCATGCTGGCAAAAGGTAACCGTAGCCAGCAGGTCACCGATGCCTGCCACAAGCACGGCGGTTTTTACTTAGGCAGCATTGGTGGTCCGGCTGCCGTTCTGGCGCAGCAGAGCATCAAGAGTCTGGAGTGCGTGGAGTATGCCGAACTGGGGATGGAAGCTATCTGGAAAATAGAGGTCGAAAATTTCCCGGCCTTTATCCTGGTGGATGACAAAGGAAATGACTTCTTCCAGCATATCGAACGTGAGCACTGCTCGCGCTGTGTGAAATAAACACGCGGCGGAAAACATGAAAAAACGGCCCCGTTACAGGGGCCGTTTTTTTATCATCGTTGCAGACGGAACATGGCGTCGCTTATGCTTTCGTCGCCTTCGGTCAGCTCAATAATTTTGCGCGAAATTTGCGGTGTTTCGACCAGAGCCACCAGCGTGGCGGCCACATCCTCACGCGGGACCGACCCGTAAGGAATCGCAAAATCTGCACGTACGGTGCCGCGGCCCGCCACATTGGTTAGCGTACCGGGACGAAGAATTACCCAGTCGAGTTGGCTTTCGACCAGGCGAACATCAGCCAGCCGCTTCACGCGCATGTAATTTTCGAAACCTTCAGATGTCTTTTCGCCACGTGCGGCATCCGGGAAGACTGAAACCAGCAAAAACCGCTTCACACCGGCCTTTTCGGCTGCGGCAACCGCCAGGGATGACCCCTCGCCGTCAATGGCGTTGGTCAGCTCAATACCCGCGCCTCCCGCCCCAGCGCTAAAAATCACCACATCGTGGCCGGCCATTTTCTGCGCCAGTTGATCCACGGTCAGCTTCTGGAGATCCCCCGCCACGGGAACCGCTCCGGCGGATTTAAGTGCTTCGGCCTGCTCAGATTTACGATGCAGTGCAGAAACCGCATGTTGCTTAGCGCTGAGCTGTTTCGTCAGATGAGAGCCAACGTTGCCCGCCGCGCCAATAATAAAACATGTCGTCATCGTCCTGCTCCTTTGAAAAAGTCAGATATCAGTATAGACAATAAGCGCAGCGGTAATGAGCGCCCGTCGGGGCGCTCCAGGACATGATTAAGGAATGATTTTCTCATGCTTCAGCTTATCGAAAAGCTGAGTGAAGGAATCCAGAGTGCTCCGGTAACCGGTAAAGCCCGCCTTGCGACTTTTACTCATGTCGGTGAAGGCTTCCATGGGTCGCCCCAGATCCGCGTCGGTGTGCCACCATGAGGCCAGACGCGTGATATCCTGTTCACGCAGGTTTTCACGCTGAGCAAGCGCCTGCCATACGCTGGCCGCCTCCTGCATGCGCCCGTCAAGCGGCATCATTTTCGCCGGATAAGCGGCAGCCTCAAGACCAAAATACGCCGCCAGTTTTGGCCACATCCAGTTCCAGCGGAAAACGTCACCGTTTACCGCGTTGAAGTCCTGATTTGCCGCGGCCGGGCTGGTCGCCGCCCACTCAAGTTGCTCAGCCAGAAGACCGGCGTCGGTCATATCCACCACGCCATTCCATTGCTCGGGTGAGCCTGGGAAGATAAACGGCCAGCCTTTTTCTTTACATAAGGTGGCGTAAACGGCCAGAGTCTGCCCCATGTTCATGGCATTTCCGAGCGCATAGCCAATGATGGTATGCGGACGGTGGACGCTCCAGCGATAGCCATATTTTTCGGCGCCAGCGAAGACTTCATCCTCCTGGGCATAATAGAAGTTGTCTACCGGCTGACGACCCTGCTCTTCGCGGAAAGGCGTGACCGGCACAGCGCCTTTGCCGTAAGCTTCAAATGGCCCCAGATAGTGCTTAAGGCCTGTCACCAGCGCCACATGTGCGCCCTGGAGGCGTTCGCCAAGCGCTTCAATAACGTTGCGGATCATGCCGCCATTGACGCGGATATTCTCTTTTTCACTGTCCTGGCGCGCCCAGACGCTGAAGAACACTGCATCAGGTTTGACCGCTTTCAATGCCGTTTTTACCGCTTCAGGATCGGTTAAATCTGCGGTGAGGTTGCTGCAGCCCTCAGGTACCGCGCTGCGGCCCCGTGACAACCCGCTGACCTGCCAGCCTTCGTTATTTAGCCTTTCTGCTAACGCTCGACCAATCACACCACTGATTCCAACAATCAAAGCCTGCTTTTGCATGTTAATTCTCCTCTTTTTGCGTAATGCTAAGCGTAATAGAGAATTTCATTCCTATTTTGGGTAATAATTCACATCATTATCAACCTGAGTTCATCAATCATGCACGATCAGCGTCTTAAAGACATTGTTCCTTTTGTGGCCAGTGTAGAAAGCGGGAGTTTTACCGCTGCGGCTGCCCGTTTACATGTCACGGGTTCTGCCATCAGTAAAAGCGTTAGCCGACTGGAGATGCGACTGGGCTCGCGCCTGCTCGAACGCACAACGCGAAAACTGCAACTGACGGATGCGGGCAGCGCCTATTACCAAACCTGCTTACGCATCATGGAAGAGCTGGCCGAAGCAGAAGCCGTCCTGGCTGCGCAACGGATTATTCCTTCCGGCCGTCTGAGACTGGCCGTGCCGCATACTTATGGTCGGCTGAACGTGATGCCGTTGCTGATTCCGTTTTGTCAGCAGCATCCCGAGCTTGAATTGAGAATGAGTTTTTCAGATCGCTTCATCGATCTGTTTGATGAAGGCATTGACGTTGCGGTCAGAATTGGCGGCTCAGATGATTTACCCGCATCAATGGGCTGCCGTCATATTGGTCGTGAACGCATGGTGTTTTGTGCCTCGCCAGCGTGGCTGGAACGCGAAGGAAGGCCGCAAAATGAACAGGCACTCATGCAGCATCGGGCCATTCTGTATGAACGGGCCGATAACACGCCAAAACCCTGGTTATTTAGTGGTAAAGACGGTCATTCGTACTGGCGGGACGTTCCCTTTCGCATGGCGCTGGCTGATGTGGATGCACAACTACAGGCAGTAATTGCCGGATTAGGCGTTGCACAAATGCCCTCGTGGCTGGTACAGAACGCCGTTGACAGTGGTGAACTGGAAATCTTACTGCCGCAGCAGCAACCCGAGGGGCTGCCACTCAGTGTGATTTGGCCCCGGCGTAAGCAGCTCCTGCCCAAAGTGGATGTTTTATTAACCACGCTAACGCAGTTAACCATTCGTTGATTGCGAGAGAATTTAATCGCTTTTTCGCAGGGTGAGTAATGGAATATGGCGGATAATATAACGTCATTATAACGTTTATACCTGTGCTGCCAGAATCGGATGGGCAGGTTAGGTCATAATATTTCAGTACTTTCTGGTCAACCCAATGGTGTTTATAACGGAGTGGCGCTAACGTAGAGGCATTCCAATCCGCTCAGACGTAAGGACAAAGGCGATATGGCAGCAAGGGCGGTGAGCGTTAAAAAAATCAAAGGTTGTGAAACGTTGCCGGTACCTGACAGTGAACGGCTGCGTTTATGCTAAGTCTGCTCTTTCGCCTGATGGTACTGACTATAATGGCACTCACGCTGGCGGGATGCGCACGCTCAGATGCATTATGGGCGGTAACGGACAACGTTTGCATGGTGAATTATCACTACACTGGCCACCCGTCACCCTGTCAGCAAATCTATATTCCAGAGGGCAAACGGCAGGGTTTTAGCATTATTCAAAACCCTCGTTATCCCTATCATTTCATTCTGGTTCCCACGATTCCGGTATCCGGTATTGAAAGCCCGTGGCTATTCATGCCTGGCCGTCCAGATTATTTCGGCTACGCCTGGCTGATGCGTTATCAGTTGATGTCTCAATACGGCAGGCCTGTGCCGGAGGACATGCTGGGCATGGCAATCAACTCGGCCTGGGGCCGCAGTCAGAATCAGCTACATATCCACCTCACCTGCCTGCGAGAAGATGTTTACAGGCAGTTAAGGGCTGAACGTCCCTATATTCAGGATGCGTGGCATCCCCTGCCCGATAAGCTCTTAACGCATACTTATTACGCTCGCCGTGTCCTTCAACCTACAGCGATGGGCATTTACCCTATCGCGTCCGTTGCTCACTACTTTCGCCTGACGCCGCCTATGCTGGCTGAATATGGCGTGGCGTTAGTGCCGACAACGTTCTCGGGTGAAAAAGGGTTCATCCTGCTGGCAACCCGTCGCGGCTGGGATAAAGGCAATCGCGCCTCCGTTGAGTCTTTACTGGATAAGCGATGTGACATTCTGGGTTCGGGATCCGCAAAACCCTTACGTTTCAGATAATTAACTCACTTATGTAAAATGCGCTGAACCCACGCCCTCAACGCCTGATGTCTCCGAGGGTGATGAAAATTGTGTTCAGCCCCTTGCACCGTCGCCAGTACCGCTTTGTGGCGGTGTGCAAAGGTGACAACCGCACTGAAATCGGCAATCTGGTCCTGGCTTCCATCCATAATATTCAGGGGCAAGTTTTCTCCCGAAACCCGGTGCTGCTGAAGATACGCAAGATAATCGGCTCGAAAAACCGTGCCGTCAGAAGCAATGATGACCTTCTCGCGATTGAGCCGGTTTTCATCAACATCAGCCTTGACCATCATTTTTCTGATGAGACTGTCGAGATTGATAACAGGCCAAAGAAATAATGCCTGACTTATTTTTATTTTCTGAGCTGCAATCATGCTAAAACTGGCACCAATGCTGCAGGCAAATAGTGCCGTTGCACTGAATCGTTTCTGAGCATAAGCAAGCGTGATTTTAATGTCATCAACGGCTTATGTTACATGGTATTCAGACTCTACATGACGCCTTTCACCATGAGCAGGAAGATCGAAACTCAGTATGCTATATCCCGCTTTTACAGCCTCAGATGCCAGAATCTCAATGCATTGATCTTCTTTAATGGGAAAAATAGCCATGTACGGCAAGGATAAGCTTACCGCCTGCCCGATTACCCCAGTGAACGCAGGAATGCCCTGCACATGGCTTCGTGTGTTTAACATAGGGCTTCGCCTTCTTCAGCCTCTCACGTCCTCTGAGTCTAACCGGGCTCACAGCAGAAAATTTTGATTCTGGAACGCCTTAAATGGGACAGTTGTCGACGCCGCCAGAGAAGGTGGACGACAGTGTACCCCTGCATGGATACCTCTCACCACAGAACGGCCTTCAGACCCCACCGCCGCTAGACCAGATTACATAAAAAGTGAATTTTTTCATTTTGTAACTTTAACGTTATGTTACTTGGTATTTTTGCTGCCATGATTCATTGCGTTACTTATTGAAATGTGTTGGTCACCCAAACCTTACTATTGCTACAGGGAAAATCACATGTCACAACGGTCACTTCAGGCACTGTGTCTGATGAGTTTTTTTCTGGCCGACGTCAGAGACGGTCTGGGACCATTTTTAGGCATTTTTCTGACAGAACGCCACTGGAGCCCGGATGAAATAGGCCTGGTCATGACCTCAGGCGGCATTGCAGGGCTCCTCTCAACGTTGCCCGCAGGCGTGGTGGCGGATGCAACGCGCTATAAACGTCTTGTCATCCTGACAGGATGCATCGTGATTACCGTTGCGACCTTATTACTCTGGTACAGCAACCAGTCCTGGACGGCGATCATTTCACAGATCGTTGCCGGTATTGCTGCCGCCTTTATTGGCCCGACCGTAGCAGGGATAACGCTGGGCCTGACGGGGCAAAAAGGGTTCAACCACCAGATGGGGCGGAACGAGGCTTACAACCATGCCGGAAACACTCTGGCGGCTGTACTGGCAGGATTCGCTGCCTGGAAATGGGGGCTCGGCGCCGTTTTCATTTTAATGATGATAATGGCCGTCTTTGCCGCCATCGCGACGTTGGCGATACGTGGAGAGGATATCAATCATGAGGTTGCGCGCGGATTAGAAGACAATCAGTCTCAAAAGCCGACGCTGAGCCTGTGGATCCTGGCGCGCAAACCCGCACTGCTGGTAACCGGTCTGACTTTACTGCTGTTTCATCTGGCCAACGCCGCACTGTTGCCCATGCTGAGTATGCGCGTTGCCTCATCAACCGGGCCAGATGCGGTCGATCCCGGTTTGTATGCTGCGGCAACGGTTGTTATTTCTCAGCTGGTGATGATCCCTGTCGCGATTTACGTTTCACGCCGTGTGGATAAAATTGGCTATCGCTATTTGATCATGACGGCCCTGTTAATGATGCCGCTTCGGGCGCTTATTGCGGCAGAATTTCCAGAGACGCTATTCGTTATTCCAGTCCAGGTGCTTGATGGCATTGCGGCAGGAATACTGGGCGTTGCCGTGCCGGGCTACATTGTCTCCCTGCTGCGCGGCAGCGGGCACGTTAATGCGGGTCAGAGTGTGGTGATGCTAATGCAAGGCGTAGGTGCCTCCATGAGCCCGGCGATGACGGGGCTGATTGTGGCTCGCTATTCCTACAGTATTGCCTTTAGCGCATTGGGTTGTATCGCCCTGGTGGCCTTACTGCTGTGGTGGAGTACCGGACGAACGCCGGCGGCTGAACCGGCATAATTAAGGGTAATCTGCCAGCAATCTCACGCTGGCGGATTCTGGTTTGCCCCTGAATACCGCATGCAATAGGCGAATCCGCCATCCTGAATGCCGTTTAAAAGGGACTCAGGCACCATCATATGTGCCAGAATGTAAACAAAGGTAAAAAATGATTTATGCCTATCTCACTTATTAATCACTCTTTTTTCCTGATTACTTGCAAAAAATTACATTCATGTACTATGTTTTCTCGCTGCGGTTAAGAACGCTCTATCATTAATGTCACTGGCCTCTTATAGCTTTCTCTTCCTTTATTTCCGTTAACCTCGCTGACTGGCTGCGAAAGCTATAGGTCGTCTTCATTTAAGTAGTTTGAGGAAAATATGGATACAAACCGTTCATCGTCACCCAGGCCTAAAAAACATTTCTGGAATAAAAAGCAAAAAAAACTCACGGTTGATGACATAACCGTTATCGATAATGACATGTTAAAACGCGCTGTCGGTGCCGCCGCATTAGGTAATGCCATGGAGTGGTTTGACTTTGGCGTCTACAGCTACCTGGCTGTTATCATTGGTAAGGTCTTTTTCCCCGATGCCAATACGGCAATTCAGTTGATCGCGACCTTTGGTACCTTTGCAGCGGCGTTTTTAGTCCGCCCACTGGGCGGTCTGGTATTCGGTCCGCTGGGTGACCGAATCGGACGTCAGAAAGTGCTGGCCATCACCATGATCATGATGTCGATAGGCACATTTTGCATCGGCATCATTCCATCCTATGCCTCAATCGGCATCATGGCACCCATCCTGCTGCTGGTGGCCCGACTCGTTCAGGGATTCTCTACCGGTGGCGAATATGGCGGTGCAGCAACCTTCATCGCAGAGTATTCGACAGATAAACGTCGTGGTTTTATGGGAAGCTTCCTGGAGTTCGGTACATTAGGCGGCTACCTGCTGGGTGCCTGTCTGGTGACCGTAATGACGAGCTTTATCTCATCAGAAGCCATGATGTCCTGGGGCTGGCGCGTGCCCTTCTTTATTGCCGCGCCCCTTGGCTTGTTCGGCCTGTATGTGCGTTTGAAACTCGAGGAAACACCGGCTTTTAAACAACATATGCAGAAGCAGGAGGAGCTGGAGCAGAGTAAACCGCGCCTGACGCTCTTCAAGATGTTAAGTAAGCACCGCGTGCCCATGATGAAGTGTATCGGGCTGGTCTTATTGTTTAACGTTTCCAACTACATGCTGACCTCGTATATGCCCAGCTATCTTACCGGCGTACTGGGTTTACCTGAGCTCAGCGGGCTGCTGCTGGTAATGATCGTGATGTTTGTCATGATGCCGTTAACGCTGATGTGGGGCCGCTGGACCGATCGAATTGGTCGTCGCCCGGTGATTGGCTTCGGTGCAGTGGGCCTGATCCTGCTCGCTATCCCCAGCTTTATGTTGATCGGTTCACATAATATGTGGGCAGTCTTTGCCGGCCTGCTCATACTGGGTATTCTGCACACCTGCTTCAGTGGCACCATGCCCTCAACGCTACCCGCGCTTTTTGCCACTGATATTCGTTACAGTGCACTGGCGATCGGCTTCAATCTTTCGGTTTCACTGTTTGGCGGCACCACGCCTTTACTTACCGCATGGCTGGTTGATACCACGCAAAATACCATGATGCCGGCGTACTACATGATGGTTGCAGGGGTGGTGGGATTACTGACGATTCTGACGGTACGTGAAACGGCCCGTAAGCCCTTAACCGGCTCTTCTCCTGCTGTCGCAAGCGAAGCCGAAGCCCAAAGCCTGATTAATAAAATGGACAGAAAGGCTGAATCCGATCGACCCGCGCCAGCTGACGCGAAATAATCCGCCGTTTTCATCCAAAACACCCTGTCCGCAGGGTGTTTTTTTATGTGTACATTCAGTCTAGTCATTACCAAACCGGGCCACCGAGCTGGCCGCACCCAGGGCATGTCCTTTGAGTTTCTTCATCAGCTCGTCATGAGTCAAACCCGGTTCAAGCGCAGAGGGTGCAAGATCCGTGGCAATCAGCACGAAGTTATAGTGGTGAATGCCTGAACCGACAGGCGGACAGGGGCCGTAGTAATGGGCGGTGCCCGGTGAGTTTTTCCCACCCGTGTAACCTTTCCCCGTTGTCAGTTCACCCTGAGCAAAAGCACTGCGTTCAGAAGCAATGTTGTAAGCCACCATATGACTCACCCCGAGACCTTTAGCCCCCACGGGATCGGTCATCAGTAAGGCAAAGCTTTTGGTACCGGCCGGACTCTCTGACCAGTTAAGTTCGGGTGATACGTTTTCGCCGGTACAGGCCGCATTACTTTTATTCGCACCGGCAAATTTTTTATCTAACAAGCCATTATCGCTGAAGTCTTTCGACTGCAGGGTTAAAGCCAATGCAGCAGGACATAAAAAGATTAACAACAGATAAGGAAATTTTTTCACCTGATACTCCTGTGTTATCGAGAGGTTATCCTGGGACGAGAGCGAAATTCATCCAATCCACAGTGAAACAGTATATGTCTCAAAACCCGACAGAGAAGTGAGACAGGAGCCCACAGAAGAGAGGAGAAGAGAAATAAAAACGGCAGTTCGCCAGGGGCGACAGGCCTTAAGGATCGGCCTGTGAAGGGGAATAAGGCTTATTTTACTGTCATCTTTCAGGGTGAAATCGCCAGTATTTAGCGCCAGATTGCCGGTAGCAAACCGGTCTGACGCCTTTTTTTTATTTACACAAAAGGCCTGATACTTGATCTGAATCACAAAAATCCGCATGATCTGCATCAAACATTTAAACAGGTATTGAGGCAAAAATGACACTTTATCAACACATGCTGGTCTTCTATGGCATTGTTGCCTCGGTAGCGGCACTCATCACCTTCTTTATCGCCAAAGACAAGCTCAGCATCAAACTGTTGAGTGCTTTTCTGGTTGGTGCAACATGGCCTATGAGTTTTCCGGTAGCATTAATGTTCGCGCTATTTTGAAATTTCTCTCCTGTAGGTCAGATACATCGCTACCTGCTGGGCGGTCTTCACACTTCAATAAGACACCTTCACCAGACAATTTTGCATAACCTTCCCTTGGCGCAACCGCTGCCCTGTACTGTTCTGCAAAACCCGCTTTTTCTTGCAAGCGATGGCTGCAATCATCGCCACAGCGTGCCGTTCCGATAGACGCCTTTTGTCATACACCGCACTCACTGACTTGCTGACGTCGCAAGATACCTGTTTTGGCAGCGCGCGATCGCCCGCTACCGAAAGGGAAAATCGTAGGGTAACAGACTGAACCTCGTGAAGTTTTTACCCCACCTTTATTGTGAACCCTGGTGTGTTATTTCAGCATAACGGGCCGTCAGTTGCTTCAGGTGCATTTCCAGTTGAGACCGGGCAGCGGCAGGTAAAGGTTCGCCCGCAGGATGTTGTGACAATGCCCGCAGTTGCTCTTCAACCGGTATGGATTGGTTAAAGGACTGCATAGTGGAAAAAACCACTGATTTCAGCTCGCTGACCCGTTTCAAGAATGATTGCCGTCCGACCTCAGGCCAGATTCCCGGCGTTAATATCTGCGCAATTTCGCCCTGCTCACTCAGGCCCGATCGTGCGTTGCATTGGCCTCCGCCTCACTTTGTTGCTGCTTTGCCAGAGTCCGGGCGAGAAGCGTTGAATACAACGGCGTTCCGCCGAAATATTGCGCGGACAGGGTAGCCCCAAGACAGGTAATAATCATTGGCAGAATAAGCTGATAATTATTCGTCATCTCCAGCACCAGAATAATGCCGGTCAAGGGTGCGCGTACCGAGGCCGCAAATAACGCCCCCATGCCCGCAACGGCAAAGGTTGCCGCTTCAAGATGATACGCCGGAAACATCGCAACACAGAGTTGACCGACGCTGATGCCGAGTAATGTGCCGAGCGTCAGCATCGGCGCGAAAATACCGCCTGGCGCCCCGGATGCGAAACACAGCAAGGTGGTCAGCGCGCGAAGAAAAAACAGGGAGAGTAAAGCGGCGGAGGTATATGTACCGGCTGAAAAGTCGGGAATTAACGTAATACCGCCAGTGACGGCCTGAGGCAGTACCAGCCCCAGCAGACCGCATAATCCGCCCAACACTGCACCGCCCAGCACCCAACGCGAGGTTTGGCCCTTGTGAAGAGTCTGAAACAGATCCTGCAGCGTGAATATCAGACGATTAAAGGCCACACCGCAGCCACCAAATAGAATCCCTAACAGCAAATATAACCACAGGGTTTGTATCGGCGCATCTTTCAGTTGCCCGATGTTAATGATGGGTTCGTTACCGTTCAGCGCGCGAAAAACAATGCTTGAGGTAATGACCCCAACAAACACGGCTTTGATAGAAATAAGGCTAAAGCGAAACTGCAGGCGCATTTCTTCAATGATGAACAGAATGCCTGCCAGCGGGGCATTAAAGGCGGCGGCCAGGCCTGAAGCAGCACCGGTAGCCAGAATAGTATGACGGGATTCAGAAGACCGCATGCGGAAGATATCCAGACACATGCGTCCAATGTTACCGCCAATCTGAACTGTCGGCCCTTCTCGCCCAAGCACCATGCCCGAGCCCAGCGCGCCCAGCCCCCCAACGAACTTCACCGGTAAAACTCGCCACCAGCGTACGGGCCTTAACTCCTCCAGCGCACCTTCTATTTCAGGAATGCCCGATCCACCCGCTTCAGGCGCAAATCGCCTGACAAGAAAATAGCCTGACGCTGCCAGCCCTGCGGAAAAAATAAAGGCAAACAAGCCCATTAACAAGGCATTGTTTTCAAACTGGCTCAGCCAGTGGAGGCGGGAATGTATGACCCAGCTTACCGCTCTGTCGAATGCCACCGCCGTCAGGCCTGTTAATACGCCCACCAGCGCGGCGAGCAGTAATAAGGCAACCGGCGTTTTATCTCGCCGAATAAGATATTGTAACAACCGTAGCCGACGGGGGCGAAAAAGACCGGGTCGGTTTGAGACAAAAGCGCGCATGCCTGACCTCAAAATTAGCGTGCTGAACAGCACCAACAATGCAAATTAAATCCAGAGGTTATCGCATCCCCGCCATAATTCCTCGCTTTTATTTATCTCCGAATTTTACTAAATCAGCAACCTGCTGCTGCATAAGGGATGATGTGGGGTAATCATCATGCCTGATAAAATTTCAGGCCTCGTCTGGCAATTTTATCTGCAAGCCATTGATTTGCAGCCTGAGGACGCTCATCATCCTGCGCCATCAACGATCTTTCTGGAGACGCGTGTGTGACCACTCTCAGTAATTCACTGCTTGAAGCCGTTCTTGAGCAGGTCCGTCCGTTAGTTCATCAGGGCAAAGTCGCTAATTACATTCCGGCGCTGGCTGACGTCGCGGCCGACCATCTGGGTATAGCGGTCTGTTTACGTGATGGCACAGTTTTTCAGGCAGGCGATGCTGAAACACGTTTTTCGATCCAGTCCATTTCGAAAGTGCTCTCTCTCACCGTCGCGCTGACGCGTTATGAGGATGCGGAGATATGGCGGCGAGTGGGTAAAGAACCCTCCGGTCAGCCTTTTAATTCGCTGGTTCAGCTTGAACTGGAGCAGGGAAAACCCCGTAATCCCTTTATTAACGCCGGGGCGCTGGTGATCTGCGATTTGCTTGAAACCCGGCTGACAGCACCGCGTCAGCGTATGCTGGAAATAATCCGTCAGCTCAGTCAGCAATCGGATATTCAGTACGATCGTCACGTCGCCCGTTCTGAATACGAACACTCTGCCCGCAACGCGGCTATCGCCTGGCTGATGAAGTCATTTGGTAATTTTGACAACGACGTCACCAGCGTTATGCAGACTTATTTTCACTACTGCTCATTGTCCATGAACTGTATTGAACTGGCTCGCAGTTTTATTTATCTGGCTAATCAGGGAAAAACCCTGGATGGCGCGTCCCTGATTTCGTCCCGCCAGGCGCGGCAGATCAATGCGCTAATGATTACCAGCGGTATGTACGACGGGGCTGGCGAATTTGCCTGGCGGGTGGGCATGCCCGCCAAATCCGGGGTTGGCGGCGGTATCATTGCCGTCATTCCCGGTGAAATGAGCATCGCGGTCTGGTCACCCGGATTGGATAGCGCGGGCAATTCGTTAGCCGGCACCGCCGCGCTGGAGTGCCTGACTGACAAACTCGGCCGTTCGATATTCTGATTCAGCTCACGACATTCACGGGCCGGTTTTGCTCAAATCCCGCCAGGTTCACCATGAGTCCCTGAAGCAGATTGTGCATGCCGCTGTTACTCGCCCAGGCAATGTGCGGTGTCAGGAGAAGATTGGGGATATCGGGCTGGAGTAGAGGGTGATCCCGCGCAGGGGGTTCACTGCTGAGAACGTCCAGCGCTGCACCGGCAAGGGTGCCATTCCGCAGGGCATCTGCCAGTTGCGCCTCGTGAATTAGGCCGCCCCGCGCGGTGTTAATCAGCAACGCCTGGGGTTTCATCTTTTCCAGCGTCTCGCGATCGATAAGATGACGGGTTTGCTCGCTGAGAGGGCAGTGCAGTGAAATGATATCGCTGGAGGCCAGCATCGCATCAAAGCTGACATAGCCGTCACGGATCCTGCTGCTGTCTTTGCGTTCGGCATAAAGCACACGCATTCCCAAGGCCTGTGCCAGCCTGCCGACTGCGCTGCCGATGTCGCCCTTTCCAACAATACCCAGCGTTGCGCCAGCAATATCCTGAATCGGCGCCCGGTGCAGGCAAAAATGAGAGGATTCAGGCCAGGAGTGACGCGTGCTGTTGGCGTATTCCACGATCTGGCGCCGCAAGGCAAAAATAAAGGCTATCACGCCTTCCGAAACACTTTGCGTTGAGTAACCCGGAATGTTGCTCACCACAATGCCACGCTCTTTGCAGGCTGCAATATCAATGCAGTCATAGCCCGTTGCCGTGACACAGATGTATCGCAGGTCGGGGAGCTGTGCCAGCGTCGCCGCACGTAAGGGCACCTTGTTGGTGATGGCAATGGTCGCCCCCTTTAGCGCTGTAACGATCTCGTCTTCGGCCGTGTCCGTTCGAAATTGCCAGTCACTACACCAGGCGGGCTGAGTCGGTGGCACGGGTAATGTGTCGCCATCGAGTGTTACGATTTTCATTAGATCTCCTTTATTACGATATCACCAACAAATAATGTTATTTAAATGTACGGCATGAGTAACGATAAAGTTAACTTCAAAGCCAATTTGAGTGAATGTGTTCAAAAGGTGCGACTTTCGATGGCTTAAATGTCATTTTTTTTAACCCTTTTATCTCCGTCGCGTTACACTGCCGCCCTGAAATTGTGAATAACTATCCTGTTCTGATGATGAAATCCACCCGCTGTAAACAACAACGACTGAGCGCCTGTATTGCGATACTGGCTGTACTGCTGTTGTTTATTGCACCTGTGGTATCAAAAAATCTTGCTGAACGCCATGATGCGATGACGATGTCAGGCATGAGTGCGGATATGCCGATGATGGATCATCACAGCGATATGGCGATGACCGATCACAGTATGATGAACGACGGCCTCGCCTGCGGTTATTGCGATCTGCTGGTGCATGTTCCGTTAATGTTGTGGGTATTTATTCCCTTCATCTGGTTGATCTGCCTGACCTGTCGCGCTCCTCCGCCCCGGCACATTGCGCGCCTGGCGTTACCGCGCCTGAACGGTATTTATCGACCCCGCGCACCACCGTTGCCCCGGTTGTTTATTTCCTCGATGTGATCTTTTCTTCTTACGCCATGGCGCAGGAGGAAAAGCCCGGTATTCTGAAAATATGGAATCGCTATGACTTTTTCACGGGAAAACAATCTTCCTCAACGCGGGGCGATGTTGAATGTTCTTCGTCGTTTACATTTTTATATTGGCCTGTTTATTGCGCCCTTTATTTTTGTTGCGGCATTAACCGGCACGCTGTATGTCATCACGCCGCAGTTAGAGAACCTGATTTATAAAGATGCTCTCACCACCAACGCCCAGGGCACTGCAAAGCCGCTTTCCGATCAAATTAGTGCGGCCAGGCGTTATGCCGGTAATGCCCGGATTTATGCCGTAAGGCCCGCTCCGGGCGAACACGACACGACGCGTGTGCAGTTTTCAGAGCCGCAGTCAGGCCCTTCAGAATCGCGTTCTGTTTTTATCGACCCTTATACGCTCGCTGTAAAAGGGGACATGACGGTTTATGGTACCAGCGGCGTATTACCTCTTCGCATGTGGCTCGATCAGGTTCATCGCGGTCTGCTGCTGGGCGATGTTGGCCGTAATTACAGCGAACTGGCGGCGTCATGGTTATGGGTTGCGGCACTGGGTGGTATTCTGCTGTGGCTGGGTACGCGTCCGCGGCGCAAAGTCAGACAGCCGCGTTCTGGCTTTTTATTAACGCGTTCCTGGCATATTACGCTCGGCTTAGTCCTGTCCCTTGGTCTGGTCTTTTTCTCGGTAACGGGATTAACCTGGTCACAGTGGGCAGGCAGTAATATTGATAAAATGCGCAGCGATTTTGGCTGGTTGACGCCTCAGGTCAGAACAGCGCTAAATGGCGATGCACCGGTGGTGGCTGCCGATCCTCATGCCGAACATCATGCCACGATGGACGGTATGGCAATGGGCGGCACACTGACCGGCATGCCGGGTCATAAGACCGACAAACCCGTTATCCTTAATCAGCCTGATGCTGACTGGGACAGGGTTGAGGCGGCCGCACGTAGCGCAGGTATCAAGGCGGCAAAAATTGAATTACGCCAGCCGAAAAGTGCCGGTCAGGCATGGACAGTGAGTGAGATCGATCGCCGCTGGCCAAGTCAGGTCGATTCGGTTTCCGTTAATCCTGATGACTTCAGCATTGTCGATCACGTGGAGTTTGCCCATTTTCCGCTGGTCGCGAAGCTGACACGCTGGGGCGTAGATGCACATATGGGCGTGCTGTTTGGCCTACCGAACCAACTCATCCTGGCGCTGTTTGGTACGGGGTTATGTGCGATGATCGTTCTGGGTTATCGCATGTGGTGGATTCGCCGCCCGGCATTACCGCAGGCCAATCCCGCGCAAACGCTGCTGGCAGCATGGCAGGTCTTACCGCGCTATCAGCAGGGGGCCAGCCTGATCCTGGCTCTCGCATTCGGTTATGCGCTGCCGTTGATGGGCGTGAGTTTACTGGCCTTCTTACTGCTTGATATCCAGCGCTGGCGGAAAGCACAGCGTGCTTCACGTCAGGAGGTTGTCACGCCGCTGGATAAGCAGTCTCCATTGGCGATTGTTCAATCCCGATTTGCCGTTAAGCGTAAAGAGATGCGTTATTTCCTGCGCAGCGTGGTCATTCTGGCAATTATTGTGGGAACCGTTATGGCACGCGCCATGGTGAGTGGCGTAATTGAGCAATACAATATTCCGTTCAGCGACTGGACGATAATGATGTATATCACTCAGGCCATGATGATTCTGCTTTATACCACCGTATTTACCGGCTTAATGTCGATTCCACTCTGGTATTTTTTCCTGGGTGAAAGTGACGAGCAGGGCAAGTAATAAAAATGCCCGCATTATGCGGGCGTTTGATGAATCAGAATGCATGCTAAGCCGGGTCTTTAATCATGATGGATATCGTGAACGCGTTGCAAGGCGTGTTTTAACTGGCTGACATCCTCTTTTAACCAGTGCCGTTGCGTCAGAGGCAGATGATCCAGTCCTTCGGGAAGCGGCACACCCTCTAACGCCCCCTCATTACAAAGCGCCCTGACCAGGGTTGCCTGCGAAACCCCTAGATAGGCTGCCATTTCAGATAATGTCATACGATCTGAGTGCATTTTTCACCTCCTGATCTTCACTTGCTGATGCATTTTTGTTCAGGCCTCCCCCGGCTATATTGATCTCAAACAGGTTTGGGCATAAAACAGTTGAAAGTGAATAAAGTTGCTAAGCTGGTAACTCAGATCCTAAAAACAGGGATAAGACTGTGCAACGTTATGGATTGATGGCGCTTTTGCTCGTTTCCTGCTGGGCCAGCGCGCATGACATCGTCATCGGGCAGCCCCTTCCGTCGGTTTTTATTGCGGATAAAGGTGAGATGCGGCTGGATAGCGGCAAGGTTAACTATCAAAAATGGAACAGCCTGTCTCTTCCGGGTCGGACACGTTTAGTTATTCATGTTGCAGGACGATTGTCGGCCAAAGAGCAATCCGCCCCGCTTATTGCGGCCCTGCAGCGCGCCAACCTGCCACAAGACCGGTTCCAGACCACAACCATCGTGAATACAGATGATACTTTGCCTGGCAGCAGTCTGTTTGTGATTAACAGTATCCGCTCCAGTAAAAAAGCCTCACCATGGCAACAATTTATTATCGACAGTAGCGGCGTGGCACAACATCGCTGGCAGCTTAAGCCAGAAGGTGCCGCTGTCATCGTGCTGGACCCTGATGGTCAGGTAAAGTTTGCGAAAGACACGGCGCTCAGTGCGGATGATGTTTCTCAGGTCATTGCAACATTACGTGCGCTGACAGGCTGACCCCTGGCAACCCGGTAAAGGTACCGCACGGTCTGCCAATCCGACGGAGGTTTATGAATTTTCCACCTTTTCCACAAGCTCAACTAGTATTAACGATGTGGATTTAGCAAAAAAAACCTGTAACCCTAAATGTAAAATAACGGGTAAGCCTGCCAACCATGTTATGGCAGATTAAGCGTCTTTTTGAAGGGCACCGCATCTTTCGCGTTGCCGTAAATGTATCCGTTTATAAGGACAGCCCGAATGACGGTCTGCGCAAAAAAACACGTTCATCTCACTCGCGATGCTGCGGAGCAGTTACTGGCTGATATTGATCGACGCCTTGATCAGTTATTGCCCGTGGAGGGAGAACGGGATGTTGTGGGTGCCGCGATGCGTGAAGGTGCGCTGGCACCGGGAAAACGTATTCGCCCCATGTTGCTGTTGCTGACCGCCCGCGATCTGGGTTGCGCTGTCAGCCATGACGGATTACTGGATTTGGCCTGTGCGGTGGAAATGGTCCACGCGGCTTCGCTGATCCTTGACGATATGCCCTGCATGGACGATGCGAAGCTGCGGCGCGGACGCCCTACCATTCATTCTCATTACGGAGAGCATGTGGCAATACTGGCGGCGGTTGCCTTGCTGAGTAAAGCCTTTGGCGTAATTGCCGATGCAGATGGCCTCACGCCGCTGGCAAAAAATCGGGCGGTTTCTGAACTGTCAAACGCCATCGGCATGCAAGGATTGGTTCAGGGTCAGTTCAAGGACCTGTCTGAAGGGGATAAGCCGCGCAGCGCTGAAGCTATTCTGATGACGAATCACTTTAAAACCAGCACGCTGTTTTGTGCCTCCATGCAGATGGCCTCGATTGTTGCGAATGCCTCCAGCGAAGCGCGTGATTGCCTGCATCGTTTTTCACTTGATCTTGGTCAGGCATTTCAACTACTGGACGATTTGACCGATGGCATGACCGACACCGGTAAGGATAGCAATCAGGACGCCGGTAAATCGACGCTGGTCAATCTGTTAGGCCCGAGGGCGGTTGAAGAACGTCTGAGACAACATCTTCATCTTGCCAGTGAGCATCTCTCTGCGGCCTGCCAACACGGGCACGCCACTCAACATTTTATTCAGGCCTGGTTTGACAAAAAACTCGCTGCCGTCAGTTAAGGATGCTGCATGAGCCATTTCGCGGCGATCGCACCGCCTTTTTACAGCCATGTTCGCGCATTACAGAATCTCGCTCAGGAACTGGTCGCGCGCGGTCATCGGGTGACCTTTATTCAGCAATACGATATTAAACACTTGATCGATAGCGAAACCATTGGATTTCATGCCGTCGGGACAGACAGCCATCCCCCCGGCGCGTTAACGCGCGTGCTAAACCTGGCGGCTCATCCTCTGGGGCCGTCAATGCTGAAGCTCATCAATGAAATGGCGCGCACCACCGATATGCTGTGCCGCGAACTCCCCCAGGCATTTAACGATCTGGCGATAGATGGCGTCATTGTTGATCAAATGGAACCGGCAGGCGCGCTCGTTGCTGAAGCACTGGGACTGCCGTTTATCTCCGTAGCCTGCGCGCTGCCTCTCAATCGTGAACCGGATATGCCCCTGGCGGTTATGCCTTTCGAATACGGGACCAGCGACGCGGCTCGCGAACGTTATGCCGCCAGTGAAAAAATTTATGACTGGCTAATGCGTCGTCATGACCGTGTCATTGCCGAACACAGCCACAGAATGGGCTTAGCCCCCCGGCAAAAGCTTCACCAGTGTTTTTCGCCACTGGCGCAAATCAGCCAGCTTGTTCCTGAACTGGATTTTCCCCGCAAAGCGTTACCGGCTTGTTTTCATGCCGTCGGGCCTCTGCGCGAAACGTACGCACCATCAACGTCTTCATCCCGTTATTTTACATCCTCAGAAAAACCCCGGATTTTCGCCTCGCTGGGCACGCTTCAGGGACACCGTTATGGGCTGTTTAAAACGATAGTGAAAGCCTGTGAAGAAATTGACGGTCAGCTCCTGTTAGCCCACTGTGGTCGTCTTACGGACTCTCAGAGTGAAGAACTGGCGCGAAGCCGTCATACACAGGTGGTGGATTTTGCCGATCAGTCAGCCGCGCTGTCACAGGCGCAGCTGGCGATCACCCACGGCGGCATGAATACGGTACTGGACGCGATTAATTACCGGACGCCCCTTTTAGCGCTTCCACTGGCCTTTGATCAGCCCGGCGTCGCGTCGCGCATCGTTTATCACGGCATCGGCAAGCGTGCTTCCCGCTTTACCACCAGCCATGCTTTGGCTCGTCAGATGCGTTCATTGCTGACCAACGTCGACTTTCAGCAGCGCATGGCGAAGATCCAGACCGCCCTTCGTTTGGCAGGGGGCACCATGGCCGCTGCCGATATCATTGAGCAGGTTATGCGCACCGGTCAGCCTGTCTTAAGTGGGAGCGGCTATGCAACCGCATTATGATCTGATTCTCGTGGGGGCTGGACTCGCGAATGGCCTTATCGCCCTGCGTCTTCAGCAACAGCAACCTGATATGCGTATTTTGCTTATCGACGCCGCACCCCAGGCGGGCGGGAATCATACGTGGTCATTTCACCACGATGATTTGACTGAGAGCCAACATCGCTGGATAGCTCCGCTGGTGGTTCATCACTGGCCCGACTATCAGGTGCGCTTTCCCACACGCCGTCGTAAGCTGAACAGCGGCTACTTCTGTATTACTTCTCAGCGTTTCGCTGAGGTTTTACAGCGACAGTTTGGCCCGCACTTGTGGATGGATACCGCGGTCGCAGAGGTTAATGCGGAATCTGTTCGGTTGAAAAAGGGTCAGGTTATCGGTGCACGCGCGGTGATTGACGGGCGGGGTTATGCGGCAAACTCAGCACTGAGCGTGGGCTTCCAGGCGTTTATTGGCCAGGAATGGCGATTGAGCCAACCGCATGGTTTATCGTCTCCCATTATCATGGATGCCACGGTCGATCAGCAAAATGGTTATCGCTTCGTGTACAGCCTGCCGCTCTCGCCGACCAGATTGTTAATTGAAGACACGCACTATATCGATAATGCGACATTAGATCCTGAACGCGCGCGGCAAAATATTTGCGACTATGCCGCGCAACAGGGTTGGCAGCTTCAGACATTGCTGCGTGAAGAACAGGGCGCCTTACCCATCACCCTGTCGGGCAATGCCGAGGCATTCTGGCAGCAGCGCCCCCTGGCCTGTAGTGGATTACGTGCCGGTCTGTTCCATCCTACCACCGGCTATTCACTGCCGCTGGCGGTTGACGTGGCCGACCGCCTGAGCGCACTTGATGTCTTTACATCGGCCTCAATTCACCAGGCCATTACGCATTTTGCCCGCGAGCGCTGGCAGCAGCAGCGCTTTTTCCGCATGCTGAATCGCATGCTGTTTTTAGCCGGGCCCGCCGATTCACGCTGGCGAGTTATGCAGCGTTTTTATGGTTTACCTGAAGATTTAATTGCCCGTTTTTATGCGGGAAAACTCACGCTGACCGATCGGCTACGTATTCTGAGCGGCAAGCCGCCTGTTCCGGTATTAGCAGCATTGCAAGCCATTATGACGACTCATCGTTAAAGAGCGACTACATGAAACCAACTACGGTAATTGGTGCAGGCTTCGGTGGCCTGGCACTGGCAATTCGTCTACAGGCTGCGGGGATCCCCATCTTACTGCTTGAACAACGCGATAAACCCGGCGGTCGGGCTTATGTCTACGAGGATCAGGGGTTTACCTTTGATGCAGGCCCGACGGTTATCACCGATCCCAGTGCCATTGAAGAACTGTTTGCACTGGCAGGAAAACAGTTAAAAGAGTATGTCGAACTGCTGCCGGTTACGCCTTTTTACCGCCTGTGTTGGGAGTCAGGGAAGGTCTTTAATTACGATAACGATCAAACCCGGCTCGAAGCGCAGATTCAGCAGTTTAATCCCCGCGATGTCGAAGGTTATCGTCAGTTTCTGGACTATTCACGCGCGGTGTTTAAAGAAGGCTATCTGAAGCTCGGTACTGTCCCTTTTTTATCGTTCAGAGACATGCTTCGCGCCGCACCTCAACTGGCGAAACTGCAGGCATGGAGAAGCGTTTACAGTAAGGTTGCCAGTTACATCGAAGATGAACATCTGCGCCAGGCGTTTTCTTTCCACTCGCTGTTGGTGGGCGGCAATCCCTTCGCCACCTCATCCATTTATACGTTGATACACGCGCTGGAACGTGAGTGGGGCGTCTGGTTTCCGCGTGGCGGCACCGGCGCATTAGTTCAGGGGATGATAAAGCTGTTTCAGGATCTGGGTGGTGAAGTCGTGTTAAACGCCAGAGTCAGCCATATGGAAACGACAGGAAACAAGATTGAAGCCGTGCATTTAGAGGACGGTCGCAGGTTCCTGACGCAAGCCGTCGCGTCAAATGCAGATGTGGTTCATACCTATCGCGACCTGTTAAGCCAGCACCCTGCCGCGGTTAAGCAGTCCAACAAACTGCAGACTAAGCGTATGAGTAACTCTCTGTTTGTGCTCTATTTTGGTTTGAATCACCATCATGATCAGCTCGCGCATCACACGGTTTGTTTCGGCCCGCGTTACCGCGAACTGATTGACGAGATTTTTAATCATGATGGCCTCGCAGAGGACTTCTCACTTTATCTACACGCGCCCTGTGTCACGGATTCGTCACTGGCGCCTGAAGGTTGCGGCAGTTACTATGTGTTGGCGCCGGTGCCGCATTTAGGCACCGCGAACCTCGACTGGACGGTTGAGGGGCCAAAACTACGCGACCGTATTTTTGAGTACCTTGAGCAGCATTACATGCCTGGCTTACGGAGTCAGCTGGTCACGCACCGGATGTTTACGCCGTTTGATTTTCGCGACCAGCTTAATGCCTATCAGGGCTCAGCCTTTTCCGTGGAGCCCGTTCTTACCCAGAGCGCCTGGTTTCGGCCGCATAACCGCGATAAAACCATTACTAATCTCTACCTGGTCGGCGCAGGCACGCATCCCGGCGCAGGCATTCCTGGCGTCATCGGCTCGGCAAAAGCGACAGCAGGTTTGATGCTGGAGGATCTGATTTGAATAATCCGTCGTTACTCAATCATGCGGTCGAAACGATGGCAGTTGGCTCGAAAAGTTTTGCGACAGCCTCAAAGTTATTTGATGCAAAAACCCGGCGCAGCGTACTGATGCTCTACGCCTGGTGCCGCCATTGTGACGATGTTATTGACGATCAGACGCTGGGCTTCCAGGCCCGGCAGCCAGCCTTACAAACGCCCGAACAACGTCTGATGCAACTTGAGATGAAAACGCGCCAGGCCTATGCAGGATCGCAGATGCACGAACCGGCGTTTGCGGCTTTTCAGGAAGTGGCTATGGCTCATGATATCGCCCCGGCTTACGCGTTTGATCATCTGGAAGGCTTCGCCATGGATGTACGCGAAGCGCAATACAGCCAACTGGACGATACGCTGCGCTATTGCTATCACGTTGCAGGCGTAGTCGGCTTGATGATGGCGCAAATCATGGGCGTACGGGATAACGCCACGCTGGACCGCGCCTGTGACCTTGGGCTGGCATTTCAGTTGACCAATATTGCTCGCGATATTGTGGACGATGCGCATGCGGGCCGCTGTTATCTGCCGGCAAGCTGGCTGGAGCATGAAGGTCTGAACAAAGCGAATTATGCGGCACCTGAAAACCGTCAGGCGCTGAGCCGTATCGCCCGTCGTTTGGTGCAGGAAGCAGAACCTTACTATTTGTCTGCCACAGCGGGCCTGGCTGGGTTGCCCCTGCGTTCGGCCTGGGCAATCGCTACGGCGAAGCAGGTTTACCGGAAAATAGGTGTCAAAGTTGAACAGGCCGGTCAGCAAGCCTGGGATCAGCGGCAGTCAACGACCACGCCCGAAAAATTAACGCTGCTGCTGGCCGCCTCTGGTCAGGCCCTTACTTCCCGGATGCGGGCTCATCCTCCCCGCCCTGCGCATCTCTGGCAGCGCCCGCTCTAGCGCCATGTCTTTCCCGGAGCGTCGCCTGAAGTTTTGACAGGGGCGGCGCATAGAGGAAGCCAAAAGAAACACAACCTTCTTTGCCCCTGACGGCGTGATGCATACGGTGCGCCATATACAACCGTTTGAGGTAGCCCTTGCGTGGAATATAGCGGAATGGCCAACGTTGATGCACCAGCCCGTCGTGCACCATAAAATAGAGTAATCCATACGCCGTCATACCTGCGCCAATCCACTGGAGCGGCCACATTCCTGTACTGCCCAGATAAATCAGCAGGATCGATAATGCAGCAAAAACCACGGCATAAAGATCGTTAACTTCAAACGCACCTTTACGCGGTTCATGATGTGAAAGATGCCATCCCCAACCCCAGCCGTGCATGATGTATTTGTGTGCCAGTGCAGCAACCACTTCCATGCCAATCACGGTAACGAAAACGATCAGGGCATTCCAAATCCACAACATAATTTCTCCGGTAGAGACGTCTGGCAGCAGGCTTAAGGATTCAATTTTAACAGAGATTAGCCGATCTGGCGGCGGGAAGGGAAAAAGGCGCGCCAGAAAGGCGCGCCAGGGATCAGAAGTCGGCTTTCAGAACCACACGGTAGTTGGCTTTACCTGCACGAACATGGTCCAGTGCATCGTTGATTTTCGACATCGGGAAGTACTCCACTGTCGGCGCAATATCTGTACGGCCAGCCAGCTTCAGCAGTGAACGCAGCTGCGCAGGTGAACCGGTTGAAGAACCCGTCACGGCGCGGTCGCCTAAAATCAGGCTGAAAGCCGGCACGTCAAACGGCTTCAGTACGGCACCCACGGTATGGAACTTACCGCGAGGCGCCAGGGCCGCAAAGTAGGGTTGCCAGTCGAGATCGACGGCGACCGTGCTGATAATCAGGTCAAACTGGCCCGCCAGGCTTTTTAAAGCTTCCGGATCGCGGCTGTTCACCACATGATCGGCGCCCATGTCCAGAATAGCCTGCTTCTTATTGGCCGAAGAACTGAACGCCGTCACTTCTGCGCCCATCGCGTGCAGAATCTTTATGGCGATGTGGCCCAGACCACCAATACCGATCACGCCGACGCGGCTCATCGCGGTAATGTTATGCATAAGTAAGGGTTTAAAGACGGTAATCCCACCACACAGCAGAGGGCCGGCCGTGGCCGCATCCAGCTTTTCAGGTAATGGGATAACCCACTGCCAGTTGGCGCGCAGTTTGTCAGCAAAGCCCCCATTGTTGCCAATCGTGGTTGTGGTGCCATTGGCGCAGTTGACGTGATCGCCGCTGATGCAGGGATCGCAATGCTGGCAGCTCTTGGCTGTCCAGCCGATGCCCACGCGCTGTCCCACTTTCAGGCCTTTCGTTTTGGCACTTTCGCCAAGCGCAGCCACGCGTCCAATCACTTCATGGCCGGCAACAACGGGATACGCGGAAATTCCCCATTCGTTATCGATCATCGACAGATCTGAGTGGCATACGCCGCAGTATTCAACTTCAACTTCTACATCTTCAGCGTCTAACGGGCCGGGATCATAGTCGTAACGCTCCAGTGCTTGTCCCGCCTGCATGGCTGCGTAACTCTTAATTGTCATTCTGTACCTCATTTAACGCGTTGTTTTGGCGGTCAGCGTATTTGCAACTGTCACGAACTGACCGCCGCCAAGATGATGTAAAGTGTGTAGCGCTGAGTTGCTGTCATCGAAATGCCAGCGACCATCGTAAAAAACCCGATTGTCTGCCGCAGCGGTGACCACTTCACCAAACAGCGTGTCGTACGCCTGCTGCGCTTCGGTTTCAGGTAACAGACGGCATTCCATCCACGCTACACAGCTCTCCTCCAACAGAGGCACACCGAAGTGCTGACTCTCGCTGGCCTGAATATCAAAAGCCGCAAATTTATCCTGGTCGCGCCCGGTCGTGCTGCCAACGGCATAAGCCAGATCGACAAATTGCGCGGCAGGGACACAAATACCAAATGCACCACTGGCTTCAATCAGCTCACGTGACCAGGTCGATTTATCCACAATAATCGCTACCCGCGGCGGCGAAAATTCGACGGGAACGGACCAGGCTGCGGCCATGATGTTGCGACGCTGTGACTGACTATCCCGACTGGTTATTAATATAGTCGGTCCGTGGTTCAGCAAACGGCTTGCGTGTTCCAGCGCGACAGGACGAAAGTGCGACATTCGAAAATCCTTAATGACTGGGTCAGGCAATATAACGCCAGTACACCCGGTTTGCAGGTTGATGAACCCGGTACTCTAGCGGTTTTTATCTCAGATGAACTTGCCGCTTTGTGCCTTAGCTTGACAAAATAGTGTTTAATATCATGATTTAACAATCTTGAAATTTTAAACAGGTTGCACGACAAGCGGAACCGCTGAAGGGATAATTTTAGTTCGGTTTGGTATGAAAGATGAGAAATAAGACTAATCCTTATCAGTCTGCATTCACGACTGCTGGCAGGAGCACCTGGCAGAATAAGCGTAAGTTTGTCACAGTCAGTGAAGC
This sequence comes from Pantoea sp. B623, assembly GCF_024814475.1. NCBI lineage: Bacteria > Pseudomonadati > Pseudomonadota > Gammaproteobacteria > Enterobacterales > Erwiniaceae > Pantoea > Pantoea sp. B623. The sequence continues at coordinate 18,307 of NZ_JANUXM010000003.1, read as the reverse complement.
AGAATTTTAACCATCGTAACGGGAGTTGCTATGAACAATGACAAGCTACAGGCTGAACCTCTTGTCTGGGGACAAGGTCCACAGGTGTTTGAGGTTTTTATCGAACCCACCTGCCCTTTCTCTGTACGCGCGTTTAACAAATTCGATGCGCTGTTAGAGCAGGTTGGTGAAGATAAAATGACACTCAAAATTCATCTTCAGTCGCAGCCCTGGCACATGTACTCTGGCGTAATCGTGCGCTACATCCTCGCGGCATCGGTAGAAAGCAAAGCGGCGGCTAAAGCGGTTCTGCAGGCCGTTGCCGATCATCGGGAAGCCTTTGAGTTTACAGACCATTGTCGTGGTCCAAACCGAGATGTTACGCCTAATCAGCTTCTCGCCAGACTCAGAGAGTACAGCGGCGTCGATGCTTATGCGGCATTCGACCGGCCTGATTTGCAAAACCTGATCAAATGGCACTGTAAATATGCCCGCCAGAACGCTATTCATGTTTCACCCACCTTTATGATTAATGGCCTGGTGCAGCCCGATATCGGCAGTGGTGATACGGTTGATGAGTGGGCAAAACGTATTCTGGCCTGACAGACTTGCTGCCCAAAAGCAGCCATTCAGGCCCTGCTGTAAAAGGACTTAATATGACGATGACGCTTGAACAGATTAAAACGAAATACCCTGACGCGCTGGCCTGGTCGTTTGGCGATTCACCCGATCTGGCCAATGAACTGGCCACGTTGGTCCTTACCGGCAAAAAAATCGCCACCTGCAGTTCTCTGCAAGGCTGGTATGAAGATGACGTGAAACCGCAACCCGGCGGCTATAGCATCATCTTAAACGGCGCGGATAATCCGGTTTGCGTCATCAGGACGACGGGACTGTTTGTGACACGCTTCGATCGCGTTACGCCGGAGATGGCCATGATGGAAGGCGAAGGTGACCTGAGCCTTGAGTACTGGCAGCGTGAACATCAACGCTTTTTTCAGCGTAACGGGGGTTTCAGTGCTGAAATGGAACTGATATTTGAGACCTTTCAGCTTATTGAAGTCATCTGAATCAGCCGTTAATCCGCACGCTATCCGGATTAACGGCCTAAATCACGCAGTGCATACCAAAATCAGCCCTGCTCACTCAGTACAGGATCCAGTAGCGAAGTGCCATAGGAGTTATCCACGGTGCAGCGCCACTGGTTATCGCTTTCCAGGCGAAATACATAGGTGGCCCGGCGGGTGCTTTCTACGGACTGTCCCTGCCCATCGGGATAGCGCAGCACAGTTTCCATAATCACCAGCGCGGTGCCTGCGCCCTCAATGACCTCCATCCTGCCCTGCTCTACCACCAGCTGATGCTGAAAATAATTTGCAATCGCTTCAAAGGCGCGACGAATGGCTACGCGACCCGTAACGGTCATTCCGGGCTTCACAACCAGGCTGGCATCGGCAGCATAGTGTTTCATCAGGGCATCATAATTACCGGCTGATATCGCCCGGTCGCATAACCTGACAACCTCTAAAACGGGATGGTCATTCATCAGCTCTTCCTCACACATAGCGGGTGTGCTAAGTATATCGCCATCAATGTTAAAAAGGAGTTATGTATGTTTAGCCATATGGTTGTTGGTACGGATAATATTGAGCAAGCTAAAAAATTCTACGATGCTGTTTTTGCTGTGATCCGTTGCGAAGATCAGGGCATTGATGCCCTGGGTCGCCCTTTTTACGTTAAAAATCACCAGCGTTTTATTATCACTCAGCCCATTAATGGCCAGCCCGCGACCTTTGCCAACGGGGGTACCATTGGCTTTACCATGGCCTCCTCTGAAGACGTTTTCAACTGGTATCAAAAAGGTCTCGAAAACGGCGGCTCTTCGGCTGAAACACCGCCTCATGTCAGAGAAACGGATGGAAGATGCGTCGCCTATCTGCGGGATCCAACCGGCAATAAGCTGTGTGCTTTTTATAATCCGGCATAATTTTTTAACGAATTTGGTGTGCGCCTTGAAGCGCTCCCACAAGCCGGTGGCGGATGGAGATTAACCTGACAGGGTTTCTGCCTGCGCTTCTACCGATTGCCCTTTCTCCCGGCGCGAGTTTCACGCTGGCGATGAACAGCGCGCTTACGGCTGGCCGCAGGGGGCTGGTGAAAACGCTGCTTGGTACCGCGCTGGGTATTTATACGCATGCTTTGCTGATCGGTCTGGGCCTGTCGACAGCGCTGGTTGCGTCCCCCGCGCTGTTTGCCCTGTTAAAAATAGCTGGCGTACTTTACCTGTTCTGGCTGGGCGGCCTTTTATTTATCACTGGCGTCAGGACCACGGCATTCGTGCTGAAGACAACGGGTAGCGCAATTACCGTTAAAGGTGCGTGGCTGGCTAATGTCGCTAACCCCAAAGCTATCCTGTTTTACCTGACGGTGGTTTCACAGTTTGTTGGCGACAGGGCCGGTATTGATGCCTTTCTGACGCTGGCAACAGTGCACATTGTCGTGATGAGCCTGTGGTTAGCGCTCTTCAGCCAGGCGCTGGTCTTCTCGGCGCAAAAAATCAATCCTGTCGCGCTGAAACGCTACGTCAATATCGGTGGTGGATTACTGCTTATCGGCATTGTCGTACGCACTCTTATCGCCTGACAGGTCTTTCGCCACCGACTCTCATACTTAAACAAGGAATACGGGAAAAATGATGGCACCTGTTCAGCACTGGCATAACGGCGAGTATGCCGTTACGACGGATAAGTCGCAGATGGATATCGGGGCAATACACCGTTACCTCACCCGTTCAAGTTGGGCAGCGGGAATTGATTACGCCACGGTCGCGCGGTCAATTGAAAACAGCCTGAATTTTGGGCTTTTTCATCAGCAGCAGCAGATTGGCTTTGCGCGATTCATTACTGATTACGCGACCTTTGCGTACCTGTGCGATGTCTATGTACTTGAAGAATGCCAGGGCAAAGGACTGGGCGGATGGCTGATCGAATGCTGTCAGTCACATCCCGTGGTTAACACATTGCGCCGGCTGTTGCTCTTCACCTCAACCGCGCCCTGGTTATATCAAAAATTTGGCTACCAGCCGGTAAACAAACCCGACTATGCCTGGACAATCACCCGGCCCGATATTTATCAGGCCAACCGCGATGCCCAGACGTGATCAGCCGCCTGTATTACCGATCTGCAATAATCGCCAGCCGCTGGCAGCCACGTGCCTCCAGGGCCAACGCGACCTGAGCAGCACGCATGCCGCTGGCACAGACCAGAACAATGCGTTTATCCGCGGGCGGCTGCCAGCCGGCAATGTGCTGTGGCAATATCCGCTGTGCATACTGGCTGACACTGACAGGTGCTTCCTCTGTCCCCCGTAGATCCACCACACAGTCATCGGGGGTCAGCAAAGCAGGATCGATAAACGGGATGCCGGCCTTTTTGGGCTCAGGCGCATTATCGAACCGGAACTGACGCAGTTGCCATGAGACAAAATCACAGTTGATCATGCAGCCCAGTGGTGAGGGCGACAGGTGCAACAGAATGCTGAGCGCCATCTGCGCCTGTAAGGCGCCAAGGGTGGCAACCGCCGGGCCCAGCACGCCTGCGGTGTTACAGTTACCTGAGGCTTTGGGTAATTGTGGGAACAGTGCGCGATAGCTGGGCGCGCCGCCGCAAAAACTGCCTGCATAACCCTGTCGCCCCAGCACCGAAGCGCAAACCAGCGGTAGGTTACGGGCAAAGCAGCTGTCGGAAAGCAGATAAGTCACCGCGAAGTTATCCGCAGCGTCGATAACCAAATCAATATCCACCAGTGCTTCTTCAATACGACTTGCCTGTAACGCTACGGGATGTGCTTCAACCACCGTATCAGGATTACGCTGTGCCAGCGCACGTTGGGCGCAAAACACCTTCGGCTCGCCAATATCGGCAGTCGTAAATAGCGTCTGACGATGCAGGTTATGCAGCGCCACGACGTCGTCGTCATAGAGCCGGATATAACCGATGCCAGCGCCCGCCAGGAGCGGTAATAACGTGGAAGCCAGTCCACCCGCGCCAACCACTAAGACGCGGGCAGCGGACAAAGCCTGCTGCCCCTGCTCGCCCACTTCTGGCAGCATTGTCTGTCGTTGATAACGTGCCATATCTGCTCCTTAGCGAAATTGCGCCAGCCCGAAAACGGGCGTAGAGGCGGCAGCCATGTCGCGACGCTCCATCATGCCAGCCTGACGTGCCTGATATCCCGCTTCAATGGCGCGCGCAAATGCGCCAGCCATGCGAACCGGATCGCTGGATTTCGCCACGGCGGTATTCAACAGCACAGCATCAAACCCCAATTCCATCGCCTGAGCCGCCTGGCTCGGCGCACCGATCCCGGCATCAATAATCAGTGGAACGTCCTTAAACCAGGCACGCATCGTCCGTAAGCCCTCGATATTGCGTAATCCCTGGCCTGAGCCGATAGGCGCCCCCCACGGCATCAGCACTTCACAGCCCGCGTCCAGCAGTTTCTCGCCCACAATCAGATCTTCTGTGGTGTAAGGGAAAACGTGGAAACCCTCTGCACACAAAATACGTGCTGCTTCGACGAGGGCAAAGGGATCGGGCTGTAAGGTATCGGCATGACCGATCACCTCAAGCTTGATCCAGGACGTGGCAAACAATTCCCGCGCCATATGCGCAGTCGTCACGGCTTCTTTCACCGTGTGGCAGCCTGCGGTATTGGGTAAAACGCGTTTATTTAAGGTTTTCAGGAGATCGCGAAAGGCTCCGCCCTGGCTTCCTTCACGACGCAGACTCACCGTAATAATCTCGGCGCCGGATGCGCCAACGGCCTGTTGCAGAATATCCGGCGAGGGATAACCTGCAGTGCCCAGTAAAAAACGTGACTGTCCGCTAAAGTCATAAAACATCGTTAGCCTCCCTGCATCGGCGATAACACTTCAAGACGACAACCCGCCACAAGCGGCTCTGAGGAATAGCGCTCCCGAGGAACAAATTCGCCATTCACGGCACTGGCGACACAGCCAGCATCGATATGTTGTTCCACGAGTAATTCAGCCAGCGTGCGGGCTTCGGTTTCAATAGCAAGGCCGTTCAGTTCTATTTTCATCGCACTCCCTCGGACGTCAGTTGTTGCATAAGCTTCTCGGCCATCATCGGGGCCAGCAGGAAGCCGTGACGGTACATGCCGTTAATGGAAAAAATGCCATTTTCATAACGCACTTCGGGCAGATTGTGGCGGTAAGCCGGACGCAAACCTGTGCCGCTTTCAATAATGCGTGCTTCGGCGAGGGCGGGATGGATGCTGTAGGCTGCGCTTAACAGTTCCATCATAGCGCGCGCGCTGATTGGGCTGTCATCCTGGCTTTCGACCATGGTCGCGCCCAGCATAAAATGCCCCTGAGCCCTGGGCACCAGATAACAGGGAAAACGCGGGTGCAGCAGGCGAACAGGACGGGAAAACGTTATTTCGTCGGTGTGGAGAATAACCATTTCACCGCGCACGGCACGCAATTCCGGTTGGGATTGCCGGGCATGAATACCCCGGCAATCGATAATTTTCCCGCTGGGTTTACACGGGTGAAACCGGACCCCCGCATTCAGTAAACGCGTTTGTAATTGTTGCATTGCCAGCCGGGGATCAAGATGACCTTCTGCGGCAAAGAACAAGCCACGGGCAAAACGGTCTTCCAGCGCAGGTTCAATCTCTGCCGGCGTCACCCACTGATGTGATGAGGTCATGTTAGCGAAACGCGTTAACTCAGCACTGTCGCGCGGGGGCGCAATCACCAGGGTACCCTGCTGTTCCACGCCGCTGACCCTGGCCGACCACCATGCCGCAGCATACTGACCCCAGTCAACGACCTGCTGTGGCGCACTTTCCGCTTCGCACCAGGGCGCCAGCATACCGCCAGCCCAGTGCGATGCCGCGCGGCAGTCCGGTAAGGTAATGATTTCGACAGGTTCACCTTGCTCCGCCAGTAGCGTGGCGATACACAGTCCGGACACGCCGCTGCCGAGCACTGACCAGCGGCTCATTGCCAGCCAACCTGACAGGGTAACATCAGAAACAGGATTTTCACTTTGGCCTCTCTGTTAACAGTCAGAGACCCGTGATACAAGAAGGGAAAAAGCATGAGCCCGACAAAAGCAGACTCTGCGGCAAGTATCTGCCTGGGGCAAAGATACCCGTCTTCCTACGCCAGTATCAACTGGGTCAGGTTCTAAGGGTCGCTAAGCCGCGCATTGCGCTATTAGCCTCTCAGTCTCTTTGGCGAGACTCCCCTGACGGGTTCTAGTTTTATTTTAAGCCGCGCCTTACGTCAAGGCTGATGCAGCAATTTGTCGTTAGCGACTAAGGCACATTCAGGTAACGCAGCAGAGCGGTCATACAGGCTGCGCCCAAAATGATGACGATCAGCGGCGCCCTGCGCCAGGCGAGAAAAATGGCAAACGACACGCCCAGCAGCCTTGCCATCCCGGCAAAATGCTGACCTTCGAACAACGTGGTGGTGGCTGCAACGGCCAGTAACAGTACCGTGGCCGCATCGGATAACACATTTTGCGTGCGCTCACTGACAGGCAACCGGTTACCCAGTTTGACGCCCGCATAACGAATGGCATAGGTTCCGGCAGCCAGCAAGGCAATGCCTGCAATTATCATCGGATGTCATTTACGCGATCTCCACGTAAGCAGCCCTAACAACGAAAACAGAACAGGCATCCCTGCTGGAACAAATGGCGTGACCGCCAGCGACAGCACGGCGCCGGTAGGCGCAGGAATGCGGGTTCGGGGTTTGCGTAACGCCGGGAAGATGAGTGCGATAAGAATGGCGGGAAAAACCGCATCCAGACCGATAACGGAAATATTCGGGATAAACTGGCCAATCGCGGCCCCGAGCATGACGGTGAACGGCCAGATCAATCCGATACCGATGCCGCACAGCCAAAACGCACTGCGGCGTTGAGCCAGCTGCGGCTGAGAGATGCCGAACACCACACTTTCATCGTTCATAATGTGACAGCCGAGCGCCCCCCGCCAGCCTCTGCCCACTAAGTCTTTAACCGCAATGCCAAAGGGAAGATGGCGGGCGTTGACCAGCAAACCTGCCGCGGCAGCGGTTAACGGACTGCCACCGCCGGCAACGATGCCAATAAATAAGAATTCCGATGCGCCAGCCAGCACCAGCGTTGATAACGCCAGCGGTACCCAAAACGGAAAGCCATCAGCAGTGGCGAGCGACCCGTAAGACAGGCCGACAATGCCATCTGCGATACAGACCAGAAAAATTGCTTTTATAACGCCTTTATCCAGCGTGAATTTTTTTGCCAGCATCAACATCGAATCCCATAACGAACGATAAATCCATTATAATGAACATCGGATATGTATTACAAGACGAACGATACGTTCATTTTAACGAACAGGAAAAGTGATGAGCACGCCCATTGATATCATTGCCCGAGGTTTAGTAAGAGAACGCCTGCGTGCCGGCCTGACGCTGGCTGAAGTTGCTCGCCGGGCGGGGATTGCAAAATCGACCCTGTCTCAGCTTGAAGCCGGTAACGGCAATCCGGGTATTGAGACGTTGTGGTCGCTGTGTGTCGCGCTCAATATTCCATTTGCACGCCTGATGGAGCCGGAAACGAACCGGTTACAGGTTATTCGCCGCGGAGAAGGCCCCACGGTGGCTGCTGAGCAGGCTGATTACAAAGCCGTCTTACTGGCAACCTGTCCACCGGGCGCACGACGGGATATCTATCTGCTGCACATACAGCCCGGCAGCGAACGCTGCTCACAGCCGCATTCACCGAATACCATCGAACATTTAATTTTGACGCAAGGCCGCGCAGAGGTTGGGCCGGTTGATTCACCCGTTGAGCTTGAGGTAGGCGATTACATCAGCTACCCGGGTGACACTGAGCATATTTTTCGTGCGCTTGAGCCAGATACGCTGGCTGTGCTGGTCATGGAGCATGTGTGAAGGCAGGTTTCCCTGCCTTCGGTTAAACACAGACTTCCTGGGCTATTGCGGCGCTCTGGCTGAGGGAGGCCAGTGAGATAACACGATGCGCGCTTTTCTCCAGTAAGGCGAGATCGTGGCTGACCAGCAAAATGGCGCAGCGTTGCTGTGTGGCCAGTTCGCTAATCAACGCCAGCGTCTGCTGCTGAACGACAGGATCCAGGCGCGACGTCGGCTCATCCGCGAATAAAAACACAGGGTCCAGTAACATCACCCTGAGCAGTGAAAAGCGCTGAAGCTCGCCGCCTGACAAACCCGAAGCCGGACGGTTCAGCAACGCGTGCGCTAATCCCAGTTGTGCCATCAGTTCATCACGTCGTTTCACCGTGGCGTGGTGCAGCCGCAGCACATCATCGATAACTCTGGCCATCGCGATGTCAGGTGGAAATATGGCTGAGGGATCCTGATAAAGTTTTTGATAACGTAACCTACTGGCAGCCCCTGGACGCACGACCTTGCCCGCATCGGGCGTTATCAAACCGCATAGCGTATCCCCCAGGCTACTTTTACCGCAGCCGCTTTCGCCGTAAAGCCCCACGATTTCGCCAGCCCGGAAGATTAGCGAGGCATTGTGAAACAGTTGCTTCCCTGACCGTTTCAGAGAAAGGCCCTCTGTCTGTAACACGATGGTTTCATCACAGGGTACTCGCGAGCCTGGCGCCCAGGCCTCAGGATCGGCCGCCAACAGCAGTTGGGTGTAAGGCGCTTGTGGACGGTATAACACCTGCCCGGCGCTGCCCTGCTCAACGACTTTGCCTTTATGCATCACCATGACCTCACCACCTAACTGTCGGGCCAGTGCAATGTCGTGCGTGATCGTCAGCAAGGTTTCACCCTGAGACACCGCCGTATTTAACAGGTTACCCATTTCATCCCGCCGCGTGACGTCCAGCCCTTTAGTCGGCTCGTCTGCAATCAGCAGCGTCGCGCCCCCCGCGCGAGCAGCCGCGAAGCAAACCCGCTGGGCCATTCCCCCTGAAAGCTGCCAGGGAAAACGCGCAGAGGCGTGCGCAAGCCCCAGATGATTGAGTGCGTGTGCCGCGGCCTGTTGTGCATCCCTCCGGGCTAAACCCCGCACGTACCGGTAACCTTCCATGACCTGAGCGCTGACACGCATTGTTGGATCGAGCGCCAGCCCGGGTTCCTGGGGCAAAGACGCGATGCGATGCCCCCACAGAGCGCGAAGACGGGCCAGATCGGTTTGGAGATCATAACGTTGTCCGTCAATCTCAACCGTGCCTGTGGCACGGAGTCCTTCTGGTAACGCCCCCATGATGGCCTGGGCGAACAGACTTTTTCCCGATCCGGTTTCGCCCACCAGCGTCATGGGTTTGCCCGGCTGAATGACCATGCTCACGGGCTCGACGATGCAATCTTCGGCGTAAACGGCGACCTGTTTAATTACTATGCCCGTCATATCCGATCCTTATTCACTAATAAATTCATGCCAGTCAGTAACAAAAAAAGCACCAGCACGGGCTGGAGTAGAAGCCAGGGCGCTTCCCAGGCATAGGGAAAAAGTTCTGTCATCATCAGCCCCAATTCTGGTGTCGGTGGGCGAACCCCCACGCTGATGAATCCCAATGCGGACACCGCCATAACGGCACTGCTAAACGCATAGACCGTTAACGTCAGCAACAAGGGCGCCATGGCTGGCCATAAGTGTCTGCGAAACAGATAGCGTATCGAGAAACCGAGCAGTGAAGAGGACTGGACGGCGGGAGACGTAACAACGGGTCGCAGGGTGGCTCGCGTCACGCGAAAAAACTCGACCCACAGCACCAGTGAAATCCCCAGCCACAACATTTCTGGCGAATCAGGTGAGATAGCCGCTAACAACAGCACCAGCAGCAGACCGGGAAGCGCAAGGCACATATCCGCTAATGCGTTGCACACCTTGTCCACCCAACCGCCGCGCCAGGCACTCATGATCCCCGCCAGCGTGCCCATTATCAGTGCCGTGATAACGCATATCGCTGCCAGGCCCAGTGATAACCTGAGTGCCGCACTCAACCGGGCCAGCATTGAGCGGCCAAGATGGTCATAGCCCAACCAGGCCTGCCCAGAGGGAAGCTGTAACATCTGCAACAGGTCCTGCTGCACAGGATCCCCAGCCCCGAATAGCGGCACCAGCCAGGCAAACGCGAGCAACGCCAGAATAATTGCCAGACCTGTTTTTTGACGAAAGGTCATATGCGTTTCCCCCTTGGATCCAACACATAGCACAAACCATCTACCAGCATGTTCAGGGTGACAAACGTCAACCCCAGTACCATTGCGCTGGCCTGTATCACGGGCACGTCCCGGGCAAAAATCGCATGGACCAGCGCATGGCCAATGCCTGGCCAGGCAAACAGCGTTTCCACCACCACCACGCCTTCCACCAGCCAGACGAACTGCATGCCGAGCCAGGTCACGACCGGAACGCTGAGATTACGCAGGGCGTGACGCCAGAAAAGACGCGGTTGAGAGAGACCCTTTTGTGCCCCCCAGCGATACCAGCTGGCCGTTACAGCCTGGAATGTCGCCTCACGTACGACCCGAGCGCCCACGGCACTTAGCGGCAGCGCCAGCGTCACTGACGGCAGGATGAAATGTCGCCAGTTCCCCTGCCCGGCACTGGGCAGCCAGTCCAGACGCAGCGCAAACAAAACGATAAGCAGCAGGCCAAGAGCAAAATGCGGAACCGATTTGAGAATGGCGACAGCGCCGTTAATGGCCCGGTCCAGGAAACGGCCGGGATGACAGCCTGCCCAAATCCCGAGTGGAATAATCAGCAGCAGGGTCAGTAACAGAGAAAAGCCGGCAAGGGCGAACGTTTGTTTCAATTGCCAGACCAGTTCGCCACTGACAGGCTCACCCGATACCAGTGAACGGCCAAAGTTGAAGCGCAGCAGATCCCACATCCACTGCCCCAGCGCACTTCCCTGGGCGGTCATATCCGCCAGTTGCTGTTTTACCTGGGCTACCGCTGCCAGATCGACCCTATCATAACCATAACGTCCCGATGCGATACGCCAGGCCATATCACCCGGTAATGCCTGTACCAGAACAAACGTTAAGATCCCGACCGCGAGAATGACGAAGGCGGCCTGACAAAGGCGCCAGCTGAGTTGTTTAAGCATCATTTCACCCATTGCATATCACGCAGGCCAAAATGGCGTTCAAACGGATCCAGCGTGACCGAGGTGAGGCTGGCATTAACTGCCGCTGACTGCTGATACCAGGCGATGGGAATAACCGGCAAATCGCGCTGGAAAGCCGTAGTAATGACCTCTCTGGCCTTTTGTCGCACCGCAGGATCATGACTCTGCGATAGCGTACCGAGCGCCTCGTTAAAGGCCTTGTCGTGCCAGTTCATTGCTCCCCAGTCACCGCCTTGAGGCCCATAATCCTGAAGCAGCGTACCGGTGGGATCGGGCGTTAAGGCAAAATTACGGGCGAACAGCGCCATCTGCAGGCTCCCGTCGTGATGACGAGCGGGGATTTCACTGGAGTTAGTTGAATTAATGACGACATCGATTCCGATCTGACGCAGCTGCTGTTGGATCACCATCGCGATGAGCGGCAATTCAGGACGGTCCGGATAGGTCAGCAGCGTGAGCGTAAAACGCTGTCCATTACGGATCAGTATCCCATCCTGACCGGCTTGCCAGCCTGACTGCGTAAGCAATGCTGTTGCATGCTGTGGTGAGTAATCCAGCGTGGGCAATGCCGGATTGTGCCACTCGGCCATCGAAGGCGGGAACATCTGTGTCGCCGCCCCCGGATAGCGCAAAACCGCATTAGCAAGCGCACTCCGGTTAATCGCAAGGCTTAACGCCTCGCGCGTGGTGTGGTCGCTGAGAAAGGGATGTGCCAGATTCAGTTTGAGCATCACCGTTCGTGGAACGGAAACGGTGAGCAGCTGCAGAGATTTTTTATGTGACAGGCGCTGCCGACTGGCGGCATCAAGGTTAAAAACATAATCGGCGTCTCCGCTTTCAGCCAGCAGTGCGCGTGTTTCAGCGCGTCCCGCAGATAAAAATTCAGCGCCAGCGATGGCCGGTTTTTTCCCCCAGTAACCCTCAAATCTCTTTACGCTCAGCGCCTGAGGCGGCTGGAAACTTACCAGCTGAAACGGACCGCTGCCAATGATCCGCGTGACAGCGTTCGTGCTATCCCATGATGCCAGCGCCAGAATTTGTGAACGACTTTCTGCCAGCACCGCCAGTAGCGGTGTAAAAGGTTCACTGAGTGTGATGGTGACCTGTCGATCTTCACCCACAATCGACGTTATCGGTGCCTTATCCAGCAAGCCCGGCTTACCGCGGGCGATGTTAAGTGATTTCACCACGCTTTCAGCAGTAACAGGGGAACCGTCGTGAAAATGGGCGCCTGGACGCAGTGTAAAGCGCCATTGCAGACCATCCGGAGAAGCCTGCCAGCTCTCAGCCAGCGCTGGAACAGGGGCTCCTTTAGCATCCGTCTCCACCAGCGTTTCCACCACATCCATGCGGAGTAAAATATCACCCGAAAGAGCGGGATCGGCACCCTTAATTTCAAATGGGGCGGCAATACGGACCGGTTTTGTTTCGGCAGCACCGGCACTCAAGGAGGCAAATAACAGGCACGCAAGCGTGCTGTGAAGGAGGTGCTTAAGTTGTTTCATAATATGTCTTTTAACCACATAATGTTACCCAGAAATACTATGTTATAACATATCAATTCAAAGCAAAACCCATCTGAACATGTCGAGTCGAAAACGGGATAGGCACTCAGCAGTTTCACGATCCTGTGTTTTGCTATTCCTGACAAACAGTGTTGAAAATCACCGCCATTTTGTTATGTTATAACATATTAAATGACACTGATTTTAAGGATCTCTCATGGCGCTTCATTCCTTACCGGACTCATCCGATCCCCGCTTGCCTGTTTCTGTACTGTCAGGATTTCTCGGCGCAGGTAAAACGACACTGCTAAATCACATTCTTAATAATCGCGAGGGTCGACGCATTGCAGTGATTGTTAACGATATGTCTGAAGTCAACATTGATGCGGCGTTGGTGCGTAATGGCGGAGCTGAACTCTCTCGTACCGATGAAAAGCTGGTGGAAATGAGCAATGGCTGCATATGCTGCACCCTTCGTGAAGACCTGTTACTGGAGGTCAAACGGCTGGCGCAGGAAGGCCGCTTTGATCATCTTGTCATAGAATCGACCGGCATCTCTGAGCCGCTTCCGGTTGCAGAAACCTTCACCTTCGCCGATGAGGACGGGGAGAGTTTATCCACTATTGCGCGGTTAGATACCATGGTCACCGTCGTAGATGGGTATAACTTTCTTCAGGATTACCGTTCGGTCGACTCGCTTCAGGCACGAGGAGAATCTCTTGGGGCAGAAGATGAACGATCTGTCGTCGATCTTCTGGTCGATCAAATCGAATTCTGTGATGTGCTGGTGGTTAATAAGACTGACCTCATCACGGAGGATGAGCAACGGACGCTTAAAGCGATGTTACATTCGCTGAATCCACGAGCGCGTATCATCACCAGCCATTTTGGTAACGTTCCCCTTGATCAGGTACTGGATACCGGTCTGTTTGACTTTGATCAGGCTGCACAGGCACCGGGTTGGCTGAAAGAGCTACGCGGCGAGCATCAGCCTGAAACAGAAGAGTATGGTATTCGCAGTTTTGTTTACCGTGCCAGGCGCCCTTTTCATCCAGAACGTTTCTGGCATGCTGTTAACCACCAGCTTGATGGCGTCATTCGCTCGAAAGGCTATTTCTGGCTGGCCAGCCGTCCGGAATATGCGGCGATGTGGTCACAGGCCGGTGCGGTCGCACAGCATGGTTATGCCGGGAGCTGGTGGGCCAGCATTCCGCGGGACAAATGGCCCAGAGACAGCGAGTCTCTGAATTTTATTGCTGAGAACTGGCTGGATGGGATTGGCGATGCCCGACAGGAACTGGTTTTTATCGGCATTGAAATGGATGAAGATCAGGTGCGCAGCGCGCTTGACGCTGCGCTGTTAACGCCGCTGGAAATGGCTCAGGGCCCCGAATACTGGGTAACGCTTCCGGATCCCATGCCGGGCTGGTTTGGAGATGCTGATTCCTGATCGTTATATCCTGAGTGCACCCTCTGACTCGCAATAGAAAACCCGCTTCTCTGTTCTGCATGAAGGCTGAAAGTGATAAGAAACAGGCGCATTGTCATGCGCCTGTTTTATTGTTGTTGTCGCCAGAAGCCAGAACGTGGATTACCGACGGTTTTTCCAAATCGTCTGCACATTACAGAACTCATGCACACCAAAATGTGACAGTTCGCGGCCATAGCCACTCTTTTTCACACCACCAATGGTGACGCGCGGATCTGAAGCGCCATTGCCATTAATAAACACAGCGCCCACTTCCAGCTCTTCACTCATCCGGGCAGCCATATGCTCATCGCCTGTCCAGACGGTCGCGCTCAGCCCAAAGTCGCTGTTATTGGCGATTTCCAGAGCGTGCTCCGCATCCCGGGCCACGGCAATCGCCGCTACCGGACCAAACAGCTCTTGCCGGAAGGCGGTCATTTCGCTGGTGACGTCTGAAAGGATGGTGGGGGCGTAATAGTTGCCCTGCCCTGCTATTTTCTCACCGCCTAACACCAACCGGGCACCCTCACGCAGGCTGGCTTGTACCTGCTGATCCAGCTCATCACGCAGATCGGCGCGGGCCATTGGGCCGATATAGGTGTCCTCATTCAAAGGATCGCCGATTTTAAGCGCTTTGACAGCCTCTACAAAACGGGCCTCAAATGCCTCTGCTATGGATGCCTCAATGATGAACCGTTTAGCCGCCATACAGACCTGTCCGGTATTCTGATAACGGCCTGTCACCGCAGATTTCACCGCTTCATCGAGGTCTGCATCAGCCAGCACGATGAAAGGATCTGATCCGCCCAGTTCCAGCACGGTCTTTTTCAACGCTGCGCCCGCCTGTGCTGCGATCGCTGCACCAGCCCGAACACTGCCTGTTACTGCGACTGCAGCAATACGATCATCTTTGATAGCGGTTGAGACACCTTCGTTATCAACGTTAATCAGATTAAAACCGCCCTTTGGCAGGTCGGTTGCATCAAATAACTCAGCCATCAGCGTTGCGCTTCCCATGACGTTGGGCGCGTGTTTAAGCAGATAGGTATTACCCGCCAGCAGCATGCCTACGGCGCCGCGCAGAACCTGCCAGAAGGGGAAATTCCACGGCATGACGGCCAGTATCACGCCTATTGGGCGAAAGGACTGCCACGCATCAGGTACCTGTGATGGCTGGTCTTCCAGCATCGCAGGTCCAAATTCTGCATACCAGTCACACAGATTGGCGCATTTCAGGATCTCCGCTCTCGCCTGCGCCACGGGTTTACCCATCTCGAGGGTAATCATGCGTGTCAGTTCAGGCTCGCGTTCACGAAGCTGATGACCGAGCTGGCGAAGCACCGTTACGCGTGATGCCATGCTGCTTTTTCGCCATTTTTTAAACGCGGCCGCGCTGGTGCTTAATGCCTGTTCCAGTTCAGCTGTGTTCTGCATGGGATAGCTGGCAAGAATGTCGCCCGTGGTTGGATTACGTGACACGGCAAAGTCAGTCATGGTTTCGATCCTTTTCAGTAAGTGATGTTGTCACCATACGCCGGGATAATGCTGATGAAAAATGAATAATGCTGAGCAAGTTGTTTATAAAAAATGAAGTGATCGCTTTGTCACGCCAGGTTTCGCTCAGGCGAACACCACGAGCAGCGCGTTACTATTTTGGCAGAACGGATCCGGACAGACGGCTGGATAACGTGAATGCCATATGTGTTTCAGGCAAGTTATCCACTTATACAGTGAATAGTTCCTATATAACGATCATAAAGAGATCCCTTATAGATCCAAAGAGATCCCCGATCGTCGCAGGCCGCACCACACAAGGGCTGAGAGGGGGTTTGCATTCACTGTAATCAGTAAAGTATTCACTGTAATCAGTACTTTATTCACTATACACAGTAGAATGTTCACTATAATCAGTGCTAATGTTCACTGTAATCAGAAAACGATCCTTTTCATCCACAGAATGAAGATCTTATCCAATGGCAGATAAAGATAGTGAAAACAAAGCGTTACTAGAGCCTTTTCTGTCTGTGACCAAAAACAGTGGTGAAGTTATTCAGCTTCATCCCAACAAAAATAATACCGTTCAGCCCGTGGCCTTAATGCGTCTGGGACTCTTTGTTCCCACGCTTAAATCCACAGCGCGAGGCATTTCTGGTGCTATGGCTTCAACCGACGCCACCAAAGAGCTTAAAAACCTCTCTCTGGTTAAAGCGGAAGGCTATGAAAAGATTACCATCACCGGTGCCAGACTGGATATGGATAATGACTTTAAGACCTGGGCCGGCATTATTCAGTCTTTTTCCCGTTACCCTACACAGGGTGATACGGTAACCCTGCCTTTTATTGATTTCGTGAAGATGTGCGGTATTCCCTCCGCCAACTCCTCTGCCGCATTGCGTAAGCGACTCGACGCTTCGTTACGCCGTATTGCGACGAACACTCTCTCTTTTGAAGGTAACGGTAAGGCCTATCATACGCATCTGGTACAGTCAGCTTATTACGATCGTGAAAAAGACATTGTCCGCATACAGGCTGATCCCAAGCTCTTTGAGCTGTATAACTTCGACCACAAGGTTTTACTGCAGCTGAGGGCTATCTCCCGCCTTAAGCGTAAAGAATCGGCTCAGGCGCTTTATACGTTCCTGGAGAGCCTGCCGACCAACCCTGCGCCCATTTCTCTTGCCCGCTTACGTATGCGGCTCAATCTTGGCTCAAAGATTACCACGCAGAATCACGTGGTACGACGCGCGATGGAACAGCTTAAAGAGATTGGCTACCTTGATTACTCTGAAGTCAAACGAGGCCGCTCCGTATTTTTCATCATTCACAGCAGAACACCGAAACTTGATGGAATCAGTAACCTGGAAGGAATCGATACGCTCGATGAGATCGATTTTGAAGACTGAGCCCAACGTTCACTGTAATCAGTACTCCTCGCGTTGCAGTGTCACTTTTGCCAAAAAGTGACACGTATGCCTATCATTTTCGTCTGAATTCTTCAGGCAGTTGGCTGGCCATTCACTGTAATCAGTCGTGTTCACTGTAATCAGTAAAAGTGGACTGGTTCACATATCTACTTTCGCGGTCCATTTTTTTAAGTGCAAACTTATCAATAATTTATAAGTTAGCTTGCACTTACTAACCTTTTTTAGAACACCTCTCTCCATGTGTTTAAACCGCTTTTACTGATTACAGTGAATGTCGGCTCGAAAGCAAACCTCCGCGTCGTCATACTGTTTATAGTGAATTTACTGAGCTTTGTTATTTACAGAATACAGTGGATGTTAGAGTTAACCCATTGTTTAATAGTGTCTTTTTTTACCTCTTTTTTGCTGGCTATTTGCCCTGCCTTTCCTGTTCCAGTTGGGTGCTTTTCCGCTAAAAAAAAAGTGACAGGGTTAAGCCAGTGCTGATTACAGTGAATGATGTGTGCCGTTTGGGATGAAGCTTCAGCATTTGTCACGAAGTCAGCTGACTACAGTGAACACTTAGCTCATTACAGTGAATGTTGAGATACTGGCAGGTTAAATGAAAATCACGTTTGCTGATTATAGTGAACATCCCATCTGACGCGGCCAGGTTCCGTTTGCAGCCAACCGAATTCCTTTCCTTCTTTTACTGATTACAGTGAATGTTTTACTGACTACAGTGAATCTCCTCTCACCCGTAAGCCCGCCCATGATGAGACGTGGCCTGATTCTGGTCACTGACCCGCGGGTCAGGACTTACGAAGTATACTGATTACAGTGAATGCTCTGACCATGCTGGGGCTGGTGGAAGTAGATTGAGTTGTTTAGCATTCAACCCCGTATGAGGTGTTTGGCTGGATGTGTATTTACTGATTACAGTGAATGTTTGAAACTCAGTCCCATAGCCGTTCTGCGTTTAAGTTAGAGTCTGGCTGTGGGAAAGGCCAGCCTGATGACTCCTCGTAAAGGGGCCATCAAAATGAAAGCGGAAGGTTACTGACTACAGTGAATGCCTAAAGTTACCCATAACTTTTACTGATTACAGTGAATATACTGAGCGCTGCACTTGCTGATTATAGTGAATCCTCTGTTGGCGCCCTGTGAAATGACTCCCCTTTTCTTTCGTTGAAAAACGGGATATGACACCCTGCCAGTTGCCAGTTGCCAGTTGCCAGTTGCCAGTTGCCAGTTGCCAGTTGCCAGTTGCCAGTTGCCAGTTGCCAGT